>DAIDHE010000468.1 GCA_027459775.1 Planctomycetales bacterium | reverse complement strand
GGGGATATGTGGCCCTGGCCTTTGCCCGGCGGCATCCCGAGCGGCTGCGGGGGCTCTTGCTGCTCGACACCCGGGCGGCCGCCGACACCCCCGAGGCCGCCATGACGCGGGTCAAGACGGCCCACGTGGTCCTGGCGATGGGCGTGACGACGGTGGTCGACTCGATGCTGCCGCGGCTCTTTGGCCAGCCCGCCCTGGTCCACCATCCCGACCGGGTTCAGGCGATCAAATCGATCATGGAGCGAACCCGGCCCGAGGGGGTCGCGGCCGCGCTCAAGGGGATGGCTTGTCGCGCCGACAGCCGCCCCGAGCTGGCGCGGATTTCCGTGCCGACCCTGGTGCTGGTCGGTGAAGTCGACGTGATCACGCCGCCGGCCGAGGTGGAGCTCATGGCCCGGTCGATCGCAGGCGCTCGGCTGGCGGTGATCCCGGGCGCGGGTCACATGGCGCCGGTCGAGGAACCCGAGATCGTGAACCGGGTTTTACTCGAGTTCCTGGGCGCGCTCGAGAGCGCCCCAGGCGATGCGCAGCCGGTAGTCTCGGCGCCCGAGTCGGCGGTACGGTCATGAGCCATTCCGCGGCGACCGCCATGATCACGACCCGAGCCCAGCTTCGCGACCTGATCGGCCGGTTGCGCGCTCTGGGGCGGTTTGCGTTTGACACGGAATTCGTCTCGGAAGAGA
This sequence comes from Planctomycetales bacterium, assembly GCA_027459775.1. GTDB lineage: Bacteria > Planctomycetota > Planctomycetia > Isosphaerales > Isosphaeraceae > JAKBAP01. Next base: position 24,749 of record DAIDHE010000468.1, on the reverse strand, counting down.
CGTTCGAGCCGGTGTTGTGCCTGATCCAGGTGGCGGCGGCCGACGTGTTGGCGGCGATCGATCCCGAGGCGGTGGGCGACGTTTCGCCGTTCTGGGAGCTGGTGCTGGATCCGTCGATCCAGGTGGTGATGCACGCGGCCGGCGAGGATTTGCGGATCTGTCATTTGCGGACGGGCAAGCTTCCCGAGCGGGTTTTCGATGTGCAGATCGCGGCCGGGCTGGCGGGGTTTTCGTATCCGCTGTCGCTGGTGAATCTCGCGGGCCAGGTTCTGGGCGTGACGTTGGCCGGGAGCGAGACGCGGACCGACTGGCGGAAGCGGCCGCTGTCGCCGGCGCAGCTCGAATACGCGCTCGATGATGTGCGGCATCTGTTCGACCTGGCCGATCGTCTGACCGAGCGGCTGGAGGCGCTCGGCCGCCTCGCGTGGGCCGAGGCGGAATTCCGGGATCAGGTTCGGGAGATCGCGCGGCGGTCGGACGTCGATCGCTGGCGGCGGCTGCCGGGCCTGCATCAGCTCGGCCGCCGGGGTCTTGAGGCCGCGCGGCGGCTGTCGGAGTGGCGTGAGGACGTGGCGCGAAGGCGGAATCGTCCGATGCGCCAGATCATGCGCGACGACCTGCTCACCGCGATCGCCAAGCGGATGCCGCGGAGCAAGCGCGATCTCGAGGCCCTGCGCGATTTCAATCGGCCCGGTCTTTTGAGCCATGGGCAAGAGATTCTGGAGGTGCTCGAGGCGGCGCGGGGCGTGGCCGACGACGCGCTTCCCGAGCTCCCCGACCGCCATGAAGAGCCGCCCGGCGTCGCGACGATCACGAACCTGCTCTCGGCGGCCTTGGCGCAGTGCTGCGCCCACAATGGGATCGCGGGCTCGCTGGTGGGGAGCGTCGGCGATCTCAAGCACCTGGTCCGCTGGCGGCTCGAGGAAGACCGCGACCCCGCCCGCCCGCCCGCGCTGCTGGACGGCTGGCGCAGGGAGCTCTGCGGCCAGGTCTTGCTCGACGTTCTCGAGGGGAAGGTCGCCCTTCGCGTCGTGGACCCCGCCAGCGAGTATCCCGTCGCGCTTGAGAACAAGCCCAACCCCACCGCCGGCTCGAGCTGAGCCCCGGGCCGGCGGCGATCCGAGCCGACCCGAGAGACAAGGGATCCGGAGTCTTCCATGGAACGCATCATCGGCTGTTACACCAATTGTTACGGGCCGGCCGGGGTCTGGACGGCGGCCGAGCTGGTCCGGGAAACGGGGCTCGATCATCTGGAGCTCGCGCTCAAGAGCCACGACATGGGGGGGCTGGTCATCCCGGAATCGGTCGTGATCACCGAAAACGCCCCCGACGATCAGGTGCTCGCGTATCTCGAGCATCTCGGGCGACACCAGGTCGCGGTCAGCGGCTGCAACGTGGGGGGGGGCGATTTGCGGACCTCGGTGGGGGCCGCGCTTGTCGCCAAGAAGATCCGGTTCGCGACCCGCTGGTTCGGGGTCAAGGTCTGCGTGACGGGGGCGGGCCAGCCGTCCGACGCGGCCGAGCGCTCCGAAGTCGTCGCCCATTTGCGCTGGCTCGGAGACGTGGCCGCCGAATGGGGCGCTGTGCTGGCGCTCGAAACCCACAAGGGGCCGACCCAGAATGCCGCGGCGATGCGCGCGCTCATGCACGACGTCGATCATCCGGCGGTCCGGCTCAATTTCGACACCGGCAACATCGGGTATTACAACGACGGCGTGGACCCCTGCGACGAGCTCGAGCAGGTCAAGCACCTGGTGAGCAACGTCCACTTGAAGGATAGCCGGGGACGGTTCGAGGACTGGTATTTCCCCGAGCCGGGCGCGGGGGGGGCGGTGGATTTCGCGCGGGTGCGGCGGATTCTGGATGGCGTCGGCTTCCGGGGCCCGTACACGATCGAGATCGAAGGGATCGCGGGCGAGCCCGATCCGGGCTTGCCTGGCCGGCAAGACCGCATCACGCGTGGGGCTGCGCACTTGCGGGCTTGCGGCTACTGGGATTAGCACCCGCTCGCGGGCGTGCGACTGCGCATGAAGAATGGCGGGAACGCATGGGAATTGAACCCACCAGGGGCCTGTCGCCAGGTCCCTCGCCGGTTTTGAAGACCGGGGCCGGCACCAGCCGTGCAACCGCTCCCAGGCGGTGGAACGAACACTCAGTCCAAAGAATACCTTAGCCCCGCGAGCCGGGCGTTTTCAAGGGGCCGAATCACGGGATCGCCTCCGGGCATGCAGCAACAGCACGCCATGGCTCAATCCCTTATGGGTTGATGGGCTCGAGCGTGGGTTGGCGGTGACGTCGCGAGCCGAGCGCCGATTTCGATTGGATTCTAGACAGTCTCCGACACGATCCTGGCATGGCGCCGTACTCGGGGTTGGTTGGCCTCTGGATTTTCACGGCCCGGCGGATTACAATTACGACTAGTTAATCCGCTAATCATTTAGTCCTCGTGCCCGTTTTTGCGAGCGGGAGGTACGGAGTGGGGGATTTGATTCGAATGCGGCGGCGTCCAACGGCGCGGCGATTCCTCGACATTGACGGTCTCGAAGATCGACGTCTCTTGAGTGTTGCATCGATTGTGGGCGCGGCGTCGAGCGTGGGCCGACCCGCGACGGAAGTTCGCGTGCCGAGTACAGAGCTTTCGCGTGAGACGTCGCAACCGGTCCCGAAGTCCACGAGTGGGGATCTGGCGTCGGGTGCGAGCTTGGCCGAGACGGGGAGTTCCGGGGATGGCAATTCGGCGGTGGCCGTGACGTCGGCCCCGGTTTCTGGGACCTCGGTCGTGAAGGGGACGAGTCCCGGGTCCGCCGCGGCTCCCCCAGCGCCGGCCGGGGTGGATCTCGCGACCTTGGCCGACGACGAGGACGCGGCGAGCGCGGCCATCGCGTCGGGTCTGATCGCCAGCGGCTCGGGCGAGGACATGAATTCCGCGATCGTCCAGGGGATCGCGGCCGCTCAGGGGAGCGGGGGTGACCTGGCCGGGTCGACGACCGAGCCGGGCGCGGGGTCGAGTGCGGCGACGATCACGATCACGACCGCGGCCTCGTCCGTCAGTCTTCGACTTGATCCGGCGGATCGCGGGGTCGTGGTCGACACCGGCGTGAGCTCGTCGCCTGGGCCATCCCTCGATCGCCCTGGCTTGGCGAACGATCCGTCGCCTGCTTCCAGCGCCGTGGCCCTGGTCGATGTCGAGCAGCCTGAGCCCGGCGAGACGCCGGAGCAAGACCTGGCGGAATCCGAAGCCGCTTCGGTTGAGACGGATGCGACTCGGGGGGCCGACTTGCTCGCGATCGGCTCACGATTCGAGCGCCGCGCTCTGGAACAGTCGATCGATGAGCTGTTTGGGAGTTCGGGCCTCGTTGCCAGCGACTGGGGCGTCTGGGAAGGGCGGGCGACGAAGACAATGACGATCGTGTTGGCCGGCGTGGCCGCGGAAGCCTTGCGCAGGCGAATCCGCGATCAGCGATACATTGCGCCCGCCTGCGATCAGGCGGGGTCTGGCCCTGGGGACGACGACGCGTCGTATTTTCCTGGCATGCCTGGGCTGCCGCCGCGCTGGGGGGTCGATCACCGGTGAGCGTCGAGGATCTGGACCGATTGATCGAGCGGTTCAACGGCGGCGACGTCTCGGCCGCGGAGGAAGTTTTTCGCACCTACGAGCCGTATTTGCGGATGCTGGTTCGCCGCCAGCTCCGCCCCGCGCTACGGGGCAAGTTTGACTCGATGGACGTGGTGCAGTCGGTGTGGGCCGACGTTCTCGAGGGGCTGCAAAACGAGCGCTGGCGATTCGCCGACCGGGACAAGCTTCAGGCGTTCCTCACGCGGCTGGCGCGCAATCGATTTCTCGACCGCTGCCGAAAATATCAGAAGGCGGTGAAGCGCGAGACCGCGCTGGACGAATCGCCGACGGCGGAATCGCTCGTGGCTGGCGATCCCCGCGCCAGCCAGATCGCCCAGCGGGACGAGATCTGGGACCGGATGCTCAAGCTCTGCCCGCCGGCCCACCATGATCTGCTGCGGTACAAGCGGCTGGGGCTTTCGATCGTCGAGATCGCCGCACGAACGGGTTTGCACGAGGGGAGCGTGCGGCGGATCTTGTATGAGCTTGCCAAGCGTTACGCCGAGACGGGGGATTCCGCCGAGCGAGCCGATCAAACGGCTTCTCGACCGACCGCCGATCAGGCCATATGAGGGGGTCGCGGGCTGATGGCTGACCGGGTTTTCGCGGCGAGCGCCACGCCATCATCCGAAACGGTCGGGCGGTACGCGGACCTCATGGCGGCGGCGTGGGGCCGGGGCGAGCGACCGCGGGCGGCCGAATACCTCGAAAGCGAGCGGCTCTCCGAGGAGCACGCGATTCGCCTGATCTATGAAGAGGCCTGCCTGCGCCGCGAGCATGGCGAAACGGAGGTCTCGGACCTGATCCTGGCCCGCTATCCGCGGTATCGCCAACAATTGTCGCTCTTGCTCGAGTGCGACCGCATGCTCCGCGCGTTGCCGCCGGCGGATTTCCCCGGCGTCGGCGACGATCTGGGGGACTTCCGGCTCGAGGCCGAGATCGGGCGCGGGTCGGTCGGAAGAACGTACCTCGCCCGTCAGCATTCGCTCGCCGACCGCCTGGTCGTGCTCAAGGCGACGCCATTGGTTCACGAAGAGCATCTGTCGCTGGCGCGGCTACGGCACACGAATATCGTCCCCATTTACTTTGAGCACGCCATTCCCGAGCGTCGGATTCGCTTGATTGGCATGCCCTACCTGGGGGGTTCGACGCTGGCGCGGGTGCTCGACGACCCGGAGTTCAAGAACGTGCCCGCGGCTCGACGAACCGGGCGCCAGTTCCTGGAGGCGCTCGATCGCCGCGCCGCGGGCCTTCCCACGGACGATCTGTCGATTGGCCCATTCCGGGCGTTCATGGCGAAAGCCGATTACGTCCAGGTGGTCTGCTGGATCGGCGCGTGCCTGGCGGAAGCGCTTCAGTACGCCCACGATCGCGAGCTGATCCATCTGGACGTCAAGCCGTCGAACGTGCAACTGGCGGCGGACGGCCAGCCGATGCTGCTCGATTTTCATCTGGCGCGAGCGCCTGTCGGACCTGGGTTTCCGGTTCCCGATCGGCTGGGTGGAACCGTGGGGTTTCTCTCCCCTGAACAGCGCGAGGTGATGGATTCGCTGCGGGAGGGGCGGCCGATCCGGGCGACGATCGACGGCCGTTCCGACATCTATTCGCTGGGTTTGCTGCTCGAGCAGGCGCTCGGCGGCGCGAGCGATCCGGCCGCGGGGGGCCGGCCGCTCCGAAGCGGCAATCCCGCTGTTTCCACGGGCCTGTCGGACATCATCCAGAAATGCCTGGCGCCCGCGCCCGAGGATCGCTACGCGGACGCGGGATCGCTCGCGCGCGACCTGCGGCGGCATTTGAGCGACCAGCCGCTGGTGGGGGTGGCGAATCGCAGTTGGCTGGAGCGCTGGCGGAAGTGGCGGAAGCGATCGCCCTCGGGGCTGACCGTGGGCCTGTTGCGATTCGCGGCCGCGCCCGCGCTCCTGGCCGCGCTCGTGATCGGCTTTGCCCTGGTGCGCCAGTGGGATCGGGAAATCGACGACTCCCTCGCCATGGCCAAGCGGCACCTGCACCGCGACCATTACGACGAGGCGGCCCTGGCGCTGCGCAGAGGGCTCCAGCTCGCGTCGTTTCTGCCGGAGCTCGACAATCGCAAGCAAGCGCTGCGGGATCGCCTGGCGCGGGTCGAGAACGAGCGCACCGCGGCCAGTCTGCACGAGATGGTCGACATGCTGCGCTCTCGGCTGGGCGTGGGCGACGCGCCTGAGGACGCCGCCGCCTCGTTGCTCACGCGGGGCAAGGAGATCTGGGCCCTTCAAAACCGATTCTCACGTCCCGGCGGCGAACGAATGAAACCCAACCTGGAGGCGCAGATCCGGACGGATTTTCTCGATCTCGCGACCATCTGGGCCGACCTGGCGGCTCGATCGGACAAGGCAAAGGGTTCGCGGGACGGGTTGCGCGACGCCGTGAGCATGCTGCGCGAGGCGCGGGCGCGGTTTGGCTTGAGCCCCGCCCTGGCCCGCGACCTGGGGCGTTATCTGGCTCTGTTGGGCGAGCGAGATCCGTCGCTGACCGCGGCGGAGCCGCCGCGGACCGCGTGGGAGTATTATGATCTGGGCAGGTCGTATTTGCAGTCGGGCGAGGACGCGGCGGCCGAGCGAGCGTTTCGGCGCTCGGTGGAGCTCGAGCCCGACGAGTTTTGGCCGCAGTTTTTTTGGGGCGTGTGCGCGTATCGAACGGGTCTCTATCACGACGCGACGATCGGGCTGTCGGCCGCGATCGCGCTCGGCCCGCGCTCGGCCGAGTGTTACTATAATCGCGCCAAGGCCCACGAGAAACTGGGCGAGGACGAGCGTGCGATCGCCGATTACACCCGCGCCCTCGAGATCAAGCCCCTGCTCGCGGACGCCGCGCTCAACCGCGGGATCCTGTACTACCGGCAAGGCCGGCTCCAGAGCGCGCTCGCCGATCTCGAGACGGCCCTCGCGCTCGCCAGGACGGCCGATTCGCGGGGTCTTTGCGCCTATAACCTGGCGTTGATTCACCTCAAGTCGGGCGATCGAACGGCGGCCAGGGCCTGCCTCAAGCAGGCGATCGCCGAGGGCAATCCCGACGCCCGCGATCGGGCGCTCAGGCTCGATCCGCCGCTCGAGGCCGGGTCCCAGGCCGCGCGCGCCTCGGACTGACTCTCTCGCCATCTCCACGCCGGGATCGAGGACGACGCCGTTCTTCACGATTCCCTTTTTCTTCATCTTTTCAAAAACCCGCGCGCGCTTTCTCCGCGCTCGACCGCTGCCTCTTATGGAAGACGCACCCGGCTCCAGCCGGCCATCGGCGATCGGGGCAACAGCAAGTTTCACCACTTTTTCCGAGAGAAGAGAATCCATGGCTTCGTTCAGCAATCGACGGAAGAGTGCGTTTCGACTGCAGTCGCTGGAAGGCCGCGACGCTCCCTCGAGTCTTGGAATGATCCCCCATGCCGGAATCGTTTCGGCCCATCGGGAGGTTCGCCCTCTGCACCCGGCGCCGGCCGTCAAGCACGGCCACCCCGTCGTCACCGACCCCTCGCAAGACGCGAAATCCCCACTGAAGGACTCGTCGCAAGACGTCAAGTACCATGCCAAGGACGCCACGCCGGACGCCAAGGAGCCGGGCAAGGATCACTCGGTCGACAAGCACGCCGCCGGCTCGCTCGACCCTTCGTCCACGGGCGACTCCTGAGAACGACGACCGTGCGCTCCCTGGCCGCCCCCATGATCCGGGGAGGCCAGGGTTGAGGTCGCCGGCCGGCGATGCACTCGAAATCACATACGATCTATCGTGCTCAGGAGTAATCGGGCGACGCACATGAATCGTGGACTGGTCTATTACTGGGCGCCCGATGCGGTCCATCCGTTGGGCGGTCGCGCGATCCGGACGGTTCGGCCCTTGCCCAGACTCGAGCAGGCTTTCGACCAGCCGATCGGGCTGAGCGGGCGATTCGTCGTCGTCCGCAACGCGACGGAGCTTGTTGATCCCGAAGCCGACGGGCCGCCCGGGTCCGCGCGCGAGCAATCGATCGGGGACGCCGAGGCCGACGAATTCGGCGATTTCCTGTTCGAGCCCTGCCGCGGCGGCGGGGGTATGGGCAAGGCGGGGCTTGCCGACGCCGAGTCGCGGCGGCGTCACATCGAGGCGTCGCGATTTGGCGAAGTCAACGCGTATTACCACGTCGATCGGTTGGCAGCGTATCTGGCGAACCTGCTCGATTCCCTGGGTGCGCGGCCGCTGCCGCGCGTCGTCGTCGTCGTGAACGCGGACCAGGCCGCCCCGCGGAGGGGACGCGACGGCCTGCGGCGGCCGTTTCAAGGAGGTCGTTACCTGCGAACGAGCCGACGCGGCGACACCGCCCCGGACGATCCGAATGGGATCGAACCCGAGGGTGAGATCCGACTCGGGCCGGGCCGCGGCCTGACGAAATGGGGGGCGCTCGCGGAAGCCGTCGGCGGACGTTATCGCCTCAATGCGTCGCATAACGCGGGGATCATCTATCACGTCTACGGCCATCACTTGACGCGCCACACGGCCGACTTTCGGGGCGACGCTCCGCGCGGGCCCGGCCGCCAGGACGTCAAGAAGATCGCCATGGACGAGGGAACATGCGATTACTTTGCAGCCGTGATGCTGGGAAGCCCGCACGTCTGGGCCTGGCATCGCCGGCACGATGAAGGCGTGGTCCACGAGCGCAGCCTGTGGTCGAGGAAGACGATGCGCGATTTTGACCACGACCCTCGCGTGGACGCGCACTCGAATGGCACGATCTGGGGCGCGGCGCTCTGGGATTTGCGGGCCGATCTGGCTGCGCGCGACGGCCTTCAGGGGGCGATTCGCGCGGACCGGCTGGTGGTCGAGGCCCTGCTGACGCTGGGCCGCTCGACCAGGCCCGGGATCGAGCGAACCGCGAAATCCCCGCACCGAGCCCGCGAACCGTTCGGCGTCGGGCTCGCGGCCTTGCTCGACGCCGATTGGCGGCTCTCATCGGGCGCCGACCGGGCCTCGATCCTCGCCGCCTTCGAGCCGCGCGGCGTCCACCCCGCGCTCGAGACCTGGCTTGAGGATTCACAAGTGAGTTTACAAGGATGAATCGCAGGCGAGGAATCGCCAGGGATCCTGATGCCCTTTCCCACGCCGCCGCCCCGAGGTCTGGCGGCGAACCTTGCTCAAACACATGACGGGCGACGAGATCCCCGCCAGCGAGGACATCCTGAGCGGGCTGTCGCTTCCGTCGAGCGCCGACTCGTCCTTGACCCCCGAGCCAAGGTCCGGGTCTCATGCATGGGTTGCCCCGGGGCTCGCTTGATCTCGTGGTCCGGGTCGATGATCATGGCCTCCAAAACCAATGGACGCCCTCGTCCGTGAGAATCGAGTACACCCCACTGCTGAGAGTAGAGCGCGACCTGCTCGACATCCCACGCGGGCCCGCGCGGTTCCGGGAATACCTGCGCACGATCCTGAAGGACGACGGAGCCGACGTCGAGCTGGCGCCGCTCGTGGCCGCCAATCCGATGGCCAAGGACCACGTCGCGCGGCGGCTGGACGAATGGCTCGAGCTCGACGTCGACGGCGTCGCAGCGCGGGCGCTCGCCGGGGCCGCGCCCGCGCTCGCCGAGTATCCCGGCGCGTACAAGGCCGCCCTCGTGCTCACCGACGAGCAGGGAGGATGGACCAACCGCGCGGCCGTCGAATTCGAAAACCGCTTTGGGGCGGAGCGAATCCGCGGACGACCCGAGCGCAGGTTCTGGATCGCTGGCATCCTCTGGAGCGGCGAGCCGCCCGCGGTCGAGCACGTGCGCGCGACGATCCTGACGGCCGCCTACCGGAAGGCCCACATCGCGCGCCACGGTCCCGCCCACACGCTCCGCGACATGATGATCCAGGAAGGCTGGGCCATGGCCGCGGCGGGATGCCCGCTTTCGCGCCTCGATCCGCGCGATCTGGATCACACCCGCTCGGTCCTGGCCCCGCTGCTCGAGCAAACCGACATGCGAACCGCGATCGAGTGCCTGTTTGGCGACGAGGCGGGTCGGACGCTGGGCTTTACACCACGAGGCCTCAAGCCCAACGCCGGTCTCGCGGTCGCGCTCGACGACGCACTCCATGGCCGAATCGAGCATTCGATGCCGGCGCACTCGAGCTAAAGCGTCAGCCCAGCGTCTTGATCGGGGCGATGGAGGGCATTGGCGCAGCCAGCCACCAGGTGCTGGGCAAGGTTGTAGGCAAGGACCGGCAAGAGGATCATCGGCTTTCCCCCGAACGTCGACGCCACCAGCACCAGCCCCGTGCCGTTATTATTCATCCCCAGCCCAAACATGAGCGCCGACCGCCCCGCATGGTCGAGCCCAAGCGCCCGCCCCAGCTCGTACCCGGCCCAGAACGTCGCCACGCAGAGCGCGGTCACGACGCCGGCAACCAGGATCAGGAAATCCCAATCAGGCCGACCCAAAGCCTGTGGCAGGCAGCTCGCGGAATTCGCGTAACAGAGAATCAGAAGCGTCACGGTCGCCAGCGGCTTGAGCCCCTTTTCGCAGCGCCCGACCCGTGCACCCCCGAGCGCCAGCCGGCCCACCATCCCCAGAACCGACGGGACCATGACCCACACCATCAGGAATCGCCCCGTCCCATGATCGGCCAGGCGCACCAGGTCGTCGCCATAATGATGCGGCGCGACGAGACCCACCGCGTCCAGGATCATCGGCGTCAAGAGCGGGCTCAGGAGGGTCGAGAACATCACCAGACCCAGGCTGAGGGTCATGTCGCCGTCCGCGGCCCGCGTCCAGCCGGTCGACGAACCGGCGATCGGCATCGCCGCCACCAGCGTCAAGCCAATCAAGAGCTCCGAAAACTCCTCGGAGTTGTGCCAGAGCCCGGAGGTCGCCAGCAACACGCCGATAAAAACCAAGGGGACTGCCAGATTGGCCGCCAGCCCCGCGATCATCGTCCCGGGTCGCCGCGCCAGCTCGGCCATGCGACTGACCCTGACATGCAATCCCGCATTCAAAAGCAAGAATGAGAGCATCAGCTTGGGCAAGGTTGGATGAAAGCCGAGCCCCACGGCCGCGTGGTCGAGGAATCGCGAGTCCTTGATCCAGAGGCCGGGACCGGGGAGAATTGACGCCAGTGCATAGCTCGCAACAAGCAGGGCGAGCATCCACCGGCTCAGGAATCGCGCCAGTCCACCGGCCCAATCGATGCGTCCAATCATGATTTTCGATCCTTTTCTTGATCCGTTCAGGGTATCATTTCAGACGCCCTTCGAACAGCTCTACTCCGTAATCGTACGGAGACCGCCCATGGGCGACAGTGAGAGCGAAATAAGAAAAAACTCATCCTCGGCTCACCCTGGGCTGAGGGGTGTTTTCGTAAGCTGCAATCGAAGGCGGCGGATCGAGCCCGACCGTGCGGTCGGGCCAGGAGCGCGCCCGTTCAAGCAGAGGGGGAGACGATGCGAGTCGCTCTGGCGATGATGGGGCTGTTGGCGGCCGCGGCAAGCGCCCGCGCCGACGAGTCCAAGGTCGAGATCAAGGACGTGCCCCAGCCCGTTCTCAAGGCCGTCGAGGCCAGGTTCCCCGGGGCCAAGATCGAGGAAGCCGCCAAGGAGGTCAACGGCGGCGAGACGACGTATGAGATTTCGCTTATTTCGAAGGGGATCGTGATCGACGTCGCGCTCGAGCCCGACGGCGAGATCGAGGAGATCGAGACCGAGACGGCGGTCGCCGATCTGCCCAGGGCGGTCACAAACGCCATCCTGGCCAAGCACGCCGGGGCCAAGATCATGAAGGCCGAGGAGATCGTCGAGTTCGAGGACGGCAAGGAGGAAGGGCGGTTTTACGAGGTCGTGATCGTACACGAATCGAAACGCCAGGAGGTCAAGCTGACCCCGGCGGGCGCATTCGTCAAGGCCGAAGACGACGACGACTGAACCCACTCGCCTGTCGCGAGCCGGCCTCGAGCGTTCCCATCCGCTTCGCGTGTGGGAACGAGGGCCGGCTCGTGGCGGGCATCCTGGAACGAGGCTTCCATGGGCGTGCGAATTCTCGTCATCGAGGACGAAGCCGAGATCTCCGATTTCGTGGTTCGCGGCCTGCGCGAAGAGGGCTATACCGTGGAATCGGCGGCCGACGGCGAGGTCGCCTGGTGGATGCTCAAGCAATCCCCGTGGGACGTCATCTTGCTCGATTGGTGGCTACCGGGCACGGACGGCCTCACCCTGCTGGCCCGCCTGCGCAGGCTGGGCCGCGACGACCCCGTCTTGTTCCTCACCGCGCGCGACGCCGTCTCGGACAAGGTCCGCGGGCTCGATCAAGGCGCTGACGACTATCTCACCAAGCCATTCGACTATGAAGAGCTGCTGGCCAGGGTGCGGGCGCTCGCCCGCCGCCAGGGCAAGACCCGCTCCACCGTCCTCGCCCACGCCGGGGTCGAGGTCGACATGGCGACCCACCGCGCCACCCGCGCGGGCCGGCGGCTCGACCTGAAACCCAAGGAACAATCGCTCCTGGTTTTCTTTTTGCGCCATCCCGAGCAGGTGCTCTCGCGCACACGTATCTATGAACACGTCTGGGATGAGCGATACGACGGCTTGTCCAACACGCTGGAATATCATGTGATGGAGCTCAGGCGCAAGCTTGAGGCCTCGGGCCCCCGGCTGATCCACACCCTGCGGGGGCGAGGTTATCTTTTCGGCGAGCGCGATCCGGGGGCCGGGCCATGACGCTGGCAAGTCGGGTGACGGTCTTTTTCTTGGCGACCCTGGCGGTCGTTCTGGTGGGGTTTTCCTGCACGCTTTACGCCCTCGCCTGGCGCTACGTGTACCGGCAAGTCGACGAACGGCTCGAGGCCGCCTTGAACACGATGGTCGCCGCGGCCGAGGTGAATTCGCTGGGGGTGGAGTGGGAGCCCTCCGAGCGGACGATGTCCTTCGGGCGTGGGACCATCCTGGGTGCGTTCCGGTGGTGGGTGATCGACGATGGGGGCCTGCGCATGGACGGATCGGTCGACCGAGCGCCCGAGCTCGAGCGCCAGGGCCGGGGCTCGCGCGCCGCCGGCGGCCGGCCGGTTTCCGTGGCCGGCGATGGCGGCGCGGCCTGGCGGGTGATCGAGCGCAGGCTGACGGCCGCGCCCGCGGGCGTGGCGGTCGACCCGGCGGACCCGCCCTCGGCGGGTCTCAGGCCCGCGCTCATTCTGGGGGCCGCACTTTCGCTCGAGGGGCCGCGCGCGACCCTGCGGAATCTCGGGCTCGCGCTCATGGCGCTCTCGGCAGCGCTCTGGCTGGCCGCGCTCGCGCTGGGGCGAGGCCTCGTGCGGAGAGCCCTTCGACCGCTCGCCCTCATGGCCGAAAGCGCCCGCGGCTTTCGCGCCCACGACCTGGGCGAACGGCTCCCCACCCCGACGACCGGCGACGAGCTCCAGGAGCTCGGCCAGTCGTTCAACGCCCTCCTGGGCCGGCTCGAGGAGTCGTTCGAGCGCCAATCGCGCTTCACCGGCGATGCCTCGCATCAGCTCCGCACTCCCCTGACGTCGATCCAGGGCCAGGTCGACCTCGCCCTTCGCAAGGACCGAACACCCGACGAATACCGCCGCGTTCTCGCCATCGTCCAGGAGAAGACCAGGCGTCTGCGTCAGATCGTCGACGCCTTGCTGTTCCTGGCCCGGGCCGACGGCGAGAACCAAGACCCCCGGCTCGAGACCGTGGAGCTCAACTCCTGGGCCGCGGAGTTCCTCGCCGCCTGGTCGAGCCCGCGATCGGACGACGTGCGGCTCGAGCTCGCTCCCGACCCCGCCCATGCGCGGGTCCAGCCCGCGCTCCTGGGCGAGATGGTCGCGAACCTGCTCGACAACGCTTGCAAATATAGCGATCCTGGAACGCCGATCCGCCTGCGCGTCGAGATCAGGGGTGCGATCCGCCGACTCTCGGTCGCCGATCGAGGGCAGGGGATCGACCCCCGCGATCTGCCCCATTTGTTTGAGCCCTTCTTCCGCACTGATCTGGCCCGCCAGCGCACCGCGGCGGGCCTGGGGCTGGGGCTCGCGATCGCCGGGCGGCTGGCACGGTCGTTCGGCGGCGAAATCATGGTCGCAAGCGCGCCCGGCGAAGGAAGCACCTTCAGCCTCGAGCTCCCCGGAGCGGTCGAGACCCGGAATGCCCACCCCCCGGCCGAACCCGAGCTCGCGGCCGCCGCTGGAAACTCGGCTTGCGGGCCGTGATGCGCGCGGCCCCGGCGGGCGCTCAGCGCGGCTTGGTCGCGGGTCCGTCGCCGTTGGTCGACGGGGCGAGCCGGATGAACTGAACCCCAGCCTGCTCGATCAGCAAAAGGAGGCCGCGCACGCGATCGTAGGGGATATCGCCCGAGGCGCGGACGATCGCATGCGCCGACGGCCGCTCGCCGACGATCGCCTTGAGCGCCGTCGTCAGCTCCTCGCCCGAAAGCACCGCGCCATCCATCCGGTAGCGATCCGGCTCGCCCAGAATCGTCACGACCACCCGCCGCGCCGCCAGCCGCGCGGGGTGCGGCGACTCGACCTCGACGCCCGGAGGCGCGAGACTGGACCCCTCGCGAATCGCCATGAATCCATAAGGATGCTCTTGCATCGTCATCGTGCCCGCGATCGCGCCCTTGCCCTCGGTCCAGAGCAGCCCCTCGTATTTCTGCGCCGACCGGGGAAACTGGATCGTGAACACGATCTTCCGCGGCAGCGCGGGGTCGACCGCGCCCTCGATCGGGTAAACCGCCCCGTCCAGGTCCGATCGAAAGCGCCCCGTCACGACCAGGTCGTGGTCGATCTTGAGATCGACCATCCCCGACCACTGGCCGTTGGCGAACAACGAAAAGCGGCCCGCGAAATCGCCGGGGCGGACCTCACGGCCCTCGGAAGGCCCATTGCCCGAAGCAGCCGCGGGGGGCGGCTTGTCGACCGCCAGGAGCCGGCTCTTGCCCAGCGCGACCATTCGCGGACCGCTCACCCCCTGGGCCACGAACATCACGTCGCCACCAGCGCCCTCCGGCACCACCTGGCCGGTGTCGAGGTCGTACTCGAAGCCGTCAAACAAGATCACCCCCCGGCCCCGCGCCTTCAGCGAGGCGTGATCGGCCGCGTCGATCGTCTCGAACCGCTCGATCACCAGCACCGAGACCAGCGGACCCTGGTTCTCGTTCGGCTTGAGCCTCCGGAGCGCTGATGAGACAATCATCTTGGCGAGATGACCGTCCCCGGTGGTCACGACCAAGAGCGGCGAACGCGCGTCGCGCACGACATCGGGAAGCGCGTTAAGCTCGCGGATGGTCATCGCGCTCGACGCCCGCGCTTGCCGCGCATGCGCGAATTCAAAAAGATACGGCCCCTCGAAGCGGGCGAAATCGTCGGCGCTCGCCGGGGAGGGTGCAAGTGCCAGCAAAACGCTCCCAAGCCCGCGGCCGAAAACCCTGGCCAGGCCCGTCGGCCAGCGCGATCCGAGATCCTGCGTCATCGCGTCCTCCCGGTTGGCCTCGATCGAGTTCACTGGCGACTATCGTGCGATGGTTCCATTCAAGTTGCAACCCTGCATCCGCCGATGATCACGATACGGCAAACGTTTTTCCACCAAGAAATCGCGACGGCCGGCGAATCTCCGATCAGGGTGCAGCGCCTCGCTGGGGACGCGGGAGACGATGATGGGGCTTGATCTGGCACTCGGTCTGGTCGTGCTGTTCGCCGCGTTTCGCGGCTGGATCCAGGGATTCATCCATCAGGCGGTCCGGATCGGCGGCCTGATCGCGTGCATCTACCTGGCCGACCCCGTTCGTCAGTTCGCGAAACCCTATATCTTGCCCCACCTGTCGTCGATCCAGCCTGACCTGATCGACCGGATCTTGTGGTGGACGGCCGCCGCGATCAGCTATTTCGTGCTGGTCGGGATCGCGCTTTCGATCGCGAAAATGGCCAACCGGCCCGAACCTCCGGGCGCTCCCAAGGGAGGGCGCAACGACCAGTTCGCCGGCTTCTTGCTGGGCGGCGTGAAGGGGCTCTTGATCGCCGTCTTCCTCACCGCCGGAATCGAAAAATACGCCCTTGAACGCCTGAAAACGATGCCGTGGGCCGCGGAACAGACAAACGGCTCGTACGCCCTCAAGTGGAACGACCAGTACCACCCCGCCCCGCGAATCTGGCAGTCGCAGCCGGTCCAAGAACTGGTGATGCGCGTCCGCCGGATGGGCCTCCAGGGCCCAGACGAGGCCGATCATTCACCCGGCGGCGACTCACACGCCGCCCCCTCCCTGCGCACCGCCGATGGAGCAGGCGCATCCCACGACGCCAAAGCCGCAAGCGACCTTGCCGAATCCGAGAAAGCCGCCAGAACCCCCACGTCACCCCTGAGCGGCCTCGACCTCCAGATCGATCAAGATCGCGAAGAGACGCGAACCACACCCAAAGCTCCCAGCCCCGAAACGCCCTGAGCTTCGTGCCGTCATCGTCCACTTGACGTTGACCAGTCCCCACAAAAAGACGACATTCCTCGCCGTTCTCGGGAAACCAAGCGATATCGACCATCTCGCCGCCGCGGAGCGCCCAGTCTTCGCAATCTTCGGGGAATAAAAGGAATGTCCCCTTTCTCTCGCGTGTTCGTGGTGCTGCTGGGCTTGTATTTGAGCCTTCGCGGCTATCACAGCCTGGATGGGGATCAGGCGTATCGGCTGCCGCTCTTGCTGCATCATCAGGATGCTCGCGTTTATGCCGACGATCCGTTCGTGACGGCGTTTGACGCCTTCAATCCCCATCGGGGGGCGATCCTGATCCTGGACGCGATCAGTCGCCCGCTAGGACTTTCGCTGGCGCTCTTCATCGTGTTCGTCCTGATGTTCACGGCGACCTGCTCGGGCGTGGATCGGCTGTCACGGGCCCTCTGGTCAGGACAAGGGCCTCTTGTGGGGCTGGTCGCCGTCGGCCTGGTGCTGGCGGCCAAGGCCGGCAACATTGGTACCAATCATCTCTTCGAAGCCATGGTGCTCGACCGGTTGGTTGCGCTCGCGCTCTTTTGGCTGGCGCTGGCGCGGGCAGTCGCGCGGCCAAGCGCCAATCAAACAGGCTCGATCACGGCCATCGGGCTCGCGACCTGGTTTCATCCTTCGTTTGGACTTCAGCTCGCGCTTCTGCTTGCGGCGTCCTGGATCGTCTGGGGGCTGATCCCCGCTCGAAGCGGTGTTTCACGGCGATTCGCGGCATGGAACGCGATCGGGCTGGCGGTCGCGACGGCGCCCGGCCTCGTGTACAACCTGCAGGGCGGCTCGAACCTGGTCGGGGACATGCCGTCCGAGCAATTCTGGCTGCTCGCGGTCGAGCTCCAGAGCCCCCAACATATGCTCCCCCACCTCTGGCGGATGCCCCAATGGCTGGCGTGGGGGTGTTATCTGGCACTCGCGGGAATCGCCATCGTGGGGGCGAAGCGGACGCCCGACGCCGGCGAATCCGCGCCCTGCTCAGAGGTACGCCTGCGCCTGGCGGCCGTGCTGGGCGTCGCACTCGCCGCCCTTGCGGCCGGCTGGGCGTTCATCGAGGTCTGGCAAAACGTCCGCGTGACCGTCTTTCAGCCGTTCCGGCTGGCCACCGCGGTCCGTGGGATCGCGATCGTCTTCATCGCCGGCCGGGTGGTCGAACATTGGCGAAACCGAGGATCGCTCGGCAGGCTGCGAGCCGTCGTCCTCTCGATTTCGTTCGTGGGCGATTGGCTTCTGGTCGTGGCGACCCTGGCCGAGCTCGGCGCGACCCTGGTCGAGGCGGTCCTGGCTCGATTCCCTGGGCGATACCCGGCCCTGCGATCGCGTGGTCGCCAGGTCATCACTCCTGCGATTGTTTATCTCACGATGCTCGCCGCGGGGTTCTGGTTCCTGTCGCGGCACGATACGGAATCGGGCCAGATCCCCCTCTTGGGGGCGGTCGTGGTGGGGCTGGCGGCGGGCGCGCGGGGGCGGCGGGGAAGGTTCTCGGCTTTGCGATCTCGAATCTCGGAGCGGTTGCTCGCCCGGCCGTGGACGCTGGCCGCGTGTGCCTGGATCGTACCGGCGGCCGCGCTCCTGGCGGGGGCCGCGGCGATCGCTCACCCGGCTCTGTCGCGGACATCGCTCGTGCGAGGGCTCGTGGGCCGGTGCCGGTTCGTGGAAGCACCCGTCGACGACGTCGAGCGGCTGGCCCTCTGGTGCCGCGAACACACGCCGCCAGAGGCCCAATTCATCGGCCCTCCCGGCCCCAAGACGTTTCGTCTGTGGTCAAGACGAGGGCTAGCGTTCAGCCGCTCGGGCAGCCCCTATCACGCGGCCGGACTCGCCGATTGGTTCGAACGCTTTCAGGACCACGTCGACTTCCACGGGACGACCGAGGAATTCGTCGATGGTTATCGATCGGCCAGGCATCGGTTCGAGGCGCGATACCAGGCACAAGGCGAGGCGGCCCTGGCAGCCCTGGCGCTGCGCCAGGGGGCGGACTTCGTCATCGCGGCCGCCCCCGAGGACAGGCGCGAAACGAGCGGATCGCTCGAGCTCGTCCACCGCGAGGGGCGCTACGCCGTCTACACGGTCCCGCCGCGATCGCTCGCCCAGCGCCAGCGATAGCGGAGCCGCCGCGTAAAGCTCGAGGGGTCGATCGCCGCGTTGATCTGAGCTCGCGTCGCGCGGCGGCCGGCCTCGGCGAGCGCGAGAGTGCAGGGGGGTTCGGCCTCGAGCTCGAGCCGGTAATCGCCCAGGGCGCCGCCGGCCCAGACGATCCGCATGGAATCGGCATCGACCAGGCGGCTGGAATCAAGCGCGACCGTATAGGTGGCGGCCAGGCTCTGGACCAGCCCGCGGCAACGATCGGCGACGTCGATCTCGATCACGCCGGCGCTCGTCAGGCTGGCGGCCGCTGAAAAGTGGTGATCGAGGAAACAACCGGTGAGCAGCAGGCAGAGCCTCGATTCACCCTCGATTTCATGACGATGCAGCTCTTGATAGACCGGGCTCACGATCGACCCGGCCGGGTCGCGGTCGGGATCGCTCTCGACGCTCGCCGCCAGCTCGATCGCGCCCTCGGCCGCCCGACCGATCGTATGAATCCAGCGGTCGCCGCGGCGGGTGAACGCCGCCCGCGCCTCGCCGGCCGTCATGACGACGCGGTCGTCGTCGTGGATGATTACGGGTTTCCGCACGTGATCATGCCTTGGAGAGATCGGCGGTCCCCTTGGCGAGTTTCATACGCAGGTACGATTCGATGAACCCGTCCAGGTTGCCGTCCAGGACCGAGCGGGGGTTGCCGACCTCGTGGCCGGTCCGCAGATCCTTCACGATCTGGTAGGGCTGAAGGACGTACGAGCGAATCTGGTTGCCGAAGCTGACCTCGCCCTTGTCGTCGTATTTCTTGGCGAATTCGGCCTCGCGTTTTTCTTCCTCGAGGCGAACGAGCTTGGCCTTGAGGGTGGCGAGGGCGTTGACGTCGTTCTTGTGTTGCGAGCGTTCGCTACGGGATTCCGCGGCGACGCCGGTCGGGAGGTGGGTGTAGCGCACGCCCGACTCGGTCTTGTTCTGGTGCTGGCCGCCGGGCCCGCCCGAGCGAAAGACGTCGCGTTTGAGGTCGTCGTCCTTGAGTACGATGTCGATCGTGTCGTCGACCTCGGGCAAGACGTCGATCGAGGCGAACGACGTGTGCCGGCGAGCGGCCGAGTCGAAGGGGCTGATCCGCACCAGCCGGTGGACGCCAGTCTCGCCTCTCAGGTATCCATAGGCGTATTCGCCCTTGATATGAATCGTGGCTTCCTGGATGCCGGCCGTCCCGCCGTCCTCGCGGTCGGTGATCTGGGTCGAGAATCGCTTGGACTCGGCCCACATGAGATACATGCGCAGCAGCATCTCGGCCCAGTCGCAGGCCTCGGTCCCGCCAGCGCCCGCGTGGATCGTGATCAGGGCGTTGCAGTGGTCGTTGGGCCCGCTGAGCATCGAGCGGAATTCAAAGGTCGAAAAATCAGCGTCGAGCTGGCGGGCGCCCGTCGCGATCTCGTCGTCGAATTCGTCGGTCTCGGCCTCTTCGGCGAGCTCGACCGTCGCCGCCAGATTGTCGGCCTGGCGCACCAGATCCTCGAACGGCTTCAGCACCGTGTTCAGCGTCTTGAGCTCCCCGATGACCGCCTTGGCCTTATCCTGGTCGTTCCAGAACGAAGAGCCGGCCATCTCGTGCTCGAGCTGGTCGCGTTTCGCTTGCTTGTCGCCCAAGTCAAAGAGAGTCTCGTAAATGGTAGACCTTGTCGACCGCGTTCCTGGCCGTTCGCTTGAGCTCGGGTTCCATGAAATCCGCTCCTGATCGAGACTCTGTCGCGGAACGCCGCCCAATGGGTTCGCCCACAGCGCGGTTCCGACCCCTTGATTAGACTCGATCCGGCCAAGCTCGGCCAGTCGAACGTTGTTCACGAGCCAGAGCAGAATCCATCACTTGGCTTGCGTGACCAAGCGTCGCTCGCCTGAAATCCGCCCTCGAAACTCGACGACGCCCCACGCCGCGTTCTGATCCGCGAACCGATGCGCGCAGGGTTCAACTCCGCTCGGTCTGTTCCTTGTCGACCCCGTCTTGGGGCTAAACCAGCGCCGGCGCTGCGCCCCATTCCGGAGGCAAGTGTCGCTTGCGCCAGCGATAATATGTGGCCTCGTCGATCCCCTCGCGTTGACACAACTCGTCCACGGGCGCGCTGCACTGCATCCCAGCCCAAAGCACCCGCAAGATCTCGGTCCGCCGCCATTTTTCCGGCGGAGGGTGCGGAAGAGGACAGCCCCGTATCAAGAGCCCCGTCCCCGCGAGGCTAACCAATGAGATGCATTGCTTGATGACGTCCGGGCTGATCCCGGTCCCTATCTCGGGATGCGCAAGCGCCCAGTTCACGATGTGGTGCGCAAGGGATTCTCTCTCTCTCGCGACGATCAGGTACTCCACCGCATTAATCTCCTTCAGCGCCTCCTGGATGTTGCCTCTCACGATGAGATGACGGACATAGCTATACCAATACTTACTACGCCCGGGCACCAAGGCCATGGCCAGCTTGAATTCCCGCACGGCTTCGGCATCCTTTTCCGGGTCGTTCGACTCGCTCAAGGCTCGCCCCAAGAGCTCGTGGCATTCCCCCATCAAGGACTCGAGGCTCCAGCCATGGAGGCCATCGTCCGTTCCAATCCCGTCGGGCAAGTACTCCGCCGTCCGCTGCATCCAGAGGCGAATCTGCTCCTCGATCCTGGGCAATCGCCGGTAAAACGTCACATCACGCCGTCGCCAGATGTGCAGGAAATGCTCCAGCTCCCCATGCCAACGGCCGAGACGGTCGATGACCTCGACCGAATCTAATTCCTTCGTGAAGGTCGGGATGGGGGGTATCGGAGCGGCAGGCCAGGGCAGGTTCTCCCTGGAATCTCTTCTTCTCATGATGCTCACCAGGCAGCCGAGGGACGGAAGCGGGGGTCGGTTCGTTTTGCATACTGGGTTCCAGGCGTGCTCGAGCCGCCTGACTCGGACGGAATCATTCTGACTAAATCCGCGGGGGGTCGGCGCTCCACTCTGGAGGCAAGTATCGCTTGCGCCAGCGATAATACGTGGCATCGTCAATCCCCTCGCGTTGACACAGCTCGTCCAAGGGCGCGCTGCACTGCATCCCAGCCCAAAGCACCCGCAAGATCTCGGTCCGCCGCCATTTTTCCGGCGGAGGGTGCGGAAGAGGACAGCCCCGAACCACGAGACCGGTCCCCGAGCGGCTGACCAATGAGATGCATAGCTTGAGAACGTCTGGGCGTATCCCGATCCCTATTTCGGGGTTTGCCAGCGCCCAGTTCACGATGTGGTGCGCCAGGGACTCACCCTCTGCCCTTGCGAGGCGGTCCTCCGCCCCATTAATCTCCTTGAGCGCCTCCCAGATATTGTCTCTCGCGATGAGATGCCGGACATAGCTGTACCAGTAACTCGCACACTCGGGCGCCAGGGTCGTGGCCTGTTTGAATTCCCTGACGGCTTCGCGGCACTTTTCCCAGCCGTTCGAGGCGCTCAGGGCTCGCCCCAAAAGCTCGTGGTAATCCGCCAACAAAGAGCGTTTATCAAAGCAATCGTCGCCGTGAATGCCATCGGGTAGGTAATCATTCGCGTGCTTCAACAAAAGACGAGCCTGCTCCTCGATTCCGGGCAATCGCCGGAAAAACGTCGTATTGCGCCGTCGCCAGATGTGCAGCCATCGGTCCAGTTCTGCATACCAGCGACCGAGACGGTCCACGACCTCGACCAATCCCAGTTCCATCATGAAGGTCGGGACGGCGGGTATCGGGGCGACGGGCCAGGGCGGGTTCTTCCTTGGCTCTTTTCTTCGCATCATGCTCACCAACCGGTGACCCGGCTCCAAACCCAATACATGCCGTTGCCCAGATGCTCATGGATCGTGCTTTTACCAATCGGTGCAGTCCCCCTGAGACAGTCGCCCAGACGACAGTCCTCCGCGGGAAGGCTGTCTGGCCCCTGACGACATTTTATAGTGTGGATTCGTATGGTTTGTTGGGTCGGGTTGGGTTGTGTAATCGGTTCGGCCAGTTTGACGCCCATATTGATCATGGACGGCGCGCCAAGGTTCGGGCAGGTTACGGTTGGGGCTCACGTAGTTCCCTTCGAGGTGGATGATACAAATGGATGGTTATAACTCGATAACTCGATCGATGAACTCGACCGACTTGATCAGTCAAGGGAGCACCTCGACCAGGATGTCCGTGAAGGCGGCGAGGCGATTGTCATTGGTCAGAAAGGAATCACAAGCGGATTCGACGGCCGCCGCGAGATGGAGTGAATCGCCGAGTTTGAAGCGGTGTCGCGCACGAATCGCCGTGGCCCGCTCGAACACATCAGTCGTGATGGGAACACAACGAACGTCGAGGCGTGCGAAGAAGGCGTCCAGGACGGCCAGCCGTGCCGAGTCGCCCAAGTACATCGGTTTGACTCGACACTCCAGTCGCACCAGATCGCTCGTCGCAATAAGGCCGCCCGCCCCCGCAAGCCCCGCCAGCCGATCCGTCGCTCTTTGATTCCACGCGCCCGTGTGGTCGAAAAAAGAGATCAAGATGCAGCTATCGCAGTAAATCGTCATCGAGACGGCTCTGGTCTCGGAAGTATGTCGTCGATAGGAGCTTCCTCCCGAAGCCACTCGATGTGTTCATTCACGTCTGATTCGTTCATGAACGAGGCGCCCGATGCCTCCAGTTCTCGTCGACTCCGGCACATGAACCGCCACCAATCCTCGGGCGTCGGCTCGGATTCCGCCTCTTGACGGAGCAACACCGTCACCCGGCCCGGCGGCAGATTCGGCTTCTGATCCAGTTCGAGCGTGCCATCCGGCGTCAGCGTCCCCTTGACGACGATTTCGTTAAGGATCATGGCCCGTCTCCCGTTACGCCTTTGCAATGGTCCCGGGTGATGGAGCGTCGTCCGGACCTTGAACGACCCAAACCTTGCGAAAAGGGGAGGGGCGAAACGAGGGCATTCCTGATTTGCCCAGCCGGGTGGGCAATCTAGGCGATTCGCCCCGCTTGTCCACATCGTGCACCACGCAAGCACTCCCCTCACCCCTCACGAGTTCAGCGATTATAAGCGGTCCGATTCCTCAAACGCAAGCGGTGCCTGATACCATTGATCGGTTTCCCGGTCCCGTCCCCCGCCTCCGTTTCCGACCCCGCCCCGTTTCCCTCCCCGGTCGAGGTCGATCACAAGATTCACGTACAGGCAGACGGTCATGGATTCTCCCCGGCGCTGAAAAGGGTAAAACGAATCACCTCGGCAGCCTGGGCAATTTCGACTTTTCACCCCGCTCGTGCACCCTGCCAGCCCTCCTCTCGTGCCGCACGAGTTGGGGGATTATAAAAGGCTAGGATTTCTCGAACGCATGTGGGCGCGGATTCCGTTGATCGAGCTCGGAGATTCGGAGTTCGTCGCGTGGGTTTTTGTCGATTCCATTCGTGTGGTGCGCCCGCGCACGAAGGTTGGGGGGAAGACGCCATGAACCTGCCCGACAACCCGGAGCGGACCGTAGTCGGCCGGCTGGCGCCGTCGCCGACGGGGGGCTTGCACCTGGGCCATGCCCGCACCTTTCTGATCGCGTGGCTGGCGGCACGACAGGCCGGCGGGCGCATGATTCTGCGCATCGAGGATCTCGACGCCTCGCGGGTGCGGCCAGGGGCGCGCGAAGGGGCCGTGGCCGACCTCCGCTGGCTGGGGTTCGACTGGGACCACGGGCCCGATGGGGGAGGGCCCGCGGGTCCGTACGTGCAATCCGAAAGAACCTCGTTCTACGATCGAGCGCTCGATCAGCTCAAGGCCGGCGAATGGGTCTATCCCTGCACCTGCACCCGGGCCGAGGTCGCCCGCGCGGCGAGCGCACCCCATGCCGACGAGGAAGGCCCCGTTTATCCTGGAACCTGTGCATCGCGGCGAGCGGCCGACGCCCTCGCTCTGACCGGCCGCCCCTTCGCCTGGCGCTCTCGAACACCCGCCGAGACCATCGTCTGGAACGACCTCTTCCAAGGCCGGATCGAGGTTTCGCCCGACCGGCTCGGGGGCGACTTCATCGTCGCGCGGCATGCCGTCGGCCACGCCTATCAACTCGCGGTCGTGGTCGACGACCACGCCATGGGCGTGACACAGGTGATCCGCGGTCTGGACCTGATCCCGAGCACGCCCCGGCAAATCCTGCTCTATCGCCGGCTGGGCTGGTCGGTTCCCGACTTTGGTCATGTTCCCCTGGCGGTCGACGGCGAAGGCCGGCGCCTGGCCAAGCGCTCGGAATCGCTCAAGCTCGAGACCCTTCGCGCGGCCGGCGCGGATCCCCGCGGGCTGATCGGGCTCTTGGCCCAGTCGTGCGGCTGGTCGAGCGTGCTCGAGCCCTCGCGGCCTGGCGACTGGATCGGGCGCGTGGGCCCGGGCGCGATCCCCGGCGAGCCCTGGGTCGTTCCGCATGATCTTATGACGAGATTGATAATATAACGACCAACCCTCGCTTGCGCTTCGGGCTTGTATTTCGCGCCGTCGCGGTCGTCAGAATACAAGCCCGAAGCGCCAGCGAGGGTTGGCACCCACCCTCGCTCGCGCTTCGGGCTTGTATTTCGCGCCGTCGCGGTCGTCAGAATACAAGCCCGAAGCGCCAGCGAGGGTT
>DAIDHE010000439.1 GCA_027459775.1 Planctomycetales bacterium | reverse complement strand
CTCAGCAAGGACGCCGCGGCCGGATTCGCGCGCCTGCGCTCGAGCTCCGCCACGATCGTTTCGCGCTCCCCGGGCTCGAGCCGCGAGAGCCCCTCGAGCGCCAGCCAGATCTCGCCGGGGTCGCGGCCCAGGCGCTCGATGAGCGCGTCAAAGTCGCGGGCGTCGTCGCTGGGAGTCGACTCCATCGGGCCTGGCCTCATCGAGAAGGCGGCGGCGTTTGGACTTCAGAATTCAAAGTCGTTCAAGCCCTTGCGCCAGACCACCCCGAGCACCCGCCCCCGCGCCCCTGGGCGAGGCGGCTCGACTGTCAGTAGCCGAGCTCCCTGGTCGTCGACCGTCTCGTACAACGGGGTCGTATCGGGAACGTACTCGGAGTCGATCGAGAGCACGTAGAACGCCGGCGCGCGGTCGGGAAGAGCGGGCTCGCTCAGGAAGACTGGGACGGTCGCGATTCCGGGCCGCTCGGGTGCGTAAAAGAGGATCGGCGGTCTCCGCGCTTCGCCGCCCGAGCCTTCGCCGCCCGAGCCTTCGCGGCCCGAGTCTTCGCCTCCAGCCCAGGGCCTTGCCGAGAGGCGCTGGGGGTCCGCGGGCCGAGCGCGCAGGTCGCGAATCGCCACCGGCAGGGCGAGCGCCCGGCTCGAGACGTCGAGCGAATACATGACCTGGTTGTAGTCATAGCGCGGGGTGGGGTCGGGGTTCCCGGAAAAAGTGGCCGTGTAGGTTCCCTCGAAAAACACCTGCCGCCCGCCGTCCTTGTCGAGCATGGGGTGGTGCCTGGGATTGTAAAAGCTGTAGTGGTCGTGGGTCACGATCTTGCGGGCGTGCCGCCAAGGACCGATTGGCGAATCGGCGAGCGAGAACCAGACCTCGCCCAGATACGAGCTCGAGCCGCCCGACTCGACGGCGATCATCATGAACCGTTTGGCCCAGTCGTTCCACGAAACGGTCGACCCATGGACCCGGACGGGCTTGCCGGTATCGAGGTCGCGGAGGTTGATCAGCGACTCCTCGAGCCCCATGCGGACCGCCCCCAAAAGCTTGCGCTGTTCGTCCTCGCGAAGCACCCGCGCGCCTTTCCTCCACATGTACCGCAGCCTCCCCTTCCGGTCGCGGTCGAGCTTGGGCGGGTCTGTCGGCTTGACCCCAGGCAACAGGCAAGTAAACGCCTCGTAATTCTCCAGCCGCAGGTATTGATCGGGCTCGGCCCGCACTCGCGTGAACGGATAAGGATTGGCGAAATAGACATATGAGTCGCCGCCATCCTCGACCAGGAACGGGTGGCCGTCGGGGAGCTCGCCGGAATAGCGGGAGGCGTCGGGGAACTTGGAGAGCTTTTCAAAGCGTTCCAGCTTGGGGTTCCACTCGACCAGTCCGCGCTCGTAGATCTCGAGCATCTTCCGCACCTTGGCATAGGCCGCGAACATCCGCTCATGCTGGCTCTGGTCCTTGAGGACGACCAGGGCCGAGAGCCATGTCGGTCCTTCGCCGGGCATGGCGGCCGTGGGTCGGGCGAAGCCTCGTTCGTCGAGGTAGTACTTGAGGTCGACGCCGACCTCGGGATCGAGGCCGCCATGGGCGGGGAGCTCGGAGGTCGCCCCGGGGACGTGGAAATTGCCCAGGGGATAATCGGGCCGATTGGTGTCGCCCCAGAACCAGTGGATCTTGCCCCCGTAAACGGCGGTGAGCACGCTGTCCTGGCCCAGCACGAGGCCGTCCAGGAGCGGCTCGCGGATCGGGGCCTTGCCGCCGGTGATCAGGCTGTCGCGATAGATCCCTGCCCCGGTCACCCGGTAGAGCCGCCGAGCCAGGTTGATCCGCCGGATCGCGAGCTTGGCCGAACCCCCGGGGACCGTGTCGAGCGCCTTCCCGCGGTAGCCCAGGCCGTCTTTCGCGTACTCGTAGCCGTGGCTCGAGACCGAGAAAAAGACCTTGCGCCCCAGGAGCGCGGGCTCGTCAAACGCGGCGATGCCGTTGCTGTCGGTGAAATAGCGAATCTGATTGACCGTGCGGAGCTCGACCAGAGGGACGCCGCGGCCCGTCTCTTCATCGACGACCTGGATGCGAAAGGGGGCCGGGCGAGCCGGGGCGGGATCCTCGGCGGCCGACGCACTCGAAAAACCAGCGACGACGACCAGTGAAACCAAGGCAAGCAGGCGCACCATGGGTGGGATCCTCGTCTAGCGGTCGAGAGCGGATTTCGCGGGCCGGGCCGGGTTCTTGACCTCGTCGCGACCGGCGGCCGGCGACCCTCCGCCGGGACGGCCCGCCGCTTCGTCAAGCTCGGTCACGATCTCGGCCCGGTCGATCAAGCAGGGATCGATCTCGAGCAGGAATCGGCTCGGCCGCGCGAGCGCGGAACCTCGCCCTCCTCGCGAAATCATCAGTGGATACGTCAGGATGAGCTCGTGCTGGGCGCGGCTGACGGCGACGTAGAAGATGCGTCGTTCCTCGTCCTCTCCCTCCGGCTCATCGAGCGCCCGGCCGTGGGGAAAGCCGTCCTCGACCAGGCGCGGGACGAAGACGCGCGACCACTCGAGGCCCTTGGCCTGGTGGATCGTGCTCAAGACGACGGCCTCCCGGTCGCCCTCGTCCTTTTCGGGGTCGGCCGCGTCGAGGTCGCCCGCGAGCAGAATGTTGGCGGTGAGCCGCTCGAGGCTGTCGAACTTGGCGGCCAGGGCGGCGAATTGCTCGATGTCGGCCAGGCGCGAGTCGGGGTTGTCGTACAGCAGGCGAATCGCGGCCGAATAGCCTCCCGCCAGCACGGCCGTGATCGCCGCCGCCGGGTTCGCGACCGGATCCGCCGTCCGGACCCGCTTGAGATCCATCACGAAGCCAGCCAGATAGCCTTTCGCCCGCGCAGGCGCAAGCGCCATCGTTTCGGCCGAGGTCAAGGCCGCCAGCGGATCAGGCGCCCGGATCAACCGCTCCGCGATCGCCCCCGAAGTCGCCGCGCCGATCCCTGGAAGCTGCATCAGAAGTCTGCGCCACGACGCGATGTCGCGTGGGTTTTGAATGATCCGGAGATAGGCCGTCACGTCCTTGATATGCGCCTGTTCGAAAAACCGCGGCCCGCCCCGAATCGTGTGGGGAATGCGCCTGGCCAGAAGCTCGCCCTGGATCAAGATGCTGTCGTGATGGCTGCGATAGAGCACGGCCATCCGAGCCAGCGAGATCCCCCGGTCGCGGGCATCCAGAATGTCCTGGGCGATGAACACAGCCTCTTCCTGGCCGTCCTGGGCCGAGACGACCAGCGGCAGCGGCCCATCGGAAACGGCGGAAACGAGATTCTTGGGAAACCCGCGGCGATTGTTCGCGATCGACGCCCGCGTGAAGGCGACGATCCTCGGGGTCGATCGGTAGTTCACGTCCAGATGATGGACGCCCGCGCCCGGATGGCGCTGGGGAAAGCCCAGGATGTTGTCCGCGCTCGCGCCCCGGAAGGCATAGATCGACTGGGCGTCGTCCCCCACCCCGGTCAGGCAACCCGAGCCCTCCTCCGCGATCGCCTCGACCACGCCGACCTGCAGGCTGTTCGCATCTTGCATCTCGTCGATCAAGATCTGACGAAACTGCTGGGCCAGCCGGCCGCGCTCCTCGGGATGGTCGCGGACCAGTCTGGCCCAGTTGACGAGCAGGTCGTCGTAATCCATCGAGTCGGCCGCTTTTTTCTGATCAGCGAACGCCGATGCGACGGCCTCGATTCCCCGCCGCCAGCGGGCCAGCGCTTCTCCCTGCGCGCTCACGAGCTCGCCGAGCGGCCGCTGCAGATTGGTGCTCAGGCTGATCAGGTGCCGGATCACGGCCGGTTTCGGGGCCATCGTGCCCGCGCTCGAGAGCCCGGCCGAGTCCATCGCCAGGCGGATCAGGTCGAGCTGGTCCTCCGAGTCGAGAATCGTGAAGTTGGACGTGTATCCCAGAACCTCGGCCGAGCGTCTGAGCAGTCGATTGGCGATATGGTGAAACGTGCCGGCCCAGACCTGGGAGGCGTCCGGGCCGACGAGCGCGCCCAGCCGGTCGACCATCTCGCGCGCGGCCCTGCGCGTGAACGTGACCAGCATGATCGAGCCGGCCGGAACCCCGCCGGCGATCAGATAAGCGACCCGGTGGATGATCACCCGCGTCTTGCCCGAGCCCGGCCCCGCCAGGATGAGCTGATACCCATGGGGCGCGGTCACGGCCGCGCGTTGCGAGTCGTTCAGGTCGCGCGTGAGCCGTTCCGCCAGCCCCGCGTCGATCGTCCGTCGCACCGTGATCTTTCGCATGCGGCTCGTCCTTGACCAGGGCAGTGGCGCTCGAGCGGCGACGCCCAAGAGTACTTGTGACGCGAGGCCATCGTCAGTATAACGAACTCCGCGGCCGGGAACCCCTCTCTCGCGGTTCGGCCGGCGAACCCCGAGCGAAGGACCCAGGATGGCCACCGACGAAACCAAGACCAGCCTCCGTGTGATTCGCGAACCCCAGGTCCACCTGGTCGGCCGCCAGACAATCGATGAGGGCGCCCTCGCCGAATTCTTGGGGGAACACCACGTCGAGGGCTGGTCGACCGACAGCAACGTGGCCGCCGAACGGCTGGTCGAGACGGCCGGGCGGGTCTGTTACATGTCGTTTCAGCGTCCCCGGCCGGGGGGTAACAAGGCTTACATCGGGCACATACTCGAGGTCGGCCACGGCTCGGTGCTCGAGCACGCCGTGTTTAACCTGCTCATCACCGGGGTCAGCCGTAGCCTCACCCACGAGCTCGTGCGGCATCGGGCCGGCTTTGGATTCTCCCAGCTCAGCCAGCGGTTCATCGACGAATCGGATTGCTCGTTCGTCGAGCCCCCCGCCATCGCCGCCGACCCCGCCCTGCACCGCGTGTGGCTCGAGGCCATGGAAGCCAGCCAGGCCGCCTATCGCGAGCTCGCCAACCGCCTGGCCGAAGCCTACAGCGCCATCCCCGATCGAACCCTCAGGCGCAAAAAGGCCCGCGAGGCCGCCCGCAGCGTTCTGCCCAACGCCACCGAGACCAAGATCTTCGTCACCGCCAATGCCCGCGCGCTCCGCCATTTCATCGAGGCCCGCGGCGACGCGGCCGCCGATGTCGAGATCCGCCGGCTCGCCATCGCCGTCCTCACGCTGCTTCAAACCGAGGCCCCCAACCTCTTCGGCGACTACGCGATCATCGACCTTCCCGAAGGCGGCCAGGCCGTCACGACGCCGCACCGAAAAGTTTAGAACCATTCACCGAACTATTGCGACCATTTCGTGGGTGAGCGATCCCAGCGCTGGCCGCGCAGAGCATCCATCAGTTCCTGGTCCAGCGGTTCTCGGCCGCTGACGGCGCAGTTGGACTCGACATGGGCGATCTTGCGCATGCCGGGGATGATCGTCGACACCGCCGGCTCCTCGAGAATCCACCGTAGCGCCAGCTCGGGCATCGTCATGCCGGGGGGCACGAGCGCCCGCAGGGCCTCCACGCGCTCGACGGTCGGGACCAGATTCTCACGCACGAAATAGGTGTTTCGCCAGTCCCCGGCCGGCCATCGCGAATCCTTGGCGAGCGTGCCCGTCAAGCTCCCCTCGTCAAAGGGAACGCGCGCGATCACGGCGACGCCGAGCTCGCGGCAAAGCGGAAACAACTCGTCCAGGGGCGCCTGGTCGAAAACGTTGAAAATCACCTGCACGGCGTCGACAAGCCCTGTTTTCAGGGTCTCGACCACGTTGGTTGGCTCCCAGCGATTGACGCTCACCCCGACGCCGCCGATCAACCCCTGGTCCTTGAGGTCGGTCATCGCGCGCTGCCAGGCCGGGTCGCGCGCCCAGGCGTCTTCCCAGACGTGAAATTGGAGCAGGTCGATGGGCGCTGGCGCCAGGTTTTCCCGGCTCTTCCCGGCGTACTCGCGGATGTAATCGGCGGGAAAGCACTCGTCGAGAGCAAAGCCGCGCCGCGAGGGCCAGACGCGGTTCTTGGGCGGGATCTTGGTGGCGACGTAAAGCCGCTTGTCAGGTCTGCGCTTGACCAGGTCGCCCAGGAACCGCTCGCTCCGCCCCTCGCCGTAGGCAAAGGCCGTGTCGAAAAAGTTGCACCCCAGGTCGACGGCGCGGTCGAGCGATGCCGCCGTCTCCTGGTCGTCCGCCCCGGTCCAGCCCGCCAGCCCCCACATCCCATAGCCGATCTCGCTCACCGACCAGCCCAGCTTGCCAAACCCGCGATATCTCATCGTGAACCCCGCTCCAGGATCGAACACCAAACCACGCGTTTCCTCGATCGACCGATTGTGGCCGATTCGTCGGCCCTCGGGTAGTCTTGCCCCGGCCCGGTCCTCGAAACCCGAAGAATGTAGGTCCGCCTTGCCCCAGTGGGGGGGTCGCGATAGTCTTATGATGTGTGCTTGATCGAGCCGGCCGCGCCCGCGCCAGCCCCCCCGGATGGTCTGGCTCGCGCGCGATCGGCCTCGGTCGTTCGCGGCCGGTCCGGCCCATCCTGTCCTCGGGGTCTTATCGCATGGCCGAAGACACGCCCTCGGGGTCGTATCCCATCGCCGACGATCCGTTGGCGGAGCCGCCCATCGCCGACGATCCGTTGGCGGAGCCGCCCCCCGCTCCGAGCAAGCCCGTCCCCCCTCTGCCCCGCATGTGGAAGGCCCAGCCCGAGGACGACGACGAGCAAGCGCCGTCCGGCCCCGCCAAGGCCAAGAAAGAGAAGGCGGGTCCGCCGGCCGGCAAGTCCAGATCCTCTCCGGCCAAGTCGAAAGCGAGCAAGATCGACGCCGCGTCAAAAGACGGCAAGCGCGTCTTGCTTGAGGAGACCCCGGCGTTCGACACCATCGAATCGCGGCAGCGAGTTCGCCTCATCGTCGGCGCATCGCTGGGGGTTTCGGTGCTCATGCTGGTCTGGATCACCTATCGCGCGTTTCTCTACGATCCGACCCCGACCGTGGTGGTCGACGATCCGGCGGCCGCCCAGGGATCGCCCGAGGTCCGCCCCTCGCTCGATCAAGAAGCCCGTTTTATGTATAACCGTGCCTACGAACTGGCCAAGAAAGATCAGACGACCCAGGCGATCGAGATGCTGACGCGGGTGGTCAAGGTCTACAAGGGGACGCCCACGGCGGCCGACGCCGCGGCCGCGCTCGCGCGGCCCAAGAGCGGGTTGCCGCTGTTTCACGACGGACCCTCGATCGTCGCCAGTCGAGACGAGCCCGCGCCCGCCGCGCCCGCGCCCCCTCCCCCGGCCGTCGTGTTAGCCACGCCCGAGAAATCGGTCGCCAAGCAAGGCGAGGTCGCCTTGGTCTTGCCCGTGAACCCCAGCGAAAAAACCATGCCGCCCCCCGCGACAAGCCCCGCGCCGAATGCGCCGACGGTCGCCATGCGACCCGTCCCCGCGGGTTTCAAGGCCGACGTCTCCCATGGCGTCGACGAATCCGGTTGGCCCAAGCTCATCATCGGCGATCGTGACGGAGCGCCCATGGTCCTCGTTCCAGGCGCGACCGTCCCCATGGGGGGCGACTCGGCCAACGACTCGCCCGTCATCTCGGCCCGAGTCTCGACCTTTTATGTCGATCAGCACGAGGTCTCGAACCGCCAATTTCGCACCTTCCTGCACGAGTCGCACTACAAGGGCCAACCGCCTGGCAAATGGCTCGTCGACCAGGCCCGAAGCGAGGACGAAAACCTGCCCATCACGCGGGTGAGCGCCAACGACGCCAAGTCGTTCACCGACTGGGCGGGCAAGCAGCTCCCGACCGAGGCCCAGTGGGAGCTCGCCGCCCGATCGTTCGACGGCCGAATGCATCCCTGGGGCAACGCCCCGGCCAAATGGTCGCGGCCCCGCGTCTTCCGCCATATCGATCCCGTGATGGCGTACCCCGAGGATCTCTCGCCCTATGGCGCGTTTGACATGGCCGGCAACGCCTTTGAGTGGACCAGGGACTGGTACGACCCCAAGTATTATCGCGCGATGGCCGACCATACCCTCGATAACCCCACCGGCCCGAGCACCCGCCCCCACTCGCAACAGCTCGTGGTCAAGGGCTGCTCCAGAACCTATCACCTGGGCGCGCGCGACGGCGTCCCGTTTGACAAGCGACTGCCGTACCTGAGCTTTCGCTGCGTGCTCGCCGTCGAGTCGACCACCCCCGCCGTTCCGGGTGCACCCCCTGGCCAGCCGGGCGCTCCCGCCGCGCTTCCCGGCAAAGCCGCCGCGCCGCCGGTGCCGTTCTGAGGCTCGGCGAGACTCCCCCGTGGAGCGCCCGCCGGCCTCCCCATCGGCTCGACAGACTCAGGACTTACCCTTACTCTTGAACGCGAGAAGCCTCGCGGCCAGAACTGGAACCTCCACCTCGACCGCGTTCCACACCACATCGGGATTGATCGAGAAGTAGGCGTGGGCAAGCCAGTTCCGCATGCCGGTGATCTCGCGCCAGGGAACCTCGGGCATCCGTTGCTTGACGTCGTCGGGGAGACGTTTGGCCGCTTCACCCAGGATTTCCAGATTGCGAAGGACCGCGTCGTATCTCAAACGGTCGCCCAGGAACTCGTCTCGAGTCCTCTCTCCCCAACATATTCCGTCACCCTCTCACAACAAAGCAGTATGTCATCCAGGTAGAGGGTCCAGTCACGTGACATAGATGAGGTCTTCCTCGACCCGAGGCCGGATTTCAGGGCGGAGCGTGTCGGGCGTGGCCAGATCGACTGGCCTGCCAAACATCTCTTCCAGGTCGAGTTTCAAACCCATGTAACGCCGGAACGTCGGGGGTCCGTCGAATGTCGCGAGCACATCCAGGTCGCTGGTTTCACGATCGTCGCCGCGAGCCACGGAGCCGAATACGGCCAGGGTCTTGACTCCGAACCGCAGACTCAAGATCGGCGCCTCCGCGCGAAGTCGCTCGAGGATCGCTTGGCCGGTCATGAATCGGCTCCCAGGGTCCGGATGACTCTCTGACACCGAGGCTCTTCACGGCGGTCGACGTCGCGCAGCCATCAGAACGCTCGCGCTTGGTCCGTCGGCGGAGCGGCGGGCCGCGCTCTTCAGGTGAGCGACATCGCGTCTCGCCATTCGCGATGATAACGCCCCGAGTGGGCCATCAGCAACCCGCTGGATCAAGGGCTATACCGCCGCGCTCTCGGTCTGCACCTCGTTTTCCAGAAACCACCGGCCCGCGCGGGCGATGCCTTCCTCATAGCCGAACGCCGGCCGCCAGCCGAGGCGGTCGCGGGCCTTTTGCGTGCTGTAATCGAGGTATCGGCCCAGAAGCCACGCCCCATAGCGCGTCACCCGGGGTGCATCGCGGCGATGGAGCGCGCGGTCTTGGAGCTCGAGCAACAGCCCCCCCGTGAAGGCCAGTCGATAGGGAATATGACGTCGCGCTCGGGGACGACCTAGCGCGTCGGCGAACAGGTCGAGAAACCGCCGTTGGGTGATCGGTCCCTGGTTGGTGATGTTATAGGCATCGCCCCGCGAGCCGGGGTTGTTCGCGGCCAGAATCGCACCATCGGCGACCACCCCCGCGTGGACAGCGCTCAAGGGATTGTCACCCTTGCCCACGATCATGACCCGGCCCCGGCGAAACTCCCTCGCCAGCCGCGGCGCCGTCGTGCGGTCGCGCTCGCCATAAAGCCAGCTCGGGCGAATGACCGTGAGCGGCAGGTTCTCGCGATCGGCCATGTCCCACAGCAAGCGCTCGCACTCGACCTTGCTCCGGGTGTAATGGTCCAGGAACCAGACGTTCCTGCCCAGGGGCGCTGTCTCGTCGATCGTCCCCTCGCGATCGGGCGGGTGGCCGTAGGCCGAGGTCGAGCTGATGTGCACGAACCGCCCGACGCCCGCGCGAAGCGCCGCCTGAGCGAGCGTCCGCGTGGCGTCGACGCAGCCCACCTGAAACTCGCGCCACGAACCCCAATCGCCCACCTTGGCCGCGCAGTGATAGACCACCGAGACCCCGGCCGTCGCGCGCTGGCACGAGCCGGGGTCGGTCAGATCACCCCAACGAATCTCGACGCCGAGCCGATCCAGGAACTCCGTCCGCGCCCCGGACCGCGCGAGCGCGCAGACGCGATCTCCCCGCGCGACCAGCCGCTCCGCCAGATGGCTGCCCAGAAGCCCCGTCGCCCCCGTGACCAAAACTCTCTCGCCCACGGTCCACCGAAATCAAAGGGGTCAGGACTCATTGATTTCTCAGGCGCACATGAATCAATGGTTTTCAGTCCGAAGGACTGAGAGGCTATAGCCCAGGGCGCAGCCCTGGGTTGGTATGAAACAAAGACTCCGGAGCCACACTTGCTTGCGCTTCGGGAAATCAAAGGGGTCAGGACTCATGGATTTCTCAGGCGCACATGAATCAATGGTTTTCAGTCCGAAGGACTGAGAGGCTATCGCCCAGGGCGCAGCCCTGGGTTGGTATGAAACAAAGACTCCGGAGCCACACTTGCTTGCGCTTCGGGAAATCAAAGGAACCCCTTTGATTTCCCGTGCTTGAGTCCCTAGATCGGCTCGTGGCACGAGCGCCCGCTTTGCTGGCAATCGGCCCGGCCGACCATCTCGTCGTCGGGCCCGTAGTTGGTCATGGTTTTCAGGCACCAGTGGGGCGTGCCGTCGTGATCGTCGTGGGGTTGGCGGCCCGAGCCGTCGGTATAGACGTACATCCCCTTGTTGCGGAGATGCCGGCAGGGACCGGCGGCCTGGCTCACGACGGGGAGATCGCTGGGCGAATCGGCGGGCATGGGTTTAGACCTCCCAGTAACGATTGCCGACGGCCGCGAGGATGGCGCGCTTGACGACCGTCTTGAGCAAGGGAACCTTGTACGCGTTCATCGAGAGCGGCGCGGAGCCTTTGGCGGCGGCCTCGCCGGCCGCGGCGGCCGTTTCGGGAGTGATCCGCTTGCCCACGATCTCGGCCTCGGCCGTGGTGCTCTTCCAGGGGATCGGGGCGACGCCGTAGACAAAGATCCGGGCGCTCGAGACGGTCTCGCCGTTCATGCCCAGATTGACCGACGCCAGCACGAGCGGCCAATCCTGCGCCTGTTTGTGCCGCGCCTCGTACGACGCATTCTTGCCGGCGCCGGCGGGGATCGTCACCTTGGTGAGGATCTCGCCGTGGGTGATCGTGTGCTCGCTTTCGTCGGGCCGCTTGGGCGCCTGGTAGAGCTCTTCGATCTTGAATGTGCGTTCGGCCTTGGGGCCGGCCACGGTGACCGTCGCGCCGAGCGCCGCCAGGGCGACCGCCAGGCTCGAGGGGCTCACGAACAAAGCGTCGCCGTCGGTCATGAAGATCGCGTGGAATCGGTTGTCGCCGGCCTTGACCAGGCTCTTGCCATCCTTCATGGCCAGGAGCCCGTTGCCGGCGCGGAAATACCAGCACCGCGGCCGCTGGAGCAGGTTGCCGCCGAGGGTCGCCATGTTGCGGATCTGCACCGAGCCGATCTCGACCGTCGCCTGGTGCAGGGCGGGGTAGGCCTCGGCAAGCGCGCGATTGGCCGCGATGTCCGACAGCCGAGCGCCCGCGCCGATCGTGAACCCGGCCGCGGCGTCGCCGCTGATTCCGGCGAGCGATTTGACGTCCTTGAGATAGACGACCCGCTCGGGCGAAGTGACGTAGTCCTTCATCCGGCTGATCAGGTCTGTGCCGCCCGAGAGGGCGACCGAGCCTGGGCCGTCCAGCAGCTTGACGGCGTCCTCAAGGGTGGTGGGGGCCGCGTAGTCGAATGCTTTCATAGGTTCACGCCTTCCCTTCTTTGGAAGCCAGGGCCAGTGCATCGAGC
The DNA here is from genome assembly GCA_027459775.1 of Planctomycetales bacterium. GTDB lineage: Bacteria > Planctomycetota > Planctomycetia > Isosphaerales > Isosphaeraceae > JAKBAP01. The sequence continues at coordinate 6,858 of DAIDHE010000439.1, read as the reverse complement.
ACGTTGCGCGGCGACATCGGCCACTGGGAGACGCGGACGCCGATCGCGTTCGAGACGGCGTTGCCGATCGCCGCGGCCGTCGAGATCGTCGGCGGCTCGCCGACCCCGATCACTCCGCGCGCCTTTTGCTCGTGCGGCTCGTAGGCCCGCACGATGATCTCGGGGATGTCGGACGCGCCGGCGAGCCGGTACATCTCCATGTCGGCGTTGAGCATCACGCCGGTGGTCGGGTCCATCACCCGCTCCTCGAACAGGCCGTAGTTGAGCCCGCCGATCACGCCGCCGTAGACCTGGCTCTCCCAGGTCAGCTTGTCGATGATCAGGCCCGAGTCCTGGATGGCGACGATCTTCTCGACCTTGACCACCCCGGTCTCGATATCGACGGCGACAAGGGCGAACTGGCAGCCGCCGACGCCGACGCTCGAGAGCCCCGGCACGAACGAGCCCGTCTCCGAGACCGGCGCCATGCCCAGCTTGCGGCAGGCGTCTTTCCACGACATGGCGGGCTCGCCCTTGACGAGCAGCTTGCCGTCCTTGAGCGCGAGTTGGTCGGGCGCCGCGTTCACGGCGGCGGCGATCTTCTTGAACAGCTCGTCGCGGGCCTTGGTGACCGCGTCGTAGCACGGCGGCGACATCGACGGCGTGGTGGTCGACCCGCCCGACGCCTGCCCCGGTGGGAAGGTCGAGTTGCCGATATTCGAGATGATATCGGTGGGATTCAGCCCCAGGATCTCGGCCGCGATGATCGCGAGCACGGTCCGGGCGCCGGTGCCGATATCCTGGGTTGCGCTCTTGAGCTCGACCGACCCGTCGGGATGGATCGTGCACGAGACCTTTTTATCCTGAGCGCCGCCGCCGCCCCACTGGTGGAGGGCCATGCCCATCCCGTGGCGAATCGGGCCCGTTCCGGTCTGGCCCCGCGGCTTGCGCTTTTCGCGCCAGCCGATGAGCTCCGCGCCCATCGCGATCTCGGCCTCGTAGAGCGGGCCGTGGAAATCGGTGGGCAGATTCTTGATCCGGAACTCGAGCGGGTCGACCCCCAGCTTGTCGGCCAGGTCGTCCATCGCGGCTTCCATGATCGCGCACGCCTGCGGATGGCCGGGCGCTCGAAAGGCCCGTTGCCCGCCGGCGTTCACGAAGACGTCGGAATGCACCCGGGTCGACACCGGAATCTCATAGACATAGGGGAATGGGAACCCCCCGGTGCCGTGGGTGTCGGCGATCAGCCCCGTCACCTTGCCGTCCTTGGTCGCGCCGATCTTGATCTTGCCGGCGGCGCTCGGGCGATTGCCGGCGGCCAGGTGTTCCTGGGCGCGGTCGAGGAACAACCGGACGGGCATGCCGGTCTTCTTGGCGAGGTCGGCGGCGGTCTTGCCCCAGATGTCCGCGCCGAACTTGGACCCGAACCCGCCCCCCATAAAGTCGGTGAGCACGGTCACGTTCGAGGCGGGCAGATCGAAGGCGCCGGCGAGCTCGTTGGCGACGACCTGCACCCCTTGGGTGCTGGCCCAGACGGTGAGCTTGTCGGCGGCCGTCCAGTGCGCGGTCAGGCCGTGGGACTCGAGACACGTGTGGGTGATCACGGGCAGCGAGTAGGTTCCCTCGACGACCGCGTCGGCCTTGCCCAGGACGTCGTTCACGGCCTTTTCGTATTCTTCTTTCCTGCGCTTGTCTTTCTCGGCCGCGGGCAGGTCGTTGACGGTCTTTTCGATCTCGGCGAGAACCTGGTCGCTGAGCCCGTGGACGCTGGCTCGGCCGGCCCGGACGTTGCCGCCGCGATTGATCGCGGGCGCGCCCGCCGCCATCGCCTGTTCCTCGGTGACGACGTGGGGCAGGATCTGGTATTCGACCTTGATCGCCCTGACGGCGTCGCGGGCCTGTTCCTCGGTGGTCGCGGCCGCGGCGGCGATGAAGTCGCCCTGGTACCGCAGGGTCGCGCCGGCCTTGGCCACGACGTGGATCGCCTTGACCCCCGGCAGTTTCTCGGCCGCCGTGGTGTCGATCGAGGTGATCTTGGCGTGGGCGTGGGGGCTGTAGAGGATCGCCCCGAAGAGCATCTTCTCGGGGTGGACGTCGGAGGGGTATTTGGCCTTGCCCGAGGCCTTGGCGAGGCCGTCGAGCCTGGGGATTCGGGTGCCGATCAAGCGGGTCGTTTCGGGCCAGTTCGCCATGGGTCAGGCTCCTTTCATGGCTTTGGCCGCGTCGAGAGCGGCCTGGAGGACGCCGACGTAGGTGCCGCAGCGGCAGATATTGCCGTCGATCCCCTTGCGCACTTCTTCAAGCGTGGGGTTGGGGTTCTTGTCGAGGAACGCCTTGCAGGCGGTGACGAAGCCTGGCGTGCAATAGCCGCACATGAGCCCGTCGTCCTTGCAGAAGGCGTGGGGGACGCCGTGCTCGCCGGTGTCGAAGCTCTCGAGGGTCTCGATTGTCTTGCCCTGGCACGAGACGGCGAGGGTGGTGCACGAATAGACGGGTTCGCCGTCGACGATGGCGGTGCAGGCCCCGCAGCTCGCCCGGTCGCAGACCCGCTTGGGGCCGGTGATATCGAGGCGGTCGCGGAGGGTGTCGAGCAAGGTCGAGCGGGGTTCGACGGTGCAGGCGTGGTCGTGGCCGTTGACCTTGAGTGTGAGCTCGACCTCGCCTTTCAGGATTTTGGGGCCGGAGTCCTGGGCCGCGGCCTGGGCTTCGTCGAGGATGGCGGTCGCCTGGCCGGTGAGCACGGCGGTCGCCGCCGCGACGCCCGAGCCCCGTAAAAACTCGCGCCGACTCGCGCCGCCGGGCGCTCCGCGTCCCTTGGGATCGTGTTCTGTCATCGTGCGAATCTCCCTTATCGTTGCCGCCTGGGACGTCGAGAACAGGCCATGCCGGACGAATCGCGAGCGCCAGGGTCTCGCTCGCCCCGCCGCGCCGGCCACGGGTTCAGATGGAATAACCTACGCCGACTCGATCGGCTCGACAAGAGGCTTGCCCCGCCAATCGCGCGCGGACCGGCCCCGCGCGCTCAGACGGCCGGCTCGAGCTCGAAGGCGCGCTCGGCCTCGAGAGCATGAAGGGCTTCGGGGGCGACATCCGCCCCATTGGGCCAGACGACCGTGCCGCATGTTGGGTCGAGCACGACCGTCGCGAAATAAGCCGGGTCGCGGAGGGGCTCGAAGATCGGACCCTCGAGCAGCGGAAGAACGTTCACCGTCTTGGAGCTCTGGTCGTTAAAGGTCAACCGGAGCAAGTAAGGGCCGCGGACGCTGGCCTCGAGAATGCGCAAGATCATCAATACGTCTCCTGGATTCAGTCGAGCCCCGGGATCGCCGGGATGGGCGCATTCGTGCGGGCCAGATCCCAGGCCGCGGCGAGCTCGTCGTGATGAACGGAGGCCCACTCGGAAACCAGCGACCAGGCTCTCCGGGGAAGCCGGCCCTCCATGATCTCAAGGGTTTCGATCGAAACCAAGGCTTCCGACTCCCCATGGATCGCATGGAAATGCGGCGGCGCGTGGTCGCGGTAGTACATGTAAATCGCAATGCCGTAGAAAGTAGAGAGTCGTGGCACACTGGGCCCCACGGAAGGTCAGGCGATCCCGAACCGTTAACCCATCGTACCAGGCCGCTCCCCGTCGACCAAGGTCGAGAATCACGGCTGGGGTCCGCGCGATGCGGCTCCGCCTGTTGCGCCATCGCGCCGCGATGGGGATCGTGGTCTTGCCGCGGGCTGCTCGACAACCTTGACTTTCCCGCCCGCCCGCGCTCTAATATCGTGGCTTCGATTGCTCATGACGGGCGCTATCGAGCGCGGCTCCGACGGCCCCTTGACGCACAGGCGCGCCCTCGGGGCTTTTTTCGTGCGCATCGCCGCTCCAGGCGGCCTCTCCACTCTCCCAGGAACAGGATGTAGAGCCGATGGCCAACCGCCGCCCCATGCTCGTGTCGCCCCTGTGGATGCAGGGCTCGATCTTGACGTTCGTGATCGGCTTCTCGCTTCTCGCCTTCTCGGCGATCCGGATGTACCAGGATCATGCCCCCGTCCCCGAGCGCATCGTCGACGAATCGGGCAAGCCGCTGTTCACCGGCGCACAAATCTTGCACGGCCAGGAACAATTCCTGACCTACGGCCTGATGCAGTTTGGCACGGTCTACGGCCATGGCGCCTATCTCGGGCCCGACTTCACGGCCGATTATTTGCACCGTGAGGCCGAGCATATGATCAAGCAATACGGGGGCGACGGCAAGGCTCGCGAGCGGACGCGGGACGAGCTTCGCGGCAACCGCTACGACCCCGCGACCGGAACCCTGGTCTGGACGGCGGGCCAGGCCGCGGCGTTCGAGGAAATCCACAAGCATTTGCAAGAACAGGTCTACAATCGCGAGTCGAGCGGCAACGGGCTCAAGCCGGCCATGATCGCGGCGGATGAAGACGCGCGGGCGATCACGGCCTTCATCGCCTGGACGGCCTGGACGAGCGCGGCCCGCAGGCCGGGCTTGCCTTACTCTTACACCAACAACTGGCCGGCCGAGGAGCTGGTGGGCAACAGCCTGACCGGCGACGCGATCATGTGGAGCGCTCTCTCGCTGGTCGCGCTTCTGGGGGGGATTGGGGTCGTGCTGGGGGTCTACGGCCGGCATTCGCCGCTGATCGGCTGGCACGAGAGCGAGGAGCAGCGGGTGCGGTTCGCGGCCCCGGACGCGGTCCCCTTGACGCCGGCCCAGCGGGTGACGGCGTGGTTTTTCCTGGTCGTGGCCGCGCTTTTCTTGCTCCAGAACCTGGTCGGCGGCGCGACGGTCCATTACATGGTCGAGGCGGGGGGCTTTTTCGGGATCGACCTGCCGCGCTGGCTGCCGTACAACCTGACCCGCACGTGGCATCTTCAGCTCGCGATTTTCTTCGTGGCGACGGCCTATCTGGCGGCGGGCATCTTTCTGGCCCCGCTGATCTCGGGGCGCGAGCCGCGCGGGCAGGGGCTGCTGTCGGCCGTGCTCCTGGGAGCGCTCGCGGTCGTCGTGTTCGGCAGCCTGGGGGGCGAATACCTGAGCTACCACGGCCTCTTGCCCCAGGGCCTGCGATCGTTTCTGGGGGCGCAGGGATGGGAATATCTGGATCTGGGGCGGTTCTGGATGTACCTCCTCATCATCGGGATGGCGCTCTGGCTGGTGATCATTTACCGCGGCCTCGCGCACCGGCTGGCCGGCGAGAGCCGGGGGAACCTGCCGTGGCTGTTTCTGTACAGCGCGCTGTCGATCCCGGGCTTTTACGCGGTCGGCCTCTTGACCCACGTCCAGAGCACGTTCGCGATCGGCGATTTCTGGCGGTTCTGGGTCGTCCATCTCTGGGTCGAGGATTTCCTCGAGCTGTTCACGACGATGCTGGTGGCCCTGATCTTCGTGCTGGTGGGGGTGGTTTCCGAGCGGTTCGCGACCCGGCTGATCTATTTTGATGTGATGCTCTATTCGATTGGCGGCGTGGTCGGCACCTTGCACCACTGCTATTTCAGCGGCGGGCCGGCCGTCGAGATGGCGTTGGGGGCGTTTTTCTCGGCGGCCGAGGTGATTCCGCTCACCCTGCTGACGGTCGAGGCCTGGTCGTTCTTGCAGCTGGGCAATCGCCGCCAGGTGGGGGGCGCGGCGGCGTTTCCCCATCGCTGGGCGGTGCTGTTCCTGGCCTCGGTCGGGTTCTGGAACTTCCTGGGGGCGGGGGTGTTTGGGTTCTTGATCAATTTGCCGGTGGTGAGTTATTACGAGATCGGCACGTTGCTGACCTCGAATCACGGCCACGCGGCCTTCATGGGCGTTTACGGTATGCTGGCGCTGGCGCTTCTGGTGTTTTGCTCGCGGTATCTGGCCCGGCCCGAGGATTGGAACGAGGGTCTGGTGCGGTTCTCGTTCTGGGGGACGAACCTGGGTCTGATGCTGATGATTCTGGGTCATCTGTTTCCGCTGGGGGTGTTGCAGCTCGGTGACGTGGTGACGAACGGATACTGGCACGCGCGGACCGAGTGGTTCCTCAATCATCCGTGGCTGTCGTGGGCGCGGATGCCGGGCGACCTGGTTTTCATGGCCGGATCCGCGCCGCTGGTGTGGATGACGCTCAAAATCGCCCTCCGCACGCGGGTCGCCCCGCCCACGGTGGACTCGTCGGGTTCGTACGTCGACTATGCGCTTTACACCGAGGTCGGCCCGGCCCAGGGCTGAGCGCCGCCGCCGGGTCGGAACAGACGAGAGACCCGCATCATGACTCGATCGCTCGCGGCGTGGATCCTGGGGCTCGACCTCGAGCTGATCTTGCTTCTGGTCTACCTTGTGGTCTTGTGGGTGGGGGGCTGGGTGCTTGAGCGGCTGGCGCGGGCTCATTTCGATCGGGCCGCGCGGCTGGCGCACGCGGGGTTCGCGTATGACGCCGAGCTTGATCGGTATGAGTGCCCGCAGGGCGAGCTTTTGACGCTGCACACGTATGACGATCGCGACAAGCTGGCGATGTATCAGGCCCCGGCCCGGTCGTGCAACGAATGCGTGCTCAAGACGTTTTGCACCCCGCACGATGAGGGGCGGCGGGTTTATCGGTCGCTTTCCGAGTTCCACGAGACCGACCTGGGCGGGTTTCACCGCCGGCTTTCGCTGGTGATTCTCGGGGTCTCGGTGGTGTTCGCGGCGGGGGGGCTGGCGGCATGGCGGACGAGGCCCGGAGGCGGACTGCTGGCGATCGCGACCGGCGTGGCCGTGGTCCTCTTCTGGCGCGACCTCAGGGACGCGCCCGCGGCGGTTCCGACAGGTTCGTGATCATCGCCTGTGGAACGACGATCTCGGCGATGGCGTTGTGGTCCCACGTGGCCGCGCCGGCCGCGCCCACGTAGAGCCTCGACGGACGATCCCC
>DAIDHE010000438.1 GCA_027459775.1 Planctomycetales bacterium | reverse complement strand
GGGCGATTCTGGGCGAATGGCTGGGGGGCTCGGGCGGCGGCTGGCAAGACTCGGGGGGCGTCTTTCCTGGGGTCAAATGGATCGAGGGCGCGCTGGCCCAACCCGGCGACCCCGAATGGGGCGTGAGCCGTGGACGGCTCTTGCCCGTGCACCACCCGCTGGCCGAGCAGATGGACGAAGCCGGCGCGGACGTCCCCGCCGCGGCCAATCCCTTCGCCCAGGCCCTCGCCCGGAGCCTGGTGCTCATCCACGGCGGAATGGCCCAGAACGTGGGCCCGATCCTGTCCATGGTCACCGCCAAATACCTGCTCCGCGCCCAGGACGAATGGCACGCCAGGCAAGACGCGCTGGCGATCTTCGAGCGCATCCGCGAGGCGGTCCTCGTCGGCGACGTGCGAGCTCTGGGGCGATGCACGACCGAGAACTGGAACGGACCCCTGAAGACCATCATCCCCTGGGTGACAAACGCGTTCACCGAGTCGATCATCGAGCGCGCCAGGGCCGCGCTCGGCGACGACTTCTGGGGCTTTTTGATGCTCGGCGGCATGTCCGGCGGCGGCATGGCGTTTTTCGTCGCGCCCCATCGTCACGACGAATTCCAGAGGCGCATCCAGGAGATCATGCGCGAGGCCAAAGCCGCGCTCGACGACGCTCTCCCGTTCGCGATGGCGCCGGTGGTCCATGATTTTCAGATCAACCGCCGCGGCACCTGGGCCGAGCTCGAGACCGGCCGCTCGGCGATGATGCCCCCGGATTATTACGTGCTGCAAGCGCCCCGGATGATCGCCCTGGGGACGGCCGCGACCAGCCCCGAGCGCAGGCTCGACATCGACCACTTCGCCAACCAGCCCGACCGCGAAAACGACCTGATCAAACTGCTCAGGGCCGCCGTCAATCATCTGTTCCCGGTCGCGCGGTCCGCGGACGACGCGCCGGCGGCGCGGTGGGATCTCGAGGCCGAAACCATCCGCCGCGAGAATGGATTCGACCGCGAACAACACGAGCGCCTCCGCGACGACCTCACCCGCGGACGGATCGGGCTGGCGCGGAACAGGCTTCCCGTGGATCTGGATGTCCGCGACGTCGACGACGACGCCCTCATCGACGCCCGTTTGAATCTCGAGCCCGCCCGGGTCGATCAGGGAATCCAATTGCTCAAGCGTGGGGCGGTCGCCGCGGTCACCCTCGCGGCCGGGGTCGGAAGTCGCTGGACCAGCGGCTCGGGCGTGGTGAAGGCGGTCAGTCCCTTCGCCATGGTCGGCGGCCGGCATCGGAGCTTCCTCGAAATCCATCTCGCCAAGACCCGCCGCATCGCTCGCCAGACCGGCGCGTGCATCCCTCACGTCGTCACGACCAGCTATCTCACGCACAACGCAATCGAGCGCCATCTCGAGCGCACCGGCAACTACGGCCACGACGGTCCGGTTCATCTCTCGCGCGGCCAGTCGATCGGGCAACGGCTCGTGCCCATGACGCGCGACTTGCTCTTTTTGTGGGAAGAGCAAAGCCACGAGACCCTCGACGAGAACAAGCAAAAGGTCCGCGAGGCCGGCCGCCGGGCGCTTCTCGATTGGGCGCGGAACACCGGCGAAGGATCGGACTACACCGACAACGAGGCCGTTCAGCGCTTCAGTCCGCCCGGCCATTTCCACGAGATTCCCAACCTGTTGCGGAACGGACTCCTGGCGCGGCTGCTCGCGACGCACTCGGATCTGGAATGGTTGCTCGTGCATAATGTCGACACCCTGGGCGCGACCGTGGATCCCGGCATCCTGGGGAGGGTGGAGAGCTCGGGGGCGGCTTTTGTTTTCGAGGTGATTCCCCGGCGGATCGACGATCGCGGCGGCGGCCTGGCCAAGGTCGGCGGCCGGGTCCGCTTGCTCGAGGGGCTGGCCCAGCCCCGCGAAGAGACCGAGTTCCATCTGCGCTATTACAACACCCTCACCACCTGGGTTCGTATCGACGGATTACTGAATGTGCTTGGGATCACTCGAATGGACCTCGCCACTGATCCCCAAAAGGTCGACAACGCCGTTCGCGCCCTGGCCGCCCGCGTGCCGACTTACGTCACGATCAAGGACGTCAAGAGGCGCTGGGGCCACGGACAAGAGGATGTTTATCCGGTCGCCCAGTTCGAAAAACTCTGGGGCGACCTGACCTCGCTTCCCGACGCCCGATGCGCGTTCCTGGTCGTCGACCGTCCCCGCGGCCGCCAGCTCAAGGACGCCGGTCAGCTCGACGGCTGGGCCCGCGACGGCGGGCTGGCGCACGTGGAGGGGTTGTGCGATTTTGGATGAGCGCGACTTGAACCCGCCCGTGGCTCGGACGACCGAGGTTCGGTCAGCAGGGAGCCAGCCCCGCCATCTCGCGAAGAGCCGCCTGCGCGACGGGCGTGGGGCACGACCACACGAGGAAGAAAAGCGCCTGCCGAGCCCAGCGCTGGGCGGGATCGGAGCGCAGAAAACCACTCCCCTTGCGCGCGGTCAGGTAAGCCTGGGTCGAGCGTAGGACCAGGTTATTCGCGGTGGCGCGGATGTCGCTGGCCGAGACCAAGCCGGCCTCGCCGCGGGCCTGTGCAATCAGCTGATCCCAGGCGATGCGCCACTGGTCGACCAAGGCATCCAAGGGAGGCCGTAAGTCGGCCCGGTCGGCGGCGAGCGAATCGAGCGCGACCAGCGCCGCCCACGCCTGACCCAGGGCGAGGGCCGAGGTCTCGAGCCCCGCCGTACCCACCGCGCCGGGCTGCGCGGCCAGGTCGTGAGCGGGGCCCGCGAGCAACTCCTCGGCCTCGACCAAGACCCCCTCGAGCAAGACCTCGGTCGTTCCCGAAGCCTGAAGCGCGGCCAGGTCAAAGGGTGGGCGGACCGTCACCCCCGCGCGATCGGATGGAAGGCCCACCAGGAAATGCCGGCCGTCGTCCAGGGCGGCCGCCGTCACGAGGAAATCGGCCCGCGCCGCCGCCGTGACCCAGGGTATCGTCCCATCGAGTCGATAGCCTCGATCCGTCTCGATCGCGACCACCGGACGAACGCCCAGCCTCCGCGAGGTGGTCAAGTGCGAAATCCCGACGGTCGGGAACGCCTGGCCGGAACCGACCAACTCGAGATACCGCCGAGCCATCGGGTTCGCTTCCGCCGCCGCCAACCGCCTGACGGCCGCGTCGTGCTGCGAGAGAATGAAAACGGCCGTCAAGCTGCCGGTCGCCAGCCGAGCATAACGCTCGACCAGAAGCGGCCGGGGACACTCGAGCCCGCCAGATTCCCGCGCCAGCGACCAGCGCGTCGCTCCCGCCTCTTCCAGTGCCGACCAGAGGCGGGCGGGCCAGGCCGTGAGGTCGGCTTCGAGACCGTCGAGCACGCCCAGGCTGGCAACCAGGCCCTCGATCGCCGGCTCGTCCGCGTCGGGCTCGGTCCACGCCAGCCTGTCTACGACCGAGTGCGTCAACGCGCGGCCCCCACCACGGATTCTCGATCCTGCCCCAGGCGCTACGCCAGGTCCGCCTCACAGAGGAGCTCGAAGCCCATGCCATGGAGGGTCGAGCGGGCTTGCTCGACGTTGTCGAGGTGGGCCACCACCGCGGGCCGGCCCCGGGGATGTACAAGCAACGGATAGGAGTAGTGGATGTTGATTTCGGCCTGCAAAAGCGCGATACAGAGGTCGGAGAGCGATTGCGGCCCCGACGGCAGCTCGATGACCAGCAGCTCGTTTTCGGCGAAGGCATGCTTGTTGAGCGTCAGGATCTCGCGCCCTTGCTCGGGGTGGCTCAGGATCAGGCGCAGGATCGAGCAATCGGCCGAGTCCGAGATCGTCAGGCCCACGATCTTGACCTTGGTGCCGTGGAACGAGCGGTAGACCTCGAGAAGCTGACCGACCCGGTTCTCGAGGAAAACCGAGAACTGGGTCACGGACGGCCAATTTCGGCCGCGGATGGTCTCGAGCTCAACCTCGCCGCCCGCCTCGTCGTCGTCGCCCAGAGTCATGAAGTCCTCTTCTCGAATCGGCCGCGGTTTCTCGCCACTCAACGACCAGTCCCTAGAGTGTACTTTTATCGACGCCGGCTGGTCAATCGCTCCAGGGGCCAGATTGCACCGATCCATCTCGATTTTTGTACACTTGACGCTCTCATATCGGAGATTATAATTTCGACGTGGTATTGCGCCGTTTCATCTCAAGTCGGTCCTTCCAGGGATCGATGGGCTCTCCGACGACCAGTTCTCCGCCGTGCGCGGCGTTCCTTTCTGGGGCAGGGCTCCAGAGGAGGTCGAGTCGATGAACACCCCGTGTGTCAAGCCCTCGTGGATCTGGCGGTGGCGAGCACGGCCGCGTGGCCGCGAGCGGCGTCGAGCTCGGGCGGACCTCGTGCTCGAGGCACTCGAAAGCCGCCTGGCGATGAGCGCGGCCGTCGTGTGGTCGGGGCTCGACGCGGCAAACCCGACGCTCTGGAACGACGCGGCCAACTGGATCGGCGATCAGGTTCCCTCCGCCGGGGCGTCGGTGGAATTCCCCAAGGTCGACTCGTTGAATGTGAACGGAGTCCTTTACCCGACAGGGAACACTGTCGACATTCAACAAAGCGCGGACGTCAGCGCCATGCAGATTGGCGATTCGTACACGATCGAGAGTACGAATTCTACCGGGGTCTTGACCCTCGATCCGGGGGCGGCGATCACCGTTTCCGGCCAGAACTCGCTCATCTTGCAGCAGGGTCTGCGGGTCGACATCCCGGGCGCGACCCAGGTGAGCTTCTCGGGGCTCACGCCCCAGGCGACCGCGGTCGATTTGAAGACCCAGCAAGTGACCTACCCGGGGACCGTACAGGGACTGCTGCCGGTCAACCTTGGCGGCGATGGAACGCTGCTGCTGGACAGCACGACGAACTTGCTGAAAACCAGCGTGAACGTCGGCACGGGCTCGGCGGCAATGGTTCCGAGCGGCGTTTTTCCCCAGGTTGGCTCGCTCACGGGGCCGGGCACGGTCCAGATGAACGGAGCGCCGGGCGACGCCACGCATCTCAGCATGAATCCGCCGCCGGGCGAGACGGACCAGTTCACCGGGACGATCAGCGGCTCGGGGGGCCTCTTCTCGATCGATGGCGGGAATGCCCCCGCGGGCCAGGCCGCCGGGACGCAGGTCATCGGCAGCTTCAACCCGTCGGGGGCGGTCGGGTTTCAGATTCAGGTCAATTCGGGGAGCATGCAGTTCGTCAGCGTGATGCAGGCCGACACAGTGACCGTCGCGTCGGGTGCGTCGTTCGGCGGCTCGGCCACGATGACAATCATGGGAGCCCCTGGCAATCCCGACCTTGCTCTCGCCGCGGCATCCACCTTCGACGCCGTCCTGAATGGGAACGGCGCTGGGCAATACACCGCCCTGACCGCTCAGGGCGCGGATCCTTCAGGCGGCAGCACCGTCGAGCTCGCCGGAAGCAATCTGTCGCTGGCGTTTGGCCCGGGATACCTTCCCGGGCGAGGAGATTCGTTCACGATCATCTCGACCCCGAATGGGTCGATCTCGGGACAGTTCGCCAACGCCCCGAACCTGGGAACGATCAGCGTCGACAACATTCCCTTCCTGGTGCATTACAACCAGACGGGCGGCGTCGTGACCTCAGTCAGCCTCAACGTCGACTACCCCACGTCGCTCATCTTGTTCCAGGGCGGGGAGCTTTACCAGTATCAATCCAACGGAAACGAATACATTAGCTCAGGTGTGATCTCCGCCGACATGGTCTACAGCGCATCGGGCTCGCCCATCTACGACATCGTCTTCAAGGGGGGCGCGCTTTACCAGTACGACGCGACCGGGGCTCACCACCTGAGTGACGGCGTTCGGTCGGTCGCGGTCGCCGTCTCGCCCAGCGGCGGACTGGTTTATGACATTGTCTTCCAGGGTGGCGCTTTCTATGAGTACGACCAGAGCGGAGCGCACTTCGTGACGGGGGGGGTTCAGTCGGCGTCGATCGCCTACTCGCCCACGGGCTCACCGGTGCACGAAATCGTTTTCCAGGGAGGCGCGCTGTACCTGTACGACGCCGCGGGGGCGCATCTGGTCACCCAGGGAGTGCAGACGGCGAGCGTCGCTTTTGATCTCTCAGGCGCTCTGAGTGAGGAGATCGTCTTTGACGGCGGCGCCCTTTACCTCTACTGGAGCCAGGGCGTCGAGAACATGACCAACACGGCCATGGGGGCCAGCCTCACCTATTGATGCCTGGTCAGGATTTCATCCTCGAATTCATGCATTCTTTTGGTCGAGAGGTCCGTTCGCCCCCTACCAGGGGGCGTCGACGACCCTTGCCGCGGGAAGGTCCGGTCGACGCTCAGGGGCGCCGCTTCGACGGCGACAAGGCCAGGAGCGCCTCCGCGGCGGCGTCGGCGAACGCCGGATCGTTGATCGCCTCGGGCCGCTCGATCAGCTTGACATTGGGATGGTTTGCCAGGCCGGCGCGAAGCGCGTCAAACAGCGCCTGGTCGGCCTCGGGGTCGTGGAACGGTTGGCCGGGAACGTCGAGGCCCGAGACTCCCCCCAGGGGCAAGATCATCACGACCGGGCCTCGCGAACGACCGAGGATTTCCGCCATTTTCGCGCCGATGGCGGCGCATTCGGCCGGGGTGGTCCGCATGAGCGTCACATTCTCGTTGTGGGCATGAAACCGGCGACCAGAGAACCGTTCCGGGACGGTGTGGCGGGGGCCGAAGTTGACCATGTCGAGCGCTCCCACGCTGACCACCTGGGGCACTCCCGCGCGGCCGGCCGCCTCCAGTCGATCAGGTCCGGCGGAGAGGATGCCGCCGACCAGCTCGTCGGCGAGCTCGGTGGTGGTGAGATCGAGAACGGCCGCGAACTTGCCGTCCCGGACCAGGCCCTCCATCGCCTGCCCCCCCGCCCCCGTCGCATGGAACACCAGAACCTCACAGCCGGCCGCCTCGAGCCTCTGGCGGGCGCGATCGACGCAGGGGGTGGTCACGCCAAACATGGTGGCCGCGACGAGGGGCCTGTCATCCTCAACCGGCGCGTCGGCCCGGGCCGAAAGCATGCCGACCAGGGCGTGAGCGGCGTTGGAGAGCACCGCCCTGGTCAACCGGTTCAAGCCCGCGATGTCCGCCACAGAGTACAACAGGAAAATGTCGCTCCCCGCGATGAACGGCCTCGTCTGCCCACTGGCCAGCGTACTGACCATGACCTTGGGCACACCGAACGGCAAGGCCCGCATCGCACTCGCGCCGACGGTCGTACCCGCCCCGCCGCCGAGCCCAAAAACCGCGTCGACCCGGCCTGCGTCGAAGAGCTCTTTCACCACCATGGCGGCCCCGCGCGCCGCCGCCGTCACGGCCGTCCCGCGATCTCCGATCGCTTTCAGCTCTTCCACCGAAGTCCCGGCCGCGCGAAAGACGCGACCGCGATCGATGTCGGCCTCAACCCTCGGTGAACCGAGCGAGCCCGCGTCGATCACGAGCGTCTCGACCCCCCGAGCGCGGAGGATGTCCCGAACGAAGCCCAGCTCGATCCCCTTGGTATCGAGCGTGCCGATCAACACGACGGCCATGATCACCCCTTTTTGGAAGTCGGGATGCTCTTGAACCGCCGGGTCAAGTCCCGCAGCGAATCCTCGACCGCCAGCCGTTCCAGGCTCGAAGCGCCGACGAAACCAACCGCGTCGGTGCGCGCGATCACATGGGCCGCGTCCTCGGGCCGGGCGATCGGGCCGCCGTGCATCAGGAAAAAGATGTCCTGCCGCACGCTTCGGGCGGCGTCGATGATCGCCTGGGTTCGCCGCACGGCCTCGTCCATCGTGACGGTCGCGGCCAGAACGCCGACCGAGCCGCCCACCGTCGTTCCCACGTGAGCGATGATCGCATCCGCCCCCGATTCGGCCATGGCTCGAGCCTCGTCGGGGGTGCTCACGTAGACGATCGTGAACAGGTCCATCTTGCGGGCGAGGGCCACCATCTCGAATTCCTTCTGGACGCTCATGCCGGTCTCTTCGAGGATCTGGCGGAACTTGCCGTCCACGATGCAATGGGTCGGGAAATTGTTGACCCCCGAAAACCCCATCGCCTTGACCTCGAGCAGCCAGTGCCACATCCGCCGGCGAGGGTCGGTCGCGTGCACGCCGCAAATGACGGGGATCTCCTCGACCACCGGCAAAACCTCGTACTGGCCGATTTCCATCGCCGTCGCGTTGGCGTCTCCATAGGCCATGAGCCCGGCCGTCGATCCATGCCCGGCCATGCGAAAGCGCCCCGAATTGTAGACGATGACCAGATCGGCCCCCCCCTGCTCGATGAATTTGGCGCTGATGCCCGTCCCCGCGCCGGCCGCCAAAATCGGCTCGCCCCGGCCCAGCGCGGCATGCAAGCGCTCAATCACTTCATCGCGCGGATAGGGATTGCCCTTGCCCGTCCAGGGATTCGGCATTGAGGGTTTCTCCTTGGCTTGATCGAGGAACGAGCGACGGTTACGACGACGAGGCACGTTCCATGGATCGTCGCCTTGTTGGGGGCGGTCCGCCAGGGGTTATCGCGGATCGTGGCTCATCGCGGAAGTTGTTCTCGGGGCCGTCGCCCTGGTTTTCATGTATATTGAAGGCATGTCGTCGTTCGGCGACCGGCGCGATCGCGCGGCCGTCAGGCTCTTCCCAATGATTCCACCAGGATCGATCGGGGCGTCTTGACACGGTTTTTCGCGATTGGGCCGATGAGCCGGGACGGACTGGACGAAGAAAGAAGACGTGGCGGACTCGAATACGGCGAGGCTGGTTCGCGTCTTTAGAGAGGCGGGCTGGTGTGACTGCGCGGGCTAGGTACGGAATCGACACCTGACGTTTTGAAGACGACACGGGTCCTCGAGCGGCGAACGGGTCGCGGGTTTCGAGGCTGGCCCTGTCCAGAAAGGTCATAGCGCGATGATGTGGCGACACCTTGGCCTGGTCCGGGCCTTCTCGGCCGCGGGCCTCATGGCGGGAACGATCGGATTGGGGGCCTGGACCAGCGCCTGCGCCCAATCCGCGAAGACGGGGGCCGGCGAGCCCAGTTCGCGGCCCGTCGAGGTCGCGACCGAGACGGTCGACCTCCTGAAGGCGAGCCAGGCGGGCGATCTGAGCGTCGCCGCGCGGGGCCAGGGCCAGGATCACGTCCGGCTTTCGATCCAGAACAAGTCCAATCGCCGCCTGAACGTGATCGTGCCGCCCGGGCTGGTCGCGGCGAACCTGATCGGTCAGGGCGCGGGCGGCGGCGGCGGCGCAGGCCGCGGCGGAGGGCTGCAAAACATGGGGCTGGGCTCGATCTCGAACCGCGAAGGCGGCTTCGGCGATTTCCAGGCCGCCGGAGAAGCGGGACTGCGGTCCGTGAACGCCGCCCTGGACCGCCCCACCCGCGGCCTCGCCGTGCCCGTGGGCGAAACGATCGAGCTGTCGGTCCCGGCCGTGTGCCTCGATTTCGGCAAGCCGGCCCCGACCGGACGCGTGAAGCTCACCCTGATGGATGTCGACGACTTCTCGAACGATCCCCGCGTGCGCAGGGCGCTCCGCAGCCTGGCTACCCTGGGCACCAGCCACGGCGTCGCCCAGGCCGTCATGTGGAATCTGCGCGACGACCTCTCGTTTGAAGCGATGTTCGAGCAGACCGGCAAGGTTCTCAATCCCGCCGAAGTCCTCCTGGCCAAGCGGTTCGTGGACATGCTCGACTCGTCCAGCGAGGGCGAGCTGATCGACGCCGGCATGCTCGCCGCCGACCGGATCCTGGTCCGGCTTCGGGGCGAAGGCAAGCTCGCCGGCGAAGCCAGCCGGATCGCCAGCCAGCTCGAGGGCATGCGGATCATGGGCCTGCCCGCCCGCCTGGTGAAAGACGACAATCCCCCCGCCGTCGGCCATCCCGGCCTGCTTCTGGACGTGCTCCTCACCCAGGCCAAGGTCGGCGAGACGCACGGCAAGATCCTGGTCAGCTCGAGCACGCTCGACGGAGGCTACTCACCCCTGGGCCGGCTCGAGCTGCGCGAGAATTCGTCGGCCTCGGTCATCGACGGCGCGGGCATGGCCAAGACGCTTGGCCAAACGGTCGCCGCCGCGTTCGTCACGGTCAAGACGGCGAAGAAGACGACCACCAGTACGACAATTCGGGTCACCAACCGGCTGCCGTTCTCGATCTCGAGCCTGGTCTTGCGGGCAGGCGCCTCGGCTGGCTCGCCCCCGGTGGCCTTCGAAGCCCTGGGCGTCGGCCCCATGCGCTCGATGCTCTTGCCCGTCCAGGCCGCCGGCGCGTCGCTGGTCGAGCGGGTCGAGCTCAACGGGCTCTGAGAACCGACCTCGCCAGGTTCGTTCCATTACGCCAGGTCGGCCGCGGCCCTTGTCAAACAAGGGCCGCGGCCGTTTTTCGTGGCAAACGGCGATTTCCGGGCTCGGGGTTCTTGCCCACGGGTGAAAGCGCTCGTTAGAATCCGACTTCGCCGTAACGTCCGCGTTCGCGACCGTCCGGGCCGAAACGATTCCACGCCCCTGGAGCGATCCCCGACGATGGAGCTCGAAAACCCTTACGCGCCGCCCAAGGCGGAACTCCACGAATCACCCCGCCAGCCGGAGAGGACCGACGGCTGGCGCGACGGGTCCATGCTCGTCGTCCCCAAGGGCGCCGAACTCCCCGACCGATGCTTGAAATGCAACGCCCCCGCCCAGGGTTAC
Organism: Planctomycetales bacterium; assembly: GCA_027459775.1. Taxonomy (GTDB): domain Bacteria; phylum Planctomycetota; class Planctomycetia; order Isosphaerales; family Isosphaeraceae; genus JAKBAP01. The sequence continues at coordinate 25,138 of DAIDHE010000438.1, read as the reverse complement.
CGATTCGTCAGGAATCTCTCCTGGCTGAACCCCCTCTGGTTCATCCTGTTTTTGATGAGTCCGCTCATCTACATCATCGTCTACCTGATCATTCGCAAAAGAGGACGAGTCGCGGTCGGTCTCTGCCAGCGCCATCGAAAACTGCGTGGCCAAGCGATCGCGATCGGTTGGCTGACCATGCTTGCTGGGGTTGCGGGCATCCTCTCCCCGGTGGCGTTCCCGACCTGGAATCCCACGATCCCGGTCTTTGGCGGGATCGTGCTGCTGTTGGCCGGCGTCGTTGGCGGCATCGTCGGCTCGCAGGTGCTGATCCCGAAACGGATCAATAAAGAGTTCATCTGGCTGGACAAGGTCTCGCCTGAATTGCTCGCCGAATATCCCGCCTGGCCCGCGTGACCGCCTTGCGGGCCGTCAATCTCGGCTTTAATATGATATGCTTCAAGACGGTCCCCCCGATCGTGGCGTTCGTGGAGCCCCGAGCCGTGGCGTGATCTCATGACCCCGGAACGCCTCCGCACCATCTTCACGGGCAGAGTCCAGGGCGTCGGCTTTCGGGCGCGGTGCGCCTGGATCGCCCGGCGTCATCGGGTGGCAGGCTTCGTGCGAAACCTGCCGGACGGCTCCGTCGAGCTCGTGACCGAGGGCGATCCTGGGGAAATCGAGCGGTTCTTGGGGGAAATCTCGGCCGCGATGAACCTTTACATCACTTCGGCCGTATCTCTACATTGGGATAGTCTGGAATCGCTCGAGGGTTTCGAGATTCGAGGGTGAATCTCCGCCCGCGATCATTGTCGTGACCCCTCGGGATCACGGGTTTTGCCTCATTCGCCGCTTGTAGTGGATCACACGAACGACGCCCATGAAAGCCATCACCATCGCGCTTGCGACCGCCAAGGAAGCCATCCGCCAGCCGGCCTATTTCGTCATGGCGTTTTTCGCCGCGGCGCTTCTGGTCGTCACGATCTTCGTGTCGTACTTCACGTTCGGCGAAGATATCAAGATGTACAAGGACACGGGTCTGACGACGATCTCGTTCTTCTGCATGCTGCTCGCGCTCCTGACGGCGAGCTCGACGGTCGCCGACGAGATCGAGGGGAAGACGGCGATCACCCTGCTGTCAAAGCCCATCAACCGCCGGCAGTTCATCGTCGGCAAGTTTCTGGGGATCGAGCTGGGCGTGCTCAGCCTCTACCTCTTGTTGGGGGCGCTCTTCGCCGCGGGGGTCTGGTACAAATACCCGTACGACATGCGGGAATCGGCGGGGAGCACGGTCGATTCGGCCAAGCAGTGGGCACAGGTGTTCCAGGTGTTCCCGGGTCTGGCGCTTGGCTTTTTCGAGGTGTCGATTCTGACCGCGATCAGCGTGGCCATCTCGACCCGGCTGCCGATGCTGGCCAATCTGGTGGTTTGCATCTTGATTTTCTTCCTCGGGCACTTGAGCCCGGTGCTGGTCGAGGTGGCGGGCCAGGGTCAGGTCAACGACCTGGTGAGCTTCATGGCCAAGCTTTTCGCCTTCGGGCTGCCGCAGCTTGAGTTTTTCAACGCGGGTCCATCCATCTCGACCGGCGCCCTGATTCCCTGGATGCGATATGTTTTGCCTGCCTTGGGCTATTGCATGTTGTATTGTGGAGCAGCGCTGCTGTTCGCGTTTCTGCTGTTCGAGGATCGAGACCTGGCCTGAGCCATCCGCCAAGCGCGGGCGGCGAGAGTGCGGCGGGTCGTCCTGGGGGCTTTCGCGGGCGGCGGCTCGGACCCGTGGCGGCGCGGCCGGCGACCGCCCCGGGTGACCGTGCGTCGCGAGCCCCGGCCGCCTTACGTTGTCATCCAGCCTCAGGCGCGCTCGCCGAGGGGAGAGCCGGCATGCAGGTCGACGCCTATCATCGCACGCGTATGCTGGCGGGCGCCGACCGCCAGGTTCGACTCATCCGATTCCTGGGCCTGGTGCAATCACTGCTCGTGATACTGCTCCTCGGCCTTTCCGGCCTTTTCGTCTCGCTCATCGCCTCACGCGGCGAGACACGGTTCCCCTCCTCGCGGGTCAACGAATTGCCCAGGTGGGTCGTCCACCGCGCCAGCGGGTCCGACAAGCAGTTTCACCTCTACGACGATACGGGCGTCTTCCCCCTGATCGCCGGCAGCCTGCTCAGCGACAACCCCGTCCACAGGGTCGCGGGCCGGGGCCTCGATCGCTTGACCAACCTCCTGCCGTCGCTGCGGATGAATTTCGGGGCGCTGGCGACGCTGCTCGTCCTGGCGACGTTCTCGATCCTGGCCCTGACCCTGACCGCCTGGCTGCGGAAGCGCATGATCGCCCGGGCCGCCGTCCGGCTGGCGACCACCCTGCGCAAGCAGATTCACCGGCAAATGTACCGGCTGGGCCAGTCGTCGCTGCCGGCCGAGGGGCTCGGACCCGTGATCAATCTCTGGACCCGCGAGGTGAACGACGTCCGGGACGGGTTCCGGGCCGATCTCGACGTCATTCCCCGCGTCCCGGTTCTGGCGACGGGCCTGCTGCTCACGGCGGTGCTGGTCTCACCGGTCCTGCTGGCGTTCACCGCCTCGCTCGGGGTCATGGCCTGGCTGGTCGTGCGGATCTGGTTGCGCGAGCATCGCCTGCTCGCGGAGACCGCCCTTCGCCAGGCGTCGGTTCAGCTCAGCCTGCTGCACGAGGATCTGGGGCTGCTCCGCACGGTACGGGTCTACGGCGTCGAGGAATTCGATCGCCAGCGGTTCGACCAGCACCTCGAACACCACGAGGAAGCCGAGATGCGGCGGCTGGTCACGAACGCCCCGGGAAACCTGGGCGTCGGCCTGGTCTTTGGCCTCACCTGCGTGGTGGCCCTGGGGTTGCTCGGTTTCAGCATCGTCATCAACTACCAGATCTCGATCGCCACGATGGTGATGCTGATCGTGGCCCTGGCCGGGCTCGCGTACCCGATCCTGGAATGGCTGCGGCTCCGTAAAGTCCTGCGGCAGGCGAATCGATCGGCGCGGGCGTTTTTTGAATTCCTGGAGCGCAGGCCCGAGCTCCAACAGGACGTGGGCGCCCAGTTCCTCAGTCCGATCAAGGACCGCATCGCGCTCGAGAACGTCGCACTTGAAGGCCGTTCGGGGCGAACCCTGCTTTCCAACGTCTCGCTCGAGATCCCGGCCGGCGGGCGCACGGTGTTGCTGGGCGCGGACGAGGACAGCAGCCTCGCGCTCGCCTGCCTGATTCCCCGTCTGATCGACCCCCGATCGGGCCGGGTTCTGATCGACGGCCGCGACATCCGCGACGTCACGCTGGACTCGATCCGGGCTCAGGTCGCCACGGTTTTCCAGGCCGACCTGGTGTTCACCGACACGGCGACGGTCAACGTCGGGCTGGGCGACGCGATCAACACCCTGCCCCGCGTCATCGAGGCGGCCAAGATCGCCCACGCTCACCACTTCATTCAGGACTTGCCCCACGGCTACGACACCCAGATCGGCCCCCTGGGCCACTACCTCAAGCCCGACGAACAATACCGGGTGGCCCTGGCCCGAGCCTACTTGCACGACCCCTCGATCCTGATCATCGAGGAACCTCGGACCCCGATGGACGAGGACACCCGCCATTTCCTGGACGACACGCTCGCCCGGCTGGCGGTCGGGCGCACCCTCATCCTGATCGCCCATCGGCTCGAGACGATCCGCTCGGCCGACCTGGCCATCGTGCTTCAGGACGGCCACGTCGAGGAGGTCGGCCCGCCCCGCAAGCTCGAACATGAAGGCAAGCTGTTCCGACACCTCGTCTACACCGAGTACAACGAGTTCGCCTCCGGCGACATCGAGGCCGGCCGGCTCGAGCTGGCAGACCTGGTTCGAAAGGGCCGGTGACAGGCGCCTGCAATCGCGGAGCGGTTCAACAAGGTTCCACCCGCCTCCCCCGGCTCACGCGAAGTCGTCGATCGTGGGCTTGATCACGAGCTCCGGGACGTGGGCCCGGGGCGGAAGCTCGACCAGGAACTTGACCGCGGCCGCCACGTCGTCGGGTTGCAGGATCACCGACCTGCGCTCGGCGGTGACAGGGACCGGGCGCAGGCCCAGGATCGGCGTCTCGACCTCGCCGGGATAGATCACCGACGAGCGAATGCCATTTGCGCCGTCCTCGCGACCAAGGCAAATCCCCAGGGCCGCCTGGCCGAATTTCGATGCCGAATAACCCGCCCCGCCGAGCGTACTGGCGCGGAGCCCCGAAACCGAGCAAATCTGCACCACCAGCCCGCGCTTCCGTCGCCTCATCGACGGCAGGACGTGATGGACCAGGTTGAACGCGCCGGTGAGATTGGTCGCGATCATCTTGTCCCAATCGGCGGGGTCGAGGCTCGCGAGCGCGCGATTCTTGACGTTCACGCCGGCATTGCAGACCAGGACGTCGATCGACTCGAACGCCGCCAGCACCTGGTCGACCATGGCCTTCACCGCATAGCGGTCGGCGACGTCGCAGACCGCGACGAAGGCCGAATCGCGGCCAACGCTCAACTCAGCGCGAACGCGTTCGAGCTTTTCGCGATCGCGCCCGATCAGCGCGACCCGGACGCCCATGGCGGCCAAGGTGTGAGCGATGCTCCGTCCAATGCCACTGCCTGCGCCCGTCACAAGCGCGGTCCGGGTGACTTCTGACACGGCGAATGACTCCTCAAGCAAGGGACCGCGCCGGCCAACTCAACCGATTGGCTCGACCGCTCCCCACGCTCTTTCATTCTAAAGGGAATCACCCCCCGCGACGACAGCCTGGGGCCGCGATCCAGACGCCGGAGTCCCGAACCCCCCCGGCATGGCTCTCGGCCTAATCATCGATCGATTGCGAAACCCCCGGCCCGCCAAAGCGCTGCTGCATCCGCCCCACGACATCCTCGACGCTCGGGCCGGAACGATACTTGGGATTCCCCGAGTGGTCGTCAGGCCGCCCAACCCGAGCCTGGCAGCCCCCCTGATGAACGATCGCGGCCGCGACCACGATCACGGGAGACCAGAGGACAACCGCCCCAAACGCACTCCTGAGGCTCTTCATCGGCCACCACCTTCATCGCGCGACATCCGCGACACATCCGTCGCGGACCACCCCAGTACCCCGAGCGACGGATCACGAACGAATTAGTCGTACATCTGTAGTTTACCATGAATCTTGGGGTGGCGTCAAGAGCTGGCGTGGCACTCGACGGAGCAACAAAAAACCGCGGCCAGCCCTGAACAGGCTGGCCGCGGCGGTTGTCGACGGGAGGCAGAGCAAGGCTCTCAGGCGTTCCAGATCTGGACCGATGTCGCGCCCTGGCCCCAGGTTCCGGCGGTTCCGGCGGCCCAGTCGCTCATGGCGGCCAGGAGCTCGTCGACGCTCGCCTGGTCGAGCTGAGGCAGTATGGTCGCCGCATTTGCCGTGTTCAGAGCTTGACCATTGGCGAAGAGCTGGATCGTCGAGGTTGTGCCCGCCGGACTGGCGGAAACCGGCGTGGCGATCGAAACGGGCGGACGCACCGTCAAGACGGGAGCAGGCGGCGCGGGCGCGGCCGGAATGAGCGCGGCCGACTTCACCAGGTTGAGCTCGCCCAGCGTGATGCCCGTGACCGGGTCGTGGATCGGGGTGGCCCCTTGCTGGAGCCAGCCCTTGAGCTGGGCGACCGTGGGAAGCGTCCCGAACCGCGACTGATAGATGTCCTGGAGCAAGACGACGCCCCCGGTCGTGAGCGCGGTCGCGAAGCTCGTCCCCTGGACGGTCGCCGTGCCCGAATCGCCCGATGGCGCGGTGAGTCCCTGGCCCGGGGCGGCAATCGTCGTCGCCGACGCTCCGCCATAGCCAGCGCCCAGGCGCTGGGCGTCGGGAAGCAGGTTCCCTGAAAGATCGGTCGCCGTGACGCTGATCGTGCCGGCCACGATCGCGGCAAACCCCTCGCCTTGCGGCCCCGTAAAACTGTTCCCCGTCGCCGCGATCACCGGGATGTCGAGCTGCGACAGCTTGCCGATCAAATTCGTGATCGCTTGCCCTTCGCCGCCATCGTTCGCGAACCAGTTCTGGGCGTAATTACCACCATCGGCAAGCGACATGTTCACAGCAGTGATGTGATACTGCTGGTGGTTGTCGACCACCCACTGGAGCGCGGAGGCGATGTTCGCGAGGCTGGCCGTGTTCGAGCCGTCGGTCACGCGCAGGGCGACCAGATTGACGCCCGGCGCGACGCCCAGGTCGCTGGGGTTCGACGAGCCGATGAGCCCGGCGATGGCCGTGCCGTGCTGGGACGCCGTCGCCATGGGGTTGGCCGTCCCGTCGGCGAAATCATAGCCGGCGATGACCTTGGCCCCGGGGCCGTAGCTGCCTCCCAGGGCGGGATTGTTGAAATCCACGCCAGTGTCGATGACCGCCACGGTCAGGCCCGTCCCGTCGACGTTGTAGGTCGAGCGGGTCTGAGCCGCCCCGATGATCGGGTCATACGCCGTGGCCGCACCGGTCACGATCGAGCCGGCGGGCCGCTCGACGCCGACCGCCTGGACGACAGGCGCGGCGACCGCGGCCGCATGGGGATGCCGCGCCAGCAGCCGAACGTGGCTGGCCTCTCGCCCATGGGCGTGTTCCGCCGCGTGACGCACCAGATCGTGGCGGGCGATTGGCTCAAGTCCGTGCATCGTCGACAGCAAACAACGATCATCAAGTACTTCCAACCGAGGTCGATGTCGACGCCGGTCGCTCCGTCGGCCGAGGATTGTGGTCCATCCCATCGGTTTCAAGACTCCCCAGACGGCCGCCATGCCTTTGGCTTAGGCCGCCCCGCGTGTCAAATAGGAGGCGCTCTCCTTCCCTGGCGCGGCTTTCCTCTTGATCCGACGAATCGGATCCAGCGAGCAAGTCGCGGCGACGCGGTTGCACCTTGCGGTTCAGCCGCGTTCAGACAGAGCGCGAGCAATGGATGTAGAGACGGACCGCGAGAGCGATCGGGGCTGCGTCCCTTGCGCGGCCAGCGCATGGGATCCCCCCAACCGGCCCCGGCGGTTGACCCGGGCGAATGGAACCAAGCGGCCAACACCGGCCCCGGCGGAGAGCTGGGGAGCCTCCCCGCGGCGACGCGCGGCCTCTTCGTTTCCGAACCGACTTCCTGGGAACCAATCGGGCGATGATGAATCGCCCGACCTCAAGAACCAGGCCCCTCGGACCTCGTTCTCACCAGCGCGGTTCCTGTCGCGCCGGCCGTTCGGATCGCCCGGGCCCCCTACTGGAGCCACGACGCGGCGAGCGAACCAACTCCATGACGCCCGCACTCGGTCTTGTGTCTCATCGTGAGACGACCTAAAGTGTGGCGAAATCGACACCAGGACTCACGCTCGGGCATGAGTCTCGGGTGGTGCCTCTTCTATCGGTGTACCTCACGGGAGATATTCTTTAGAAAGATGGAAATCGTCGGCGTGATCCCGGCCCGTTTCGCTTCGACCCGACTCCCCGGCAAACCCCTGCTATCCGACACCGGACGGCCCTTGATCGCACATGTGGTCGAGGCGGCGCGACGCGCGCGATCCCTAGAACGCATCTTGGTGGCAACCGACGATCCCCGCATCGCCCAGGCGGTCCGCGACCACGGCGGCGAAGCCGTCATGACCCGCGCCGACCATCCCACCGGCACCGATCGCGTCGCCGAGGTCGCGACCGCACTCACCAACGCCAGGATCATCGTCAACCTCCAGGGCGACGAGCCCGAAATCCAGGGCGCGACCATCGACCGCCTGGTCGAGCTGCTCGCGAGCGACCCCGAAGCCCCCATGGCCACCCTCGCCGCCCCCATCACCGACCCCGCGATCCATCGCGACCCCTCGTGCGTCAAGGTGGTCTTCGACGCGCGCGGACGGGCGCTCTACTTTTCCCGAGCCCCGATTCCCTTCCAACGCGACCCTGGGGGCCGCGAGCCAGGCGCGACCCTGGGCTGGCTGCACCTGGGGATCTACGCCTATCGCCGCGATTTCCTGCTGAGCCTGGCGCGACTGCCGCAATCGCCGCTCGAGTCCGCCGAAAAGCTCGAACAACTGCGCGTCCTCGAGGCCGGCTTTCCCATCGCACTGGCCGTGGTCGACGAGCCGTCGATCGGCGTCGACACCCCGCTCGACTATGACCGCTTCGTCGCACGCTATCGCGCGGGCCTCTCTAGGCCGTGAGCGCCCGCGGGGCCGGTTCGAGTGAGCAGCCTCAGCAAGGCCGCATTGTCGATCGGCTTGACCAGGTGATGGTCGAACCAACCCCCCTCCGAAACGGGGCCAGCGTCCTCCGGACCATAGCCCGAGATCGCGATGATCGTCGCGCGGGCGAGCGCGGGCTCGCGACGTAGATCGGCGGCCACCATGTAGCCGTCCATCCCCGGCAGCCCAATGTCGACCAGGACATAATCCGGCAGCCAGGCCTGCGCCTCCCGCACCCCCGACCGGCCGTCATGCGCGACCCTGACCTCGAGCCCGCTGATCTCGAGCCACCGCGCCAGCCCCAGGGCCAGATCGACGTTGTCGTCCACGATCAAGACCCGGATCGTCCTCCCCTCCCCCCCTCCTCCCTTGCGCGCGGCGTCGCTCAACTCGGGCCGCGAGTCCCCACGCTCTTGCTGTACGGCGGGCCGGGGGTCGACCATGAAGCAATCCTCGTCAGGCGTCGGATGTCTCGATCCATCACCAGGCCGCGCGGGGCGTCATCCACGCCGACCGCTGAGTCCCGATTCTAATCGCCATGCTCCCAAAAAAACCGACATCCTTCACATCCTTTTATAGTCCGGCGCCCATTGCCCGACAGCCCAAAAGCGGGACCGGACCTCCGAATTTCATCTGACTCTTTCTCCCGAGGCGATGCTCGAGCCGCGCGGGTGGTTGCCGGGGTTTCCGCGTCGCCGTGACCGCGCTGCTTGTCAGGAGAGTGAAAAATCGACTAAGTTAAGAGTGTCCCACGATCTTCGATGACCCGCCCGAGGCCGGCGCTTCCGGTCGTCGCGGCGATCGTGATCGTCCCCCCGAGGGGCGGCACCATGGCCGACCCCGTCCTCGAATGATGCCCAGAGGATTCGTCGATGCCGAGACGCAACTTGTTTTCAATCGTGTCGATTTCCCTGATCGGCGTCTTCTGCTGGCAGGCGTCCGGCGGCGCCAAGCCCAAGGACGAAATGCTCGAGCTCTACGGCCTGTTCGTCGACGCGGTCGAGAAGGTCGAGGCGAACTACGTCCGCCCCGTGACCAGGCGAGAGCTCCTTGAAAGCGCCCTTGAGGGAATGCTCCAGAACCTCGACCCCCATTCCACGTATATCAACACCAGCGAGTGGAAACAGTTCCGCCGGCAGATCGAGGGTCGATTCGGCGGGATCGGCATCCAGGTCGGCGTCGACCCCGAATCCAACCGCCTGCGCGTGATCGCCCCCATGGTCGGTACGCCGGCCTACGAGGCGGGCGTCCTCGCCGGCGACCTGATCGTCGAAATCGACGGCCAGTCCGCCGAAGGGATGAGCCCCGACAAGGCCGTCGAGGTCCTCACCGGTCGGCCCGGCACCGAGGTCAAGCTCAGCGTCTTGCATGAAGGCCAGGAAGAGCCCGAGGCCATCTCCATCGTCCGCGCCATCATCGACGTCCCCAGCGTCCTGGGCGACAAGCGCAAGCCCAACGACGAATGGGACTTCATGATCGACAAGACCAACAAGATCGGCTACATGCGGATCACCAGCTTCATCCAGAAGACGCCCGAAGAGGCCAAAGCCGCCCTCGAGCAACTGCGTGGCGAAGGCGTCAAGGGAATCATCATCGACCTCCGCGACGACCCCGGCGGCCTCCTGAGCGCGGCCGTCGAGATGGCCGACCTGTTCCTCGACTCCGGCGAAATCGTCAGCACCCGCGGTCGAAACACACCCTCCCGCCGCTACGAGGCGCACAAAAACTCGCCCTACGAAGAAATCCCCCTGGTCGTGCTCGTCAATCAAAACTCGGCCTCGGCGTCCGAGATCCTGTCGGCGGCCCTCCAGGACCACAAGCGCGCCCTGATCGTCGGCCAGCGCTCCTTTGGCAAGGGATCGGTGCAAAACCTGCTCGATCTCGACGACGGCAACAGCATCCTCAAGCTGACCGTCGCGAGCTACTACCGCCCATCGGGTGAAAATATCCACCGATTCAAGAACGCCAAGCAGACCGACAGATGGGGCGTCTCGCCCGACCCCGGCCTCGAGGTCAAGCTGTCCCCCACCGAGTATGTCAACTGGTTCATCGGCCGGCGGACGCGCGACCAGGATTCGGCCGCCAAGGGCAAGCGCGCCAAGGCCGAGTCCACTGCCGCGGCGGAAAAGCCCAAGGACAAGCCCGCCGACAAAGCCGCGAAGCCGAGCGATAAAGCCTCGAAGCCGAGCGACAAACCGGCGACCCAGGGCAAGCCTGCGGAGACCAAGCCCGCCGGCGCCAAGCAGGCCGACCCGGCGCACAAGACCGAGACGGCCAAGACCGGAGCGAGCCGGCGACCTGTCGGACCGTGGGTCGACAAGCAGCTCGACAAGGCGCTCGAGGTGATCCGCGGCAAGCTCGCGCCCAGGACCAAATCGGCCTGAGCCGCGCGGCGAAACCTGGCTCGAACCTGACGGCGCGGGCATGCCTCAAAACGACGACACGCTCGACCTGCTCGCCATCGAGACGACCTGCGACGAGACCGCCGCGGCGATCATCCGCGGCCCTCGTCCGCCCCGACCGGGCGTACCCACGATCCTCTCGTCGGTCGTCGCCTCGCAGGTCGACCTCCACCAACCCTTTGGCGGCGTCGTCCCAGAAATCGCATCCCGAGCCCACACCCAGCGGATCGTCCCGATCATCGACCAGGCGCTCGCTCGAGCGGGGGTCGCCCTGGCCGACCTGGGGGCGGTCGCCGTGGCGACCCGCCCGGGGCTCGCGGGCGCGCTCGTCGTCGGCCTGACCGCCGCCAAATGCCTCGCGGCCACACTCGAAATCCCCCTGGTCGCCATCGACCACCTCGAAGGCCACCTCTACGCCTGCCAGCTCGCCTATCCCGAGACGCCCATTTACCCCTGCCTGGGACTGGTCGTCTCGGGCGGCCACACGAGCTTCTTTCACTGTGAAAGCCCCCTCGAGGCGACCCTCCTGGGCGGTACCATCGACGACGCGGCCGGCGAAGCCTTTGACAAGGTCGCCAGCCTCCTTGGCCTGGGCTACCCCGGCGGTCCGCTCATCGAACGTGCCGCCCGCGGCGGCAACCCCAGGGCCTACGACTTCCCGCGCTCGTTCCAGCACGACGAGCGAATCGCCCTCAGCTTCTCCGGACTCAAGACGGCCGTCCTTTACGCCTTACGCGGACCCAACGCCCACAACCCCATGCCCACGCTCGATCAGGCGATGATCGCCGACGTTGCCGCCAGCTTTCAAGAAGCCCTCGTCGACGCCATCGTGGGCAAGGCCAAGCAGGCCCTTCGCCAAACGGGGCTCCAGCGACTGGCGATCGGCGGCGGGGTTGCCGCCAACGCCCGCCTGCGCGAACGATTGACCGAAACCGCCCGCGATCTCCCCGTCGAGCTCTACATCCCCCCCCTCTCCCTCTGCACCGACAACGCCGCCCTGGGCGCGATCGCATTTCCCATGCTCGCCGCCGGCCTCACCGCCGACCTCGACCTCGACGTCACCCCCGGCCTCGTTCGACCCAGCCAGCCACGACCGAAACACCCCCCCAGAGCCCACCACGCGCCCGCCCAGACCGACCCCAACGCACATTCCACCTCCATCCCCTCAGACTCCCCCCTTTCTTCCTAACTTGGCTTGCCTCTATGATCGATAAGGTCCATTTGACGCCCTCATCCCGATTCTTCCTTCTCTGGATACACTCATCTTGTCAAATCCATCGCCCACCAACGCAATGGCTCACGCAACCATGAACCATCGGGGACGCTGGCGTGATGCCGAAGGAATCATTTTTGACGCGGTCGGGACGTTGATTCGTCCGTGGCCGTCGGTGGCTGAGGCTTATCGGGCGGCCGCGCTTCGCCAGGGGGTCGCAATCGCCGCCGAGGAGACGCGGGCGCGGTTCCAGATCCATTTCGCGAGTGATGAAATCCACGCCGAGCGCGGCTTGCTCTCGACCGACGAGGCCACGGAAAAACGGCGATGGCGGCGGATCGTGGCGGGCGTGTTGCCCGAGATCCCCGATCCCGATCGCGCCTTCGACGAGCTCTGGGACCATTTCGGCCGGCCCGAGTCGTGGCGGGCCTTCCCCGACGTCGCGCCTGCGCTGCGGAGCCTCGAATCGATGGGCGTCCCGGTGTGTGTGGGCTCCAATTTCGATTCGCGCCTGCGCACGGTCGTTCGCGGCTTGCCCGAGCTGGAAAACTGGCGCGACGAACTCGTGATCTCCTCGGAAGTCGGCTACAAGAAGCCCCATCGCTCCTTTTTCGAGGCCGCCTGCGCCCACCTGGGCATGTCGCCCGACCGCGTCGCCTGCGTGGGCGACGACCTGGAAAACGACGTCGAGGGGGCGATTCAGGCAGGCTTGTCCGGCGTGTTTCTCGATCGTTCCGCGCGGGGCGAGAGCCCCTTCCCATGGATCTCGACCCTGGCCGCCCTGGTCCAGGCTCGGTTCCACGGTTCCTGACCCCGCTCGCCCCGCGAAAACGGTGAAACCCGTCCAGGCGGCCTTTTCGGGCAGGGATCGCCGCTCCAGGGGAACAGTCGGCCAGCCCTCGCGGCCGATGGAAGAGGCGATGTTCGAGGCGCGCGAAGACGGCGGTTGGCCGTTTCCGGCCGGCCGCGGGATCGACTTCGCCTTGTCGAGCTTGTCGACATGGTTTAGCATCCCGCCGATTCGGTCGATTGAGGTCGATGCGGGTCGCCAGCTTCCTCGGATCTCCACGAGATCGAGGCGGCCCGACGGCGACCGAGCGCGATCCCGGAACCCTGGTTCAGGGACGATCGGGAATCCGGGAAAGCCACGTCTGGAGTTCGACCTTTCAAGCGACTCCCGGCAAGCTGGTCGTTGGCGCCTTTCAGGGAAGAAAGGAATACGCCCTTGGTCGCAACGGTTGAAGAACTGGCCGCCCTGGTCCACGGCCGACTGGTCGGGCCCGGCCACGTTTCGATTCGGTCAGCCCGCCCCGTCGGCGAGGCCGGCCCGGGCGACATCACGTTCATCGAGAGCGAACGATTCGCCAAATTGCTCAAGGTCTCGCACGCCTCGGCCGCCATCGTCGGCCCCCATTTCGGCGTCGCCAAGACCGACTCCCAGGACGACCTGCCCGTCATCGAGGTCGATGACCCCATGTCCGCCTTCCTGGCCGTGCGCGACCACCTCGTCGGGGAACACCGGCCCCGCTGGGTCGGCGTCCATCCCCAGGCCTTCGTCGCACCCACCGCAACCCTCGGCGCCGACGTGGCAATCCTGCCCTTGGCCTACGTGGGCGACGGGGCGACGATCGGCGCGGGCTCGACGATCCACCCCGGCGCTGTCGTCAGCGAAGGCTGCGTGCTCGGCCAGGGCTGCATCATCCATCCCAACGCGGTGCTTTACGCCAACGTGACCCTGGGCGACCGCGTCGAGATCCACTCAGGGACCGTGCTGGGCGGCGACGGCTTCGGCTATCGCCAGAGCGACGGACGCCACGTCAAGATCCCCCACTCGGGCCGCCTCATCATCGAAGACGACGTCGAGGTCGGCTCGAACTGCACCATCGATCGGGCGACCTTCGAGGCGACCCGCATCGGCCAGGGGACCAAAATCGACAACCTGGTCATGATCGGCCACAACAACCAGATCGGTCGCCACAACCTGCTCTGCGGGCAGGTGGGCATCGCCGGGAGCTGCAAGACGGGCGACCACGTGGTCATGGCCGGCCAGGCGGGGATCAAGGACAACACCCGGATCGGCGACAAGGTGGTGATCGGCGCGCAGGCGGGCGTCCATCGCGCCATCCCCGACAACCAGCACGTGCTGGGATCGCCGGCGATCCCGGTTCGCGAACAGCGCAGGCTGTTCCAGATGATCGCACGGTTGCCCGAGATGTATCGCCAGCTCCGCGACCTGACCGCCCGAGTGGCGGCTCTCTCGGGCACGACGACGGTCGCCGGAAGGCCGGGAAGCGCGACCGAGCCGGCGCGCGTGGATCTCGAGATCGAGTAGGGCGAGATGATCACATGATTTCTGGACGATCTTCAGCGGCGGCGGGCGAGGTTCGGATCGGTCTTCTGGCGGGGAGCGGCCGGTTCCCGATCGTGTTCGCCGAGGCCGCCCGGCGGCAGGGGCTCAAGGTCGCGTGCATCGCGATCAAGCACGAGGCTTCCGACGAATTGCGCTCGCTCTGCGATTCGTTTCACCGGATCGGCGTGGCCAAGCTCGGCGGGATGATCCGCGCCTTTCGTGCGGACGGCGTGAGTCGGGCCGTCATGGCGGGCAAGGTCCACAAGAGCGTGATCTTCACGCCCTGGCGATTCCTGCACCTGGTCCCCGACCTGCGCATGGTCCAGATGTGGTACGGCCGGGGCCGGTCCGATAATCGCGACGACAGCATCCTCTTGAACGTGATCGCCGAATTCGAGCGCGACGGAATCGCCTTTGAATCGGCCCTCGATTATTGCCCCGAGCTGCTGGTCCAGGCCGGAACCCTGACCCGGCACGCGCCCAGCCCGCGCGAGCTCGAGGACGTCGAGTTCGGCTGGACGCTCGCCAAGGAAATGGGCCGGCTCGACGTCGGGCAGTCAGTGGCGGTCAAGGAAAAGGCCGCCCTGGCCGTCGAGGCGATCGAGGGGACCGACCGCTGCATCGCCCGCGCGGGCGAGCTCTGCCGAGCGGGCGGCTGGACGCTCGTCAAGGTCGCCAAGCCCCAGCAGGACATGCGGTTCGACGTGCCGACCATCGGCGTCGACACCATCGAAAACCTGCACCGGGCGCGGGCGCGGGTTCTCGCGATCGAGGCCGGACGGACGATCCTGCTCGACCAGGAGGAAGTCATCAGCCGGGCCGAGAAACACAGGATCAGCATCGTCGCCGTGCAGTGACGACCTCGCCGGCTCAGGTCTGCTCAAGGACCGGCGGCTCGCCCTCCGCCGGCTTGCTGGACCCCGTCTCGGGCGCTTGCGGAACCCAGCTCGGTTCCAGCATCCGCTCGCGCGGCTCGGCAGCCGGCTTGACCGCCTGCGCGAAGCCCGGGGCCGCGCGGCCAGCCCGCACCAGATGGGCAACCAGCATCGCCGAGGTCTCGAGACCCAGGCTGTGCGACTCGAGCACCATGTCGTAGGAATGGGGATCCTGGGAATTAGCCCGGTGCATGGTGCGATCAAACTGGTCGCGGCGGCGATCGAGGTCGCGGGCCGCCCGGCGGGCGGTCCGGTACGAAACGCCCATCCGTTCGGCCAGGCGCTGCGCGCGGACCCGCAAGGGGGCGACCACGCGGATCGACAGCGTGCTCTCCCTCGGCAGCATGTACCCCGCCCCTCGGCCGACCAGAATCGAATCCCCCGCCCGGCCGATCGCCTCGATCAGCCGGGCCAGGTGATCGAGATACGCCTCCTGGGGAGCATAGTATTCCTCGCGGAGCGGCAACAGCCAGTCCTGGACGACACTGGGCGCGAGCTCGTCGAGGGCCCGGACCTCGTCGAGCGAAACGCCCATACGATGCGCGATGGCCTCGAGGAGTTCGTCGTCGTACACCTTCCAGCCCAACTTTTCGCCAACCATCCGCGCGATGGCCGCGCCCCCCGCGCCGGCTTCTCGACTGATGCAAATGTTGAGAAACCGCGCCCCCGCCCGGCTCGAGCCCCCCGGTTCACGATCGTCGTCCGGCAGCCCGAACAGCCAGCGCACGACCGAACGGGGCCAGCGATAAACCCCTTCCGGGACGCTGTTCGCCTCATTCGCCGGATTGGCCGCCGTGATCAGCGAAGCCATGTCGTTCCCCCGCCGGACGGATCTGCTTACTGACAGTCTAAGTCAAGCCGGACCGCGAGGAAAGCCGCCAGCGCCACGCTTTTCCTCGCCGAGCGCCCCCAAGCGCGCCCGCCACTGTAGAAATTACAAGCGCGCCCCGCGGTGCGCGAACCCCGGCGAGCCGTTTTTTTTTCTTCGGCTCGCGGGAATTGACGACTCCCGGCCGCGGGGCCAGGCTTCTTGCCCCATGGCACGTGCTTTGCGGTTCCTGACGATCGAAACGCGGAAAACGCGGCAAGCGCGGCTGGCCGCGGGCGAAGGGAAACGGACGATCGGGACCAGGACGGCCCGAGATGACACAAAGAGGCTTCGTATGGGTCAAAGACGACCCTCCGAGGCGCGCGGCGAAGGATGGTCGTCTCATGATGGATCGGCATGATACGCTGTTGTGGATGAAGGACGTGATCGAGCACATGGCTCGGTGCCAGGAACAGCTTCAGTGGTCGAGCGACGGGGCGACCCAATCCTTCCTCGCCGAGAAGCTGCTTGGCGACCTGAGCGAATGCCAGCGGCTGTGCGAGCAGCTCCGTGCCGGCGCTCGATCGGGAAGGCCGTGTCTGGCGTCGGCTTGAGCGGCGGCGAGCGCCCAAGCGCGACGCCCATGGTGGACCGCCCGGCGCACGCGCCGGCCGCGGTCGATCTCGGGGTCGTCCTTCGCGTTCGCTCGCCTCTTTGAGGCCCAGCCATGTCGGACCAAGAGCCAACCCTGCTCGCTCGATTCCAGGTCGACGCGCTCGAGGTCGAAATCCACGAGACCCGGGCCCACGCCGGCCGCGCGGCCGCGAAAGGCGTCGCCAGCGCGATCGCGCGGACCCTGGCCCAAAAAAACCAGGTCAACATCGTCTTCGCGGCCGCGCCCAGCCAGGACGAATTCCTGGCCGGCCTGGTCGCCGACGCCACGATCGACTGGAGCCGCGCGACCGCCTACCACATGGACGAATACCTGGGCCTGGCCGCCGACCACCCGGCGTCGTTCAGACGCTACCTGAACGAGCGGCTCTTTCGCCACAAGGCCTCGCTCGGTCTGGCCGCCCGGCTGATCCCCGGCGAAAAAGTCGACCGCCCTCTGTTCACCTGTGCCGATTATGAGTCGCTCTTGCTCCAGACGCCCCCCGACATGATCTGCGCTGGCATCGGTGAAAACGGCCACCTCGCCTTCAACGACCCGCCCGTGGCCGATTTCCTCGACCCCGTCCTGGTCAAGGTCGTACGCCTCGACGCCGCGTGCCGGCTTCAGCAGGTGAACGACGGCTGCTTCGAGCAACTCGCCGACGTCCCCACCCACGCCTATACAATCACGATCCCTGTGTTCTTGCGTGCGCCTGTGATCTCGGTCGTCGCGCCGGGTCCGCGTAAGGCCCAGGCCGTCCTCGCCACCCTCCGCGGACCCGTCACCGAAGCCTGCCCGGCCACCGCCCTCCGCGGCTGCGCGGGCGCGAAGCTCTACCTCGACCGCGACTCGGCCAGGCTGGTGTCGTAGGCTCGGCCTCCCCGCCTATTCCGGCAGCGGTCGGCCGCGGGTCTCGGGGGCGAACGGAAGGGCCAGAAGGCCGATCAGAAACACCGAGCACAACGTGACCCCCGCCAGGCGGATCGGCATCGCCCCCGTGTAACCGCCATACACCCGGCTGGCCAAAAGACCCAGCGACAGCGGCCCCAGCGCGGCCACGAACCGGCCGACGTTGTAACAAAACGACGTCCCCGTGCTGCGCAGCCGGGTCGGAAACAGCTCCGGAAAATAAATCGCATAACCGCCGAAAAGCGTGAGCTGGCAAAACCCCATGATCGGGATCAGCACAAACACCTGCCAGAGCTCGGTCAAGAACCAGAACGTCACCACCGTGCTCAGGGCGGCGATCACGAACGAGATCGTGAACGCCGGCCTGCGCCCGATCCGGTGCGTGACCATCGAGAACGCCTGCACGCCCAGGAAACCCCCCATGTTCAGCACCAGCGACGTGATCCCGCTCCAGAACGTGAGCTTCCCCGCCACCTCGCGCGGAGACAGACCCTGGTCCTGGAAATGACTCTCGAATATCGAGCGGACCAGGTCGAAGCTGAAAAACCCGATGCCCCACAGGCCGACGACCCCCGCGAACGCGAGGATCATCCCCACCAGCGTGTTACGCCGCCACCGCGGGTCGCCAAAAAGCTCGCGGATCGAGCCCAGCTTGTGCCCCCCCTTGGACGTCTCCGGCTCGGACGCGGCGGCCTTCCAACGCTCGGGTTCCTTGAGCTTCATGAAGATCGGGATCGCGAGCAACGCCGGGGCCAGCCCGATCAGAAACTTGATCCGCCAGGCGCTCGTGATCGAGCCGGACTGCTCGAGCTGGCCAAGGACGATATCCACCAAGGCGGCCGTGATATTGCCGACGGCCGAAAGCGCTTGCAGCCAGCCCAGCGCAAAGGGGCGCGCGCGATCGGGCATCACCTCGGCCACCAGAGCCACGCCAACCGCGAACTGCCCGCCGACGCCCAGCCCGGTCAAGAAACGATAGGCCGAGAAGTCCCAGACCCCCACCGAGAGCGCCGACAGCCCCGTGAACGCCGAGTAACAAAGAATCGTCGCCATCATGGTCTTCGCCCGGCCGATTCGATCGCCCAGGATGCCAAAGAAAATCCCCCCGGTCGCCCACCCCATGATGAAGATCGTGGTGGCGTAGCTGGCGTGTTCGGCGATCATCGCCGCCGACGGCGGCGGCTGGCCCGGTATCGTGAGCAGCTCGGTGACGGCGGGCTTGCGCGCCAGATTGAAGAGCTGCTGGTCCATCGTGTCGAACAGCCAGCCCAGCGTGGCCACGCCGAAGACGAACCACTGGTACCGGTTTACCCCTTTCCACCAGGGCGCGTGATCCAGCGCGCCCGTCGGGGGCGAGGCGTTCGAGTCGGCGAAATGCATCGACTGCGCTCCTGAGCGCCGCGGCTTGGCGGGAGATCGACCGTGGCGTCCCGCGCGGTTCGCGGATGGACGCGGCTCACAATCGGGCAAGCGGGTACGCATCACGATCAAACCACGCCCGAACCCGCGCCGCAACCAAGACGCGGGCGGTTTCCCGCAAAATCCCCTCGCCCCCACCGAGTCCCACCGCTACCATCGCCCTCATGAGCAAGACCGCGATCATCGTGACCGGCGCCCAGGCCGCACTCCTGGCCGGATTCGTGCTGGCGGTGCGCGCGGGCGCGAAGCTCGGCGTTCCCGGCCAGTGGGAATGGCTGCGGATCCCCGCCCAGGTCGCCATCCCCTGGGCGTGGATGGCCCTGGGAATCCTGTTCTGCGCGGGCTACGCGCTTTTCGCGGCCCTGGGCCTCCGCGCACTTTCCAGACCCATCACCCGCGGCGGCGAGTCCCGGTGGCTCGCCGGCCTCGCGCTCGCCTCGCTCATCGCCCAGTTCGCCGCCACCACCGCCGCTCCCGATGAATACGACCACACCAAATGGGCCTATGTGAATTATTTCACCAGTTCGGCGGGTTATTTCACGATCGCCCGCGATCAGGCGATGGCCGACCCCGGCCGGTTCCTGGCCGATTATCCCCGCTGGATCGAGCGCCAGGACTCGCTGCATATCGGGACGCATCCGCCGGGTCTGATCCTGGCCGAGTGCGCCCTGGTCGGGTTCATGGCCGATCATCCGCGGGTCGCCGACGCCCTCGTGGGGCTCGAGCCGCCGTCGACGGCCGAGGGCTTCCGGCAGCTCGCGGGGTTCGATCGCCGGCCGATCCTGCGCTCGGAGCGGGCGGCCTTGTTCGCGACGGCGCTTGCGACCTGGGCGGCCTGCGCGCTGGTGGTCGTGCCGCTCTATGTGCTGGCGCGGGCGGCCCTTTCGCCCCGCGGCGCCTGGTGCGCGGCCGCGCTCTGGCCGCTGGCCCCGTCGGCGATCCTGTTTCAGCCCCTGGCCGACACGGCCTATCCTTTCCTGGCCACTCTGGCGCTCGCGCTGGCCGCCTGGAGCGCCAAGACCCGCGGACCCAGGGCCGCCATTCTGGCCCTCGCCACCGGCGCGGCCCTGGCCCTGGGCGCGGCGTTCACGCTCGCGTTCTTTCCGGTCGGACTCATGGTCGCGCTCATCTTCCTGTTCCAAAACGAAACGCCCACGCGCTCGCGCACCCTCGGAATCGCCGCTACGGGCGCGGGCTTCGCCATCCCCTGGATCCTGGTCTATCTCGCAACCTCGGCCAATCCCCTCACGATCGCCGTCTGGAACCTGCACCATCACGCCCGATTCTACGATGATTATCCCCGCGGTTACTGGCGATGGTTCTGGATCAACCCCCTCGAGCTCGTGCTCGCGATCGGGGCGGCGGGGTCGGTATGGCTTCTGCGGTCCCTGCGCCAGCCGCTCTTGATCCCCCGGTCGAGCCTGGCGGCGATCGTGGTGGTGGTGCTGGTGAATCTGACGGGTCGGAACCTGGGCGAGACCGCGCGGCTCTGGATGCTCTTCATGCCCGCTCTGTTGCCGGCAGCCGGCGCGGCCATGGAGCGCGATCGAGCCGGCGCGGCCGGCCTGGCCGCGACCATTGCCATGGTCGCGATCCAGACCCTGTTCCTCGAATCGACGATCCAGGTCGTCTACCCCGTCGGCTGATCAACTCAGAGAAACACGCTCGTGACCCGCACGCCCAGGTCGGCGTCGATCAAGATCAGCTCCCCGCGCGCGACCAGGCGGCCGTTCGAGGTGAGCTCGACGGGGGCTCGCGTCTGGCGGTTGAGCTCGACGACGTCGCCGGCCTTGAGGTCGGCGAGCTGTTCGAGGGTCAGATTGACGCGCCCGAGCTCGACGACCAGGGTCACCGGTACGTCGAGCGGGGCGGCGGCTGGATTGACGGGTGCGTGGGGCTGGCTCATGGTCTTTCCTTCGTTCGGGGTGGCGGCCCGCGGAGAGCGCGGACCGGGCTCACGGATCGGACGGTCGTTGAGACGCAGCAATCGCCCCCCCGCGTCCGCCACCGGTCGCGTCGCAATGCGATAGCGCCCGCGCTCGCCAGGCAAGTCGAGCACCAGGTCGATCGGCCCGCTGGGGCTCGCGGGCGTGCCAATCAATCGCTTGTCAGACAGCGGCAAGACGCCCCCCACGCGCAGCCGCCTGAGCCCCTGCGGCATCGGCATGATCCCCGCCTCCGCGCGCCAGACGCTCGAAAGCTCACGCTGGGAAACCCGCCCCGACACCTCCCTCGGCCGCTTCGACTGAGCCTGGGCCGCGACAAACACCGGCGGCCGCGTGTCGCCCGCGATCCACATCCGCGCGACCGACTCCGAAAGCCACAACCGTACGCCCGCCGTGGTCGTATCCACCCGAACCGACCATCGAAACGTCACCATCGAGCCCAGTCCCGCCACGTCAAACGGGTCGGGACCGACCCGGTCCAAGGTCATGTCCGCGACCGACAGCGGACCCGGGTCGCCAGGCAACCGGCCCCGCGCGCTCCGCGTGCTCGACTCGAGCGAGTCCAGAACCCGAAGCATCAAAAACGACCAGATCCCCCACTCCACGGGCGTGAGCTGAAGCCGCGTATCCGCATCCGGCCGGTGATAATCGAGCAACCGATCGACAATCGCATGCGCAAGCGGCAGCTCCACGCCCAGGGCTAGCCGGGTCGCCAGCCGCGGGGCCGTGAACTGCGCGGTCAATCCCGCTCGCTGGAGACCCGACGCCCGCCAGAGTATCTCCGGCTGGCCGACGGTGATCGCTCCACCCGTCCACGTCTCCAGCCAACGCAGCGGACCTGGCAAGACCTTGCCAGCCGTCCACGGCCCCAGCGCGCGCTCGAGCCAGAGCTGCTCGCTCGAGATCTTCCCGAGCTCCGCGAAAGGATCGCCCCCCGAGCCCGACGGCCCCTCGAACACCCCAGCGCTCGTTCGCGACGATGATTCCATGAAAGCGACATTCCCAACAGCCCGGGTCGACTACACCTGAGCTTGACCGACCTCGGACCCCGGCCACGGACGCTTGATTCGATGTTCAAGATTGAGTCTACGCCACGCCAATTTCAAGAGCAGAGCCTCGTGGGCTTCGTGATAAAGCTTGCGATCGACCTTCTTGGGGATGGTCGAGCGGATGTGTTTGGCGATGGGATACGGCAAGTGCTGGAGCGCCCAGCGCAGGCGAAACGGATCGGAATCCTTGCAGAGTCGTGCCAGCCCGAGCACGCCCAGCAGGGCCATTTTGCGCGGGAGCAGTGCGGTCGATTTGGCCTGGGCCTGGACGTCGGCCTGGGCCATGGCGCGGATCGAGCCGGGCTCCCTGGCGGTCTCGGCCTCGATCCATTTGCGGCGCTCGATTTCGCGCGGTCTGGGACGCTTGCGCTGGGGGTGAGCGCCCGCCAGGACAAGCTTGGCGAACCCCCACAGGCGGAACAGCCTGAGCGCCTCCATTCGCGAGAGCTGGGTGATGGCGACGATCTCGGGAGGGTCGGCCGCCGTCTCGGAACGGCCGCCAACTAAGCGCTCGGTCCAGAGCGAGAGCACCCACGCGACGACCTCGGCGCGGACGGCGGAGGGGGCGGCGGCAGGGGCCGCGGACCCCGCGAGCGCCCGCCGCGCCACCGCCCTGGTCGCGTCGGGGCCGTGCCGGGCGGCAATCGCGGCCACCGCCGGGGTCTCCTCGCGAAGGGCGCGGACCAGCCAGCTCGGGTGGACCCTGTCCAGGTCCAGCCGCGACGCCGCCACGTGCATCGCCCGCAGCCGCTCCAGCGCGGTCTGACGATCGGGAAGCTCCCCCGCGGACTCGCCCGTCCAGACCGCGCTCACCCGCCTGAGCCACGACGCCTCGATCCAGTTCCAGAGCTTGAGCACGAAATCGTGCGACGGCTCGCCGATCGACAGGGAAGCCTCGCGGCTGGTCCATTCGGGCCAGGCCAGGCACGACAGCACAAGCGCCCGATCGGCGTCCACGGGGGCCGGGGCCGGAGCCTCGGGCTCGGTCTCCGGATGATAAGGTCGCGTCGGATCCATGAAAATCGCCTCGATGACGGGGTCGAGCGCTCGCCTCGTTATCGGTCCAGCGCGGCCGCCAGCGCCTGGAAAATCTGATCCGGGAGATAGGGCTTCGAGATGAACTCGTCGGCCCCGGCGGCGAAGCTCTCGGCCCGGTTCTGGTCGCTGAGCCGGGCCGTCACGACGACGACCGGGGTCCGGGCGGTGTTTCCCAGGCTCTTGAACCGCCGGCAAAGCGCCAGACCGTCAACGTCGGGGAGCATGAGGTCGAGAAAGATCAGGTCGGGCGGCTCACGCTCCACCGCCGCCAACGCCTCCGCCCCGTCCAGGGCCGACTCGGTCTCGCACCCCTTGAGCTCGAGCAGCTTGCACAACAGCCGATTGGCCTCGGGCTCGTCGTCGACAATCAGAACTCTAGCCATTCGCATCCTCACAAAGCGATCGATCGGTCGATGACGAACCAGGGTGCCCACTCGCGCCCGCCGCGGGCAATCGCACGCGAAACCGAGCGCCCCCCTCCGGCCGATTCTCGCCCTCGATCGATCCCCCGTGCATCTCCACAAACTGGCGGGCGATGCACAGACCCAGACCCAGACCCCGTTTACAGTAGCCAAAATCGCCCGACGAGTGGCGGCTCGGATCGAGCTGAGTGAAAAACGGCTGGAACAGATGCGGGCCCGCACCAGCCTCGATCCCAGCCCCCTGGTCGTCGACCTCGATCACGATCGCTCCGTCCCGCTCGCGCCCCGCGCTGATCCTGATCGTACCCTGGTCGGGCGTGAACTTGATCGCATTCGTCAGCAGATTGATCAAGACCGCGTGGATCTTGTCGCGATCGACCTCGAACCGGCCCAGATCGTCGGCCAGCTCCATCGCCATGGTCTGCCCCCGCGCCGCCGAAAACGGCCGAACCTGGTCGACCGCCGCCGCGATCACCTCCGCCACGGCGTGCAGCCTCGTCTGGAGCATCCGCCGGAAATCCTCGGCCTGAAGCAGCGTCATCATGTTGGTCACCAGCCGCGCGAGCTGCCGCCCGCTCGAGCTGATCTGACGCAAAATCTCGTTCTCGGCCTGGGGACGGCCCGTATCCGACATCCGCAGCAACTCGGTCAATCCCTGCACCAGCGTGATCGGCGTGTTGAACTCATGACTCGCCACCTCGATGAACGCCGTCTTCAGCCGCCCCGCCTGCGCCAGCTCAAGGTTGGCCCGCGTGAGCAGCGTATTGGCCTCTTGAAGCTCGCCAATCAGCCGCCGCCGCTCGGCCAACAGCTCGTACTGCTCGACCCCCTGCCGCAAAATCGATTCCAGCTCGACGGTGTCCCAGGGCTTGAGGATATAGCGAAAAATGTTCCCTTCGTTGACCGCGCTAATGACCGCTTGAATGTCGGCGTAGCCCGTGAACAGCATGCGAATCGCGTCGGGCTTGAGCTGCCTCGCCCTGCGCAGAAACAGATCGCCAGTCATCCCCGGCATCCGCTGGTCGGTGAGGATCAGCGACACCTCGTCCCGCTCGAGGATCTGGATCGCCTCCGAGCCCGAGATCGAGGTCAAAACACGGTACGACCTGTGCAACTGGTGGCGGATGCTGTCGAGCACGTCGACTTCATCATCCACGACCAGCAGGGTGTGCTTCGCGGGTTGCATGGGGTCGACTCCAAGTAGGGACGACGAGGGCTCGCGAGCGACCGGCGTCAAGGTCCGAGCACGCCTTGATCGGAGCCGAGAACGATCCGTTCGCCGCTCGATCCTACCAGCCGCGCGACCTCGCGTTCCAGCGCGGTGATCCGCCCCCGGAGCTCGGCGACTTCGCCCTGAAGCTGCTCGCGCTCGAAAGCCATCGTCTCGAGCCGCTCGTACTCAAGGGCCGCCTGGCGGACGGCCGCGAGCAACTCCTCCGGCTGCCACGGCTTCTTGAGAAACTGAAACACATGCCCCTGATTGATCGCCGCCACAATCGATTCCAGATCCGCGAAACCCGTGAATAACATGCGAATCGCCTGGGGATGGCGCGCCTTCACCTTGCTCAAAAGCTCCACCCCCGAGATCTGCGGCATCCGCTGATCGGTCATGATGATGTGGACCTCCTCGTTCCGCATGACCGCGTAGCCCTCCTCGGCCGAGGTCGCCTTGAGCACGCGGAATTCACGGCGAAGCAGGTCGTGCACCGAATCGCACACGTCACGCTCGTCGTCCACGACCAGCAGGCAAAAACGCGTCGAGGGCATGGCGAACCATCCTCCGCGACCGCGGGCGTCGCTTGAACCGGGAAGCTGCCTTC
>DAIDHE010000401.1 GCA_027459775.1 Planctomycetales bacterium | reverse complement strand
GGCGGGGTCGCGGCCGCGCCTCGCGTCGTGCTCGCGAGCGTGCCGGCCGGATCGCGACCGGCGGCCGGGGAAGCCGTCGCCAACTCCGCCGGCGGCGTTCGTCGGTCACGGCCGATTCCGCCACCAGCGGATGTCGCCAGCGTTCTTAAACCCCAGGCGCAATGAGGCTCATGCCGTCTCCTCTCTCCCCTCAAGAAAGGATTCGTCCATGGATTCCGGGTCTCTCGAGCGCCACCCCATTGTTCGCATCGCGGCCGCGGCGGCCGCGCCCATGGCGGCGGCCTTGCTCGTGGTCGGCTGTGTGTCGGACGAGGCCGCGCGGTATCGCGAGTCGGCTTATCATCAGCAGGCGCAGCCGCCCGCGCCGCGGGTCGTCATTCCGTCCCCCTCGCCCCAGATCGCGGGGGCGCCCCAAGCGCCCGCGCGGGTCGTCGATTCCCTGGGCATCCCCACGCCCCCCGCGGTCACAGCCGAGCCCACGCCGGCGGTCGCGGGCGCCGCGTCGCTCGCGCCTTCGCCCAACGACGCGCCTCCGCCTCCGATCGCGCTGGCGCTCGATCCCAAGGCCGGCGCCCAGATCGCGGGCAAGCCGCTTCGCGTCGTCACCACGACCGTCGGATCGACCTCGCCCGCGAGCGTGCGGCCGGATCCCAGCACGGTCGCGGCCGCAGGGCCCAGGCGCGACGATGCGTTCGTCCCGGTCACGCTCGACCCCAACGTCAAAGTCCCCTCGCCGGCGGTGATCCCAGCCCCCGCGTCCGAGTATCCGATCGACCTGGCGACGGCGCTGCGGCTGGCCGACGTGGACAATCCGACGATCAACGCCGCGCGGACCCTGATCCTCGAAGCCCTGGCGCAGCAGCTCACCGCGCGAACGCTGCTCGTCCCGTCGCTCAACGGCGGCGTGAGTTATCACGACCACGTCGGGCCCAGCCAACGGTCGGCGGGCACGATCCTCAATCTGACGCAACAGTCGCTCTACATCGGCGCTGGCGCCAGCACGGTCACGGCGGGCACGCTGGCCATCCCCGGCGTGAGCATCTTTTCGCAGTTGACCGACGCCTGGTACGAGCCCCTGGCCGCCAGGCAAAAGGTGATCGGCTCGCGGTTCAACGCCATGGCGACCGCCAACGACATCTTGCTCGACGTCGCGCTTCGGCACCTCGATCTCCTGGGCGCGCACGCGGCCTTCGAGGCCCAGCGCGCTTCCGAGGTCGAGGCTTACGAGATCGTACGGGTGACCGACGAGTACTCGACCACGGGCGAGGGTCGTCAGGCCGACGCCGAACGGGCCAAGGCCGAGTGGAATCTGCGCAGGGCCGACGTGCAGAAGGCCGAGGAGGCGATGGGAGTCGCGGCCGCCCGGCTGGCGATGCGGCTCAATCTCGACCCCTCGGTGCGGCTGCTCCCCATTGGCGGACCGCTCGTCCCCTTGTTCCTGATCAACCTCGAATCCACGCAGCAAGAGTTGATCAAGATCGCCCTCGAACGTCGCCCCGACCTGGCCACGCGGACCGCGCAGATCGGCGAGGCCGATTATCACAAGCGCCAGGAGATTGGCCGCCCGTTGCTCCCGTCGTTGTTCTTTGGCTTCAGCGGAGGCGCCTTCGGGGGCGGCAGCAATCTGGCCACTCCCTTGGTCGGCCGGTTCGGCGGTCGGACCGACGTCGACGTCGAGCTCTACTGGACTCTGCTCAACATGGGGGCTGGCAATCTCGCGCTGATCAAGGAGCGAGACGCGCAGCTCGGCCGGGCCGTCGCCGAACGTCAACGCACGATCAACCGCGCCCGCGCCGAGGTGAGCCGCGCCATGGCCGACTCGCGGGCGGCCTACAACAAAATCTCGATCGCCCGCGCCGAGCTGGTCTCGTCGGGCAAGGGCTTCGCGGAAGACCTGGCCCGCAGCCGCGACAACGTCGGCAAGCCGATCGAGGTCATCAACAGCTTGCACCTCCTCGCCGAGGCTCGCATCCACTTGATCAACGCCCTGGTCGAATTCGATCAGTCGCAGTTCCGGCTCTGGGTCGCCCTGGGATCTCCCCCGCCCCTGGTCGATATGCAGCGGCCTGGCGTGAGCGGCTGAGGCCGGTCTCGAATTCGGGTTTTCGAATCTTCGGCGGGCGGTTCGCCCTCCGGATCATGAGCGACCCAGGTTTCGCGCTCGGCGGGGCCTGGGTCGCTTGTTTCCGTCGATGGGATGGGAGATGGTTCGTGGGTGGACGAATCCGGCCCGATTCCCCGGCGCGATCCCGGCGGCGACCCCGCCGAGCACGAGTTCGCGAAAGGCGTCCTGGCGCAGGCATGGGAGGAGCGGGTCGGGGATCGAAGTCCGATGGTCACGCGGGTTCGTCGTCGTCCTGGGCCGGTTCGTCTTGAGCCCGAGCGGCTTGGTCGGCTTCGCGCTCGGCCTCCTCGGGATCCTTGGGCTCGGCGGGCTTGCCCTTGATCATGATCGCGTAGAGCGCGGGCACCACGAAAAGCGTGGCGGGCTCGCCAGCGAGCAATCCCCCCAGGATCGCGCGGCCCATGGGGGCGTTGGCCTCGCTGCCGGTCTCGAGCGCGAGCGCCGTCGGGATCATGGCGAAGAACGTCGCCAGGGCGGTCATCGTCACCGGCCGGACCCGCAGCCTGGCCGCCTTGCGGATCGCCTCCACCGGCGAGAGCCCTTCCGACGATCTCAGGTGCTGGGCCAGGTCGGTCATCAAGATCGTGTTGGCCACCTTGATCCCGATGCTGAAAATGATCCCCAGCAACGATTGAACATTGAGCGAAGTGCCCGTGATGTAGAGCATCGGCCAGACGCCCACCAGAATCAGGGGGACGGCGGAATGGACGCAGAACGGCACCAGGAACGACTTGTCCAGGGCGACCGTGATGAAGTAGATCAGGAACACGGCGAGCGACAGCCCGATGTAGAGGTTATGGAACATCTGCATCATGTGTGAATATTCGCCGCTGAGCTCGATCGTGGTGCCCTCGACGGTCTCTCGCCCGTCGGAATCGAGCTTGAAGGCGTCCCAGCTCGTGGCCCCCGAATCGTGACCGCTGGATTTCTGGATCTTGAGCCGGCCGAAATGGCCGTCGATCGCGCGGTAGACGTCGCTGGCGATATGGCCCAGGTCGCGCCCGGAGGTGCCGACGTTCAAGTCCATGGTGGGGAGGATGTTCTGGTGGGTGATCTCGGTCGGGATGGTCCCGCGCCTGAGCTTCACCAGGCTGCTGAGCAGCACCGGGGCGGGGTGGTTGTTGTCGGTGGTCCGACCCATTCCCGGGGTGATCGAGGGCTGTTGGGACGCCGCGACCCGGCTGTCGTTCTTGCTCTGGTTGACGCCGGTGAGCGGGACGTTGAGCAAGGTCTCGACCGATTCGACGCTCATCTGAGGGTACTGCACTCCGACGAAGTACTGGTTGCCGTTGCTCTCGTCGATCCAGAAGTTGCTCTTGTTGAACTGGATGCTCGAATTGAAGGCGCCGATGACGCTCTTCATGACGTCTTCCTGGGTCAGGCCCAGGTCGGCCGCCTTGGCTCGATCGACGTCGATGATGTACTCGGGGTAATCGAGGCGTTGAATAATCCGGCAATCGACCACTCCCTCGATGTTGGCGACCTTGCGGCGGATCGCGTCGGCGATCCGGTGGGCGGTGATCTGGTCCTTCCCCTTGACCCGGATGTTGATGGGGGTGGTCTTGCCCTGGTTGAGCGCCCCCCGGATCATGCCCCCCGCGTTGAAGGAAAACTCGAGGTCGCGGAACCGCTCCTGGCTGGCGAACGCCTTGCGGAGCAGGTCGGCATACTCGTACGATCCCCGCGACCGTTCCTCGGTGAGCTGGATCCGGACAATGGTGTCCATCTTGCCGGCGTTCTGGGTGTAGGCCGACGACCAGTCGGGGGTGACGCCGATTTCCGAGACGATCAGCTTGACGTCCTTGGGGGGGATGAGCTCCTTGAGGTAGTTCTCGATCTCGGCGATCCGCTCGTTGGTCACGCGCAGGCGGGTGCCGCTGGGCGCGCGGACGTACATTTCGAGGGAGCCGGCGTCGGCCTGCGGGAAGAACTCGCGGCGCAGGGGCATGGTGAGGAAAACGAGCACCAGCAAGAGCGCTCCATAGGCGACGAGGACGGTCGTCCAGCGATAGACGAGCACCCAGTCGAGCATCCTGCCGTAACCCTCAATGAAGCGGTCGATTCCGCGTTGCCAGCGGTCGAAGCCCCGGCCGAACCAGCCGCGCTGGGCCAGTTCGGCTTCGGTGGCCTCGACCTTGGGCCTCAGCCAGGCGGCCGCGCAGGTGGGGATCAGGGTTCGCGACAGGATGTAGGCGGTCGTCATCGCGCCGCCGACCGCCAGGGCCAGCGGTCCAAACAAGAACGAGGTCATCCCGGGCATCACCGCCAGCGGCATCAGCGCCAGGAAAGTCACCAGGCTCGAGGTCAGCTCGGGGAGCGCGACCTCGCTCGCCCCCTTGAGCGCCGACACGTTGGCCGGCAAACCCGCCTCCAGGTGCCTGTCCGTGTTCTCGAGGCAAATGATCGCGCTGTCCACCATCGGACCGATGGCCATCGCCAGCCCCGAGAGCGTCATCACGTTGATCGTCTGTCCCACCATGTACAGAAAGATGATCGACGAGAGCACCGACAGCGGAATCGTCATCACCGCGATCGCCGTCATCTGCCACCGACCCAGAAACAAGAGGATCGTCATCGAGCACAGCCCGGCCCCCAGAACCCCCTCGATCGTCAGGCTCTTGATCGATTGCCGCACGAAAACCGATTGATCCATGATCAAGTCCAGATGCACCGGCTTGCTGAGCTCGGACTCGATCGTCGGGATCATCGCCTGGAGATCGTTGATCACCCGCAGCGTGCTCGCCCCTTTTTGACGCATCACCGGGATATACACTTGCTTGCGCCCGTCGACCCGCACGATCGTGGTCTGGATCATGGCGTCGTCGGTGGGCGTGGCCACGTCCCCCAAGAACGCCCGGTTGCCGTGCTCGGTTCGCAGCGGAATCTCGGCCATCCGCCCGACTTGCTTGAACATCGAGTTGCTGTCGAGGAAGTAATCCATGTCGCCGATGATGAGCTCGCCGGTCGGCAGGAAGATGTTCGAGGCGTCGACGGCCTTCATGACGTCGAGCGGCGAGACGTTGCGGGCCTGCATCTTTTGCCGGTCCATATAGACCTGGATGGCCCGGATCTTGCCGCCGAAGACGACCGGCGAGACCGCTCCCGGGATCGTCATGATCCGGCTGCGCACCTCATAACGGCCGATGTCCCAGAGGGTCGATTCGTCGAGCCCCTCGCCGTTCAGGGCGATGAGGCAGGCGGGAGTGGTGGTCGTGGGGTCAAAGGGCATGCAGACCGGCGGCAGGGTCCCCGGCGGCAGGTACTGAATCACCGACTGCGACCACGAGAGCACGGCGGAAAGCGCCTCTCCCTCGGTGGTGTCGGGCTGAAAATAGTTGCGGACGATGCTGGCCCCCAGGATCGACCGCGATTCCTGATTGGCCAGCCCCGCCGCCATGTCGGTCCAGCGCTCCATGCGGTTGGTGATGTCCATCTCGACGTCGCGTGGGGGCATGCCGCTGTAGAACGTCAAGACCTGGACCGCCGGGTTCTTGAACGTCGGCAAGATGTCGATCGGAATCATCGAGAGGGAGATCGTACCGATGAGAAGGATTGTCAGGCAGAAGACCGTGACGGCCCAGGGGTTCATCATCGAAGCACGGATCAAGCCCCGCATGGTTGACCTCAATGATCAGGGACGAGAGCCAGCCGGGCGAACGGATCGCTCGGCGTGTGGGATCGGTTCACGAAGCACGAACCGGAGCGCTGGTCGCCATGAAATCGCCTCGATTCCGCGAGCCGGGTCTTGTCTCGAGCCAGGATCGCCCCAGGAGTCGTTGACCGCGCCTGGTCCGCGCCGCCCGCCGCGATCGACGGCGGGGAATCAGGCGGAAGAAGCCATTCTGGACACGATAATAGCAAGTCGGGCGGCGGTTTACTGTAGGATTATTGGGGGGGTGGTTCTTGGGTCCGGCACCGGCGCAGGGGCCTGGAACCGCTTCACGGAATGGGCGATCGGCTTATTCGCTTTCGGAGGCAGCCATGGCGGCAATCCAGAGATCGTCGCCGTCTTCCAGCGCGACGGCGCATGTGGGCGACCCGAGCTTGGATCGACCGGGGTCGCGGTATGATGAGGAACCGCCGCCGCAAGGCTCGGGCGGTTGGTGGACGCGGCTTGGCTGGTTCGCCCTGGCCGCGGGCGCGCTCGGCTGGGGGGCTTTCTGGTGGATGGGGCGCGACCAGGAGCGGGGATTGGACAAGGGCCCGAATCAGGCCGGATCGAAGCCGGCTCGAGCGCTCGATCAGTCGGGGAACAAGGCGGCCCTGCCGGTCAATGTGATCAAGCCGCGCAAGGGGGGCATGGCCCGGACCACGACCCAGCCGGGGACGCTGCACGCATTTCAATATGCTGATCTTTTCGCCAAGGCGTCGGGCTACTTGCGCGCCCAGGTGGTCGACATCGGAGACACGGTCGAGAAGGGGCAACTTTTGGCGGAGGTTTACGACCCCGAGCGTCAGCAAGAGGTCGAGCTGACGGCGGCCGAGGTCGAGCGGTCCAAGACCGCCGTCGAGCAAGCGGTCGCGATGGAGACGGCCGCCGAGGCCGAGGTCGCGGCGGCGGAGGCCGTGGTCGAGGTGAAGAAAACGGAGATCAGCCAGACCGCCGCCATCCGCCGGTTCCGCGAGAAGGAATACATCCGCTACCTGGAGCTGGCCCGCCACCAGGCGGTCGACCAACGGGTCGCCGACGAAAAGCAAGAAGAATACGAAGGGGCCAAGGCCGCCGAGGAAAAGGCCCATGCCGCCGTCAAGGCCGCCCTCGCCGACCTTGCCCGCGACCGCGCATTGGTGCTCACGGCCAAGGCCAACGTGAGTCACTCCCGGGCCCAGGTGCGCGTCGCCGAGGCCAAATTGGCCCAGGCCATGATCCTGGTCCAGTACACGCGAATCACCTCGCCGTACAAGGGCGTGGTCACTCTGCGCACGTTTCACGACGGCGACTTCATTCGCGAGGCCGTCCGGGCCGACGAGCCGCCGATCCTGTCGGTGGCTCGTACCGACGTGATGCGGGTGGTGGTTTACGTTCCGGATCGCGACACGCCCTATGTCGACCGCGGAGATCCGGCGGTCGTCCGGATCGACGCCCTGGGCGGAGAAGAGTTCAAAGGCAAGGTCATGCGGTTCGCCGAGATCGAGGATCCCGCCAATCGCACGATGCGAACCGAGGTCGATCTGCCCAATCCCACCGGCCGCCTCCGCATGGGGATGTACGGGAGCGTCTCGATCTTGCTCGAACCGCCAACGGACGCTCTGACGGTCCCGTCAAAGGCCCTGCACCAGCTCGAGGCCGGGTCGGCCTTCCTGTACGTGGCCCAGGACGGCCGCGCCCACAAGAAAAACGTCCGCGTCGGCCGCGATGACGGCATCCTGGTCGAGGTGATCGAGGGCCTCACCCTCGACGACCAGGTGATCGTCGGCTACACCGGCTCGATCCAGGACGGCGAGCCCGTGAGCGCCGCCCCGGCCGAGGGGATCCCCAAGGCCGGTTGAACCCAGGCGAAGAGCGCGGGGACACCCCGTCGCGACCCCGCTCGCGATTGGCCGCTCGTCAGGGAACGCCAGCTCCGGGCAGGGGTCCGTCCGCCCGTCGACCGGCTGGCCGATTGGTCGCCACGGGGGCCGAGAATGTCTTGATGGGAACCGCCCGCGAGCTGGGGTCGGCCGGCTGATCCAGGGGCGGGGGCGAGCCCAGCGCCACGAACAGGCGAAACTGGCTCTGGTCGTAGGCCGTGATCGAGCGGATCAGATTGAGCCGCGCTCGGGCCACCAGGGTCAGGCTGTTCAAGACCTCGATCGGCCGCGGCGCCCGCAGCGCCCCGCTGGTCACGGCCCCGAGCATCTGTTCGATATCGCGCCGATAGCCCTCCGCGGCCGTCTCGAATTCCACCCGATCGATCTCGATCTGCTCGCGACGAGCCCGGCCGTCGCCGTAGGCCGACGCGACCTCGTCCCGGACGAGGTTGATGACGCGGGATTGCTCTCCGACGGCCACGCCGACCTGAGCCCTGCGCTCTTTTTGTTGCATGAGATTGCCGAACCCGAGGTTGTCGAGGGTCCAGAGGGCTGCGACGTCGAGATCCGCCCGACCCGCGAAATTGCCCACGAGCGGCGGGGAGAGGTTGCTGCCGCCGCCAAGAGCGCCGCCGCTCATGCCCAGGAACAACAGGGGGAGCAACGGACGCGCCACCGCTTTCCTGGACTGGACCTCGGCGGCGGCGACATTGGCGGCGGCGGCATGGACTTCGGGGCGCTGGCGCAAGGCGACCTGGAGCAAGGCCGGCAGCTCCGAGTTCAAGTCGACCAGCGCCAGGATCGTCATGGAGTCGGCCAGGGGTCGAATCTGGGTCGAGGGGTCAAGGTGGAGTCGGCGGCAAAGCCGGGCCGAGGCGACGGCTTTTTCTTCCTCGGCGCGGCGGACGTCCGCGCGGCGGATTCGCCACTCGGTGCGGCTGCGATCGGCGTCGTAGGGTCGGCCCTCGCCGATCCGGGCGTATTGTTCGGTGATCGCGAGCAGATCCGCCGCTTCCTGGGCGGATCGCCGCTGGGCTCCGACCTTGGCGGTGGCGGCGAGCAGATTGAGATAGTCGTTCGCGACTTCCAGGAGCACCGTATTGGCCGTGGCCGAGGCGTCGAACCGGGCCTGATTCACCCGCTGGCGTGCGGCCAACGGATCAAAGATCGCATCGGCCAGGGGCTCGACGATGCTCACCGCCGGCACGACCGGGTTGCCGGGTCCGTCGACCCCCGCGCCGCCGCCGATGTAAATGCTCTGTCGAGACACGTTGATAAGATTGCCTGTTGATTGCTGGATCAGTCCCGCGTGTCCGTTGTAACTCGCCCCCATGTTGAGCATGGGGAGCAGCTCGACCTGGGCCTGGATCTGCCGGCCCAGGGCCTCGCCAATCCGGGCGCGGGCCTCGCCGATCACCGGGTTCTCGCGCTCGGCCAATCGCAGTGCCGTCGGCAGGTCGATCGGGAGCTCGCCCCCGGGGTTCGGGATGGCCGGCGAGAGAATGTCCGCGACGGGTCCTGGGTCGGGCACGCGCGAGCCGAGCGGTTGCGCCGCGGCCGAGGTTCGGGCGACCGCGGGATCCCCGGGAGAGCGGACCGCGTTTGGCCTCGTCCCCGGCGTGTGGGCGCGCCAGGCGACCTCAGGCGCCGTGGGGTAGGGATCGGGAAGGTTCACGCATCCCGGGGACGAGACGGCCAGCGCGCTCGCGACGAACGCCAGCGGGATCCCCGGCCGAGTCCGTCGCGCGCGATACGCGGCGCGATCGGTCCGGGAGTCGACCGATATCGATTTATTATTACATGTATAGATCATACTTGGTTAACGCCCCGCGGGGCCGCGGTTCGGGGGGGCGAATGGCGACGCGGCCGCTGGGGGC
>DAIDHE010000398.1 GCA_027459775.1 Planctomycetales bacterium | reverse complement strand
CTTCGTCTAGGAGTTATTAGATCGACCGCCGAGCCGCGCTGTCAAGCGACGCCGACGACGAAGTCGTTCATTCGAAACACGCGCGATGCCGACGGGGATCTTCACCGGCCCCGTTCGCATCGAGACGAGGATGCGCGACGTTCCGTTTCCCGGACCAGCCGCGGGGAAATCCGCCGTCGAGCGCGGTCGCCAGGCTCTACCGCCGGGTTATTGACCAGGCAAGATGAGCCGCGGGCGCTCGGCGGGCGCGGGCTGCGCGCCCGGGGTCCAGACCCCCCCTTCGGCGGGGGCTTGGTCGGGGGTCCACACGCGGCTCTCGGACTCGGCCAGGCCGATCTTGCCGTCGGCGGTCCGCACCCGCGGTCCGTATTGCGAAAGGACCGCCTCGAGAACCCGCGTATCGAGCGTGTATTCCTCGGGGCGATCGGGCTCGCTCAGAACCCGCACCAAACCGAGTCCGATGAGCTTGACGAGCAACCGCGAGTTCATCGCCGTGTTGCTCTTCGCTCGATCGAGCAGCACCGCCAGATTCGTGGCCCAGGACTCGGGGGGTTCGGTGCGAATCCGGGATTCCAGCTCGACCAGATCCCAGTGGAACGGATCCCGAGCGCTCCGCGTCTCCTCGATTTCGCGGCCCTTGCGCAGCCAAAGGGCGGCGGCGGCCGCGTCCCCAAGGTCGGCCGACTCGAGAACGAGCAGGCTGAGGATCTCGCGGGCTGGGACGGCCTCGCGCGCCATCAGATCGATCCGCCCCGCGATCCGCCGGGCCGCCGCGTTGCGCGCCCGCCGGATCCCGTAGCGCTCGGCGCGGGCGAAAAGCGTGATCAGCCGGTCGTCGTCGAGGGCGTCGATCGGGACGAGCTCGAGCCGGGCGATGTGGATCGCCCCGACGTCGACCGCGGCCGGGTCGATCGCGGGCTCGGGCTCGAGCTTGTGCCGGTGGTACAGGGCCGTCCAGTCGACGCGGTCGACCCATTCCTCGCTCAGACAGCGCAGCACCAGCAGGGCCGCGCGAAGCGGAAACCGCAGCTCGGGGATCGACGACGCCTCGAGCGGCGTCCGCCAATCGAGCGACGGGTTCGGGGTCTTGGGCCAGGTCTCGACCAGGCTCTCGAGGGCCCGTTCGCGCTGAATCCGCTGGAGATCGGTCCGCTGCATGCCCCGCGGCGGGACGGCGTGCCACACGAAGGCGCTCTCGAACTTCGGATTGCGATCGACGATCTTGGTCCGCGGGTGGGCCGGCGGGATCGCTCGGCCGGCGAGAGCGAGCACGCGGTCGGTGAGCCGGTCGAGCCTGCCGTCGTCGTGGGCCTCGAGCACGAGCACGTCGGGCCCGACCATCAGCACGGCTTCGAGCTGGGGGATCTCGCGGGGCGTGAGGTCGGGTCTGGCCTCGATCATGGGGCGATCGAGCAAGATAAAGGCCTCGACCTCGGGCGAATCGGAGTCGTCGAGCGGGCGCTTGGCGGCCTGGGTGCAGGTGCGATCGCCGGCGATCGCCTCGAGCAGCCGGGCACGATCGCGGAGCGGCCACGAGAGCTGGACGACGTCCCATGTTTCCGCCGGCGGCGGCTCCTCGATCGTCTGGCACAGGGCCTCGAGCTCGAGCACGTCGTCGCAGGGGGGCGTGCGCGCGATGTACCGGCGGATCGACTCGATCGCGGCGGTCTGGTCGGCGAACCAGAGGCGGCAGAGCCCTTGATTGCGATCGGCGACCGCGCCGTGGCGCGGGTCCGCCGAGAGCAAGTCAAACGCCGCGGCCGCCGCGGCCCATGCGCCGTCGCGAGCCCAGGCCAGGGCGCGCTCGAACTTCTCGCGGAAATCCCCGCTCGCGTTCGCCGGCGCGGGGCTGAGCGTATAGGGGTTCTTGGCCCAGGGGGTGATTCCAGGGGCGGCTTCGATCCCGGCGCGGGCGCGCGCGGCCTGGGGGGCGACGTCCGGGCCTCCACTCGCCGCCAGCTCGAAATGCCGCAGCGCCGCCAGATCCAGGCCAATCGCTCGGAGACCCAACCCGATCCGATGCGCCAGCGCCGCGATCTCGGCCCGATTCTCCTCCGTCGCGACCGACCACGCTTCTTGAAAGACCCGCGCGGCCCCTTCGGGCCCCTCGTGCTCGTACACCACATGGTTCTTCAGAATCAAGCCGCGCACATGCCCGGGCTGCCGCTCGAGCAGCAGGTCGAGAACGCGCAGCGCAGCTTCCATCTGGCCCAGATTCACCAGCACGAACGCCTTGCGCAGCAAGAGCAAGGGGCTGTCGGGAAACTTCCCCAGCCCCTCGTCGAGCGGCTTGAGCGCCATCTCGAGCTGCCCGCTCTGCACGAGCCGCTGCGAGCGCTCGAAATAGGCCTCGACCTTCTGGCAGCACCACTTGTATTTCTGCCCGCTCCCGCACAGGCAAGGGGAGTAGGCGTCCGCTAGCGACATCGTGAGCCCTTCCTCGGGTGTTTCTT
Source organism: Planctomycetales bacterium (assembly GCA_027459775.1). GTDB lineage: Bacteria > Planctomycetota > Planctomycetia > Isosphaerales > Isosphaeraceae > JAKBAP01. Next base: position 8,965 of record DAIDHE010000398.1, on the reverse strand, counting down.
CCTCTGGCTTGGTCGGTCGTAAACACTAGCAAAAGCCAGCATGGAGCGTCTATGCTATCCCCCTGGCGGCGAAGTACAAGGCGAGTCCACGAACGAGCTTCACGGCCCGAACCGGGCCTCGCGCCTCGGGTCGCCGCCAGGGGAGATTCGCGCGTGGCGGGACGATGCAGCCGACCTGATCGAAACGATTCTCGAGCCCTCGCACTCGCCCGCCGGTCGGGATTGCTCGCCGCGGTCGCGCTCGGGTTCTGGCTGGGCCTCGAGCGACCGGGTCTCGCCTGGGGCCGCATGGGCCACCGCGCCGCCGCCAAGCTCGCGGAATCGCGGCTCTCGCCCCAGGCCAGGGTCCTCGTTCGCGAGCTCCTCGAGCCCGGCGAGTCGCTGGCCGACGCCTCGACCTGGGCCGACGAAAACAGCCGCGAAATCCCCGGCAGCGGCAGTTGGCACTACGTCAACGTCCCAGTCTCGCACGACCACTACTCGCCGCGCGATTGCCGGCCCTCGGGCTGCGTCGTCTCCAAGATCGGCGAGTTCCGCGCGGTCCTGCTCGACCCTCGCGCCTCGCGCGCCAAGAAACGCATCGCCCTGCGATTCCTGGTCCATCTGATCGAGGACGTGCACCAGCCGATGCACGTCGCCGACCACGAGGACCGTGGCGGCAACGCCCTCCAGCTTCGCCACGGCCGACACGACGCCACCAACCTGCACCAGCTCTGGGATTCCGGCCTGCTCCGCGAGCGCTATCGCGACGAGGACGAGCTGCTCCGCGAGCTCAAGACCCTGGCGAGCGGACCTGAATCCCGAGACTGGCGGGGCCGGAGCGTCGCTCACTGGGCCGATGAAAGCCTCGCGCTTGGCCGGCAGGCGTACCTGATCCCCGATTCCAACACGCGGCTCCGGTCGGGCGACGCGGTCCCGCGCTCGTACGACCGCGTCAACACGCCCCGCGCCGCCCTGCGGCTCGCCCAGGCCGGCGTGCGGCTGGCCGACGTCTTGAACGAGATCCTCACCGACCGCGAACCCGGCGCGGCCACGCCGCGCTGACCACGCTTTCGGAGCCTCGCGTGCGGAACGATGCGATCGCCCAGCCCTCGACCGCCGTCCTGTTGATCGCGCACGGCAGCCGCCAGCCCGCGGCCAACGGCGATTTGCTCGCGCTCGCCCGCCGGCTCGAATCCTCGGGCGCTCACCCGATCGTCGAGGCCTGTTTCCTCGAGCTCGCCGAGCCCGACATCGCGACCGGCGCCCGCCGTTGTCTCGAGCGGGGGGCAAAACGAGTGCTCATGATTCCATACTTTTTGTCGGCGGGCGTGCATCTGCTGCGCGATTTGACCGCCGCGCGCGACCAGCTCGCCCGCGAACACGCCCGCGCCGAGTTCCGCCTGGCCGCGCCCCTGGGCCCGCACGCGCTGCTCGACCAGCTCGTCGCGCTCCGCATCGGCGAGATCGAGTGACAACATCGGAGCGCCGCGGGGCTATTTTTTCTGGGACGGCTTCTTGGCCGTCTCGCCCTTGGGCTTGGCGGCCTTGGGCTTCGCCTTCGCGGCCGGCTGGGCCGGGGCCTCGGGCTCGGCCTCATCAAGGCCATGCTCGATCGGGCGCTCCCCGAAGATCTTCTCGAAATTGGGGAAACCGTACTTTCGGACGATGGGGCCGCTCATGTCAGTGCTCCAAGTTCGGCGAGGGTTCGGTCGATCACCCCGCGGAGGAGTTTGATAAAGGTCCGGCCGGCCGGCACTCCGCAGAGGCGGAGCGGGTGAAAGTTCCAATCGAGCGGTGAAACGACTCGGTCTCCCGCCGCCCAAGGATACTCGCAGTTGTCAGGACGTCGGCCGTCTCGCCTTATCGACGGACTCAGAACTTCGATCTCCTCCGCGAGGTGTCGAACCAGACTCAAAACGCCCTGCATTCCACCGACGTCCCGCTTCATGAAGACGATCTGCTGCCTGATGACCACAGGCAACGGATTCGCGATATATCCGTGGCTTGACTGAAGAAGCTCGGGCGCCGTCCCTCCATGGATCAGGCGCGCCTTGCAGAGCTTTTCACAGGCCATTTGCAGAAAAAGCAACTTGTGGCATGACGCCGCGACCGCTTCCGGGCATTCCTCGCACAACTCCCACGCCCTGAGATCCACATCGGCTTGTCGTGCGTAGGCGAAGGCCCAGCGAGCGGGCTCGCTCATCGGGGCGCCTCCGCCAGAAGCCTGGGAATCGGATCCGCGATCTTCCACCCATGCGGCAGTTTGAGCTCTTGGCTCTGTATCCTCAGGAATTCGTCCGGCGTGACCTCCACGATAATGGACGAGTAATACAAGCCCGATTCCGGGCACGGTCCGAACCGGATCGGCATGATGCCCGACGGAACGGTGCATTCATTCACTTCGAGCAGCTTGATCGGCTCGGCGGGCTTGAGCTCCAACTCAGCCGCTCCCTTGATGCGGAAAACGTGCGAGAGGCCGGCGTCGACCTCGTAGTGCATCTGGGCGAGAACCCTGGCTTCTTCATCCTTGGTCGGCATGTTGCGTTCCCACCCTGAAGTCGGCCGCGGGACGCGCGGCGATCACCGCAAGCCGCCCTTGATGATACGCCGTGGCCGGATCACGATCAAGCGGGTCTCATTCCGGCTATCAGCTTGTTCAAAAAGATGCTGCGCCTGTCGGCTCAGCCCTTGGCCTGGGCTTCGCCGAAGGCCGAGTCAAACAGCCGGCCGGCGGACTTGAAGCCCATGCGCTCCTTGACGAACCGAGCGGCCTCGGCCGCGCCGTATTCGCGGTCCATGCCACAGTCCTCCCACTCGACCGACAGCGGGCCCGTGTAGCCGACGTGGTTCAGGGCCCGGGCGATCTCCTCGAAATTGACCTGCCCACGCCCCGGCGAACGGAAGTCCCATCCCCGCCGCGGATCGCCGAAATTCAGATGCGACGCCAGGATGCCCGACCGCCCATCCAGGGTGCGGGCCGCGTCCTTGACGTGCACGTGATAGATCCGGTCGGGGAACGCGCGGATGAACTCGACGGGGTCGACCATCTGCCAGAGCAGGTGGCTGGGGTCGAAATTGAAGCCGAACTCAGGCCGCCGGCCGACGGCCTCGAGCGCCCGCTCAGCCGTATAGATGTCGAACGCGATCTCGGTCGGATGGACTTCGAGGGCGAACTTGACGCCGCACTCCTTGTAGACGTCCAGAATCGGATTCCAGCGCTCGGCGAAGAGCTTGAACCCGTCCTCGATCATCGCGTCCGAGACGGGGGGGAACGAATAGAGCAGGTGCCAGATCGACGAGCCGGTGAAGCCGTTGACGACCTTGACCCCCAGCTTTTGCGCGGCCCGGGCGGTGTCCTTCATCTCCTGGATCGCCCATTCGGTCTTCTTGCGCGAGTCCCCCTTGATCGCGGCGGGAACCCAGTCGTCGGTGCGGGAATCGTTGTGATCGAGGACGAGCTGGCCGACCAGGTGGTTCGAGATCGCCCAGGTCTTGAGCCCGTACCTGGCGAGCAGGTCGTGGCGGCCCTTGCAATACCCTGGCTCGTGGAGCGCCTTCTGGACATTGAAATGATCGCCCCAGCAAGGCAGCTCGATGCCGTCGTAGCCCCACTTGCTCGCCTTTTCGCAGATGACTTCCAGCGTCAGGTCGGCCCACTGGCCCGTGAACAGGGTTGCGGGTCGTGACATGTGTCGTTTCTCCAGGTGTGGGTGGCGCACGGGGTCGAGGTCGGACGCGGTCGCCATGGGGTCGAGCCGCGTCCGAGGGAAAGGAAGCCGTCCACCGCGCCCTCGCGGAAAACGACGACCAAGCGCAACATAGCGCTCGCCCCCGGCGTTGTCAATGATCCGACGGCACGACTCTCCTGGGTGGCTCGCGCTTGATCCCATTTGACCCCAGCGCTTGATCGCGAGATACTGCCACGATGAGTTTTCGCCCCATCAAGGCCGGGACCAAAGGCAACCATGGCGCCCAAGGCGGTTCTGTTTGATTTTGACGGCGTTCTGGTCGATTCCGAGAACCACCACATCGCGGGTTGGCAGCGCGCGCTGGGAACCCTGGGCTGGAACGTGACCGAGCCGGCCGCCGCACGCGCGGCCGTGCTCGACGACCACGAGTTCGTCAGCCGGACCTTCGCCGATCGCGACATGCCCATGGCCGATCTCAACGCCTGGATCGCGCGCAAGCAGGCGATCACCAGGATGCTCCTCCGCGACGCGCCCCGGCTCTATCCCGGCGTGCGCGAGCTGGTGAACCGGCTCTCGGGCAAGGTTCGCATGGCCGTGGTGACCACCACCTGGCGCGAAAACGTCGAGGCCGCCCTGGAAGGAGCAGGCCTCCTCGACCGATTCGAGACCATCGTCGCCAAGGAAGACGTCGAAAAGCTCAAACCCGACCCCGAGCCCTACCAGGTCGCGCTCAGGCGGCTCAGGCTCAGAACCGCCGCCGTCGCCCTCGAGGATTCGCCCAGCGGCCTGGCCTCGGCCCACGCGGCCGGCCTCAGGGCCATCGCCGTCGGGCATCGACTTCCTCCCGGCGAGTGGTCCGTATCCGCCCCCTACATCGCAGGCTTCGAACCGCTGGATGCGATCCTCGAACTCCTCGAGATCTGACGCCTCGACGTTCTCAACCCAGAACGGCCGAGAGAACGGCTCACGCGGCTCGCTCCGCGTGCTTCGTTTCGCTCTGCCTCGTTTCGCTCTTCGCGCCCCCTCTCAGTCGCCGACGGGCAGCGTGACGGGGTGGGGAGTCGGCGGCAGCCAGTCGCGGCGGCGGCAGGCGAGGCGATACACCACGCTCCCCCAGAGGCCGATCACGAATGTACCCAGTCGGATGATGAGGCCGCGCGGGCCGAGGGGGACGTAGTACGCCACGATTTCATGCCTCGCTGTGAATGGAGTGTGATGGAAGAGATCAGAAGCTCCGGATCGCGGCCCGCCCGCGCGGGCTCGCCGTGCAGGCCGTCGCAAATGCTGCTCTGGCCCGCGAATCGATCGTGGATCGTCGTGCTCAAAACGGGGATGCACGTCTTGGTCGGGCCGCACTGATTGGCAAAAACCACCGGGATTCCCAGATCCCGCGCCACCTTGGCCGGGATCTCGCTCGAAAGCGGTCCCACATGGCCCAAAAGCCAGTGCCTGCGCCCGCTATTCCGATCAGTGAACTCAGGCCAGGCCGCCGACACCACCGCCAGATCGATCAGCCCGCGATAATCGTTCCAGACCCTGCGATAAATCATGTCCGCGCAGATGCCAAAACCAATCCGACCCCAGGCCGTCGAGACGATCAGAGGCGCACGGCCGGGATGAAACCGAAAGCGCTCCCAGAAGACAAGATGGCGCTTGCGATAGACGTCGACGCCCCCCTCGGGCGTGCAGAAGACCAGCGAATCGTAGAGATGGCGGCCAGCTCGCTCGACAAACCCGGCGGCGATGCACATCCGCCACGCCCGGCTGCGACGCCGCAGATGGGTGATCGTCGGCCCCTCCCGATCCTCGCTGAACGGGCCGAAATCGGGACACAGGCTATAGCCGGTGTTGAAAAGCTCGGGCAAGACCGCCAGATCCGCACCCAGGCCCCGAGCCTCGCGCAAGAGGTCGTCCGCGCGCTGGACGTTGGTGGTGACGTCCAGCACCAGGCTCGGCATCTGAATCGCGGCCGCCACGATCTTCACATCCGTGTTCTCCACGCCGCGCCGGTCGAGACAAGTGATTCTACTAAGAGATCGGCCACGCCGGCCGATTTGCTCAAGCCGACCTGGAAATCCCCGTTGGAATCCAGCCCGCCAGCATGGGAATCGAACGGCGACAGCGACCGAACCATCGATTCCCCTTCGTGCGTCGCGACCTTGCGCCGGTCGGTTTGACCGCGATTCTCAGAATCCGAGCCAGCCCAAAAACCCGCCCCGCCTGGGCTGGGGCAAAACCCGCGCCTCCCCGCGCAGACTCTCGGCCCGGTCCCGAAGCGCCCCCTCGGGCGACGACTCGTACGGAACCATCGTGTATTTGAACTCACGGTCGTCCCGGAACTGATACGGGATCGCGTTCTCCGTGAAAAACTCGGTCAAATAGTTGTCAAACCAAGGCGCTTTGATTGGTTGAATGATCGTCTGGGTCTTGTAGCCGTCGCGGATCAGGGTGATCTGGCGATCGCCGTAATAATAGAAACCACGCGAGGCCGGCGACGGGCCGATTTCCTCGCCGTTGACGATCACGAGCGCGCCTGGGGGGTCCGTCCGAATCGTGTACCGCCGTTCCACGCAGCCTGTGCTTGCGAGCAAGCAACCAAGGCCGACCGCGACGGCCGGCATTCGCCTGGCGTGGAGATTCGCCATCCCTGGCCCTCCCTCGATCGGGCTTTTGAGGCAGCCCAACGCCGCGCTGCGCGACGCCCGGACGTGCCAAAGCGGCGGGATTGTAGCGACCCGCCCCAACCTGGGCAAGGCGGGTTCGATCGGCCACGGTGGGAACTCGGATCAGACCGACAGAAGAGCTCTTCAGAGGGATTTGTTAGGTTTTTTTTAGCCACGGATCGAACACGGTCGGAACACGGATCAGACCAACAGGAGAGTTCTTCAGGGGGGCGGGTTTTCTTCAGCCACGGATCGAACACGGTCGGAACACGGATCAGACCAACGGAAGTGTTGTTCTCGGGTTTTCTTCAGCCACGGTTCGAACACGGTCGGAACACGGATCAGACCGGCGGGAGAGCTTTCGAGCCGTGCGCGGAGCGATTCCCCAGAACCCAATCATCGGTCGTTCTTGATTGGTCACGACCTTGGATTGGGTTCTGGTTTTGGTTTTGGTTTTGGTTTTGGCTCTGGCCGTGTTCCGAGAGCGCGGCCGCCGTCTACGAGGTTGCGAGCAGCCGCCGGGCCAGGTCGACGCCGGGGGCTGGGTGGCCGTATTCGCTGGCGGTGACCCGCGCGAGCGCGGCCAGGTGCCGCCACTGGAAGACCGGCCGGGTCGTCGCGAACTCCTCGGTGACGGTCCGGTAGTACTTCTCGGCGTGGAGCGCCCCGTCCTCGCTGATCGCATAGCGGAGCAGCAGGTCAAAGGCCGGCCGCGCCGACTTACCAAGCTCGCCGTAACGATGGACAAGGGCGCAGGCGCGGGCCTGGTCGCCGGCCTTGATCGCGGCCTCGGCCTCGGACAGCAGGGCATCCGGGGCGACGTCGCGGATCTTTTCGCGCTCGGCGGCGAGCGGATAGGGCTGAGGCAAAAGGCCCCCCGCCTGGCCGGCCGTGTGATAGGCCGCCACGATCAGGCTGGCGACCGAGTTGCGCTGGTTGCCAACGCGGGCGATGTTCCGCCAGGCGTTGGCGGCGTCCTGGGCGTGGACGCCAACCGATGCGCCATGGACGCTCCCCTTGGGCTTCGCGGGCGAGTCGGCCTTGGCCCGGCCGGGATCGTGCAAGACCAGCTGATTCGCGGCCAGCGAAATCGCCTCGCCAACGACCTCGGGCGCGACCCCGTCGGCCAGGGCGCCAGCAACGGCGTCGGCGGCGCTCGCGCGGTCGGCGGCGTAAATGCGGTCGCACATCTTCTCGACCCAGGCGTCGTCGGGCCGCCGGTCGCCAGCCGTGCGGCCGACGAGGTGATACGAGTCGAGCAGCCGGGGCAACAGGCTCCGCAGCTCTTGCTTGGGTGCATACGCGCGAAGGTTTTTCTCCTCGTCGACGCAGTACCGCACCGACTGCCTGAGCATCGTATGGGCGTGTTCCTTGCCCGTGAGGTCGAGCATCGCCCACGCCCGCCAGGCCAGGACGACCCGGTGGACGTTGATGTTGTCCTGGACGATGTAGAGCAGGTCGTTGTAGGCGTCGTCGAGCGGCCCCCGCACGAGCGCGGCGAAGGCCCGCTCGGCCCCTTGCATGTCTTGCCCGCGCACCGCGTCGCGGAGCGCCTCGGGTCCGCCGGCAGCGCTCGCCGACGGCGCGGGCTCGACGGTATGGAGCGTCTCGTGCGCCAGGCCGCCGGTCTGCTGGATGTGGTTCGTGTTGCGGTAGAGAACCTTCAGCACGGGCAGAGCGCGTAGACCCTGGGGCATTTCGCGTGCCATCTGGTACGACGGCGCGAGCGCCATGAGCGCATGGTATCCGTCGTAATCTTGCCCGCCAAAGGCCCGTGCGTTGGCGAGCGCCGCCGCGGCGACGAATTCGCGCAGATCCGCTCCTCCCTTGATCCGTTCGACGACGATCGGCAGCAGCCGGTCGGCGGGCGTATCCTGCATCAGGTCCACGAGCGGCTCCATCGAGCCGAACGTCAAGCGTCCGTCCGGGCCCTCCGCCAGGGCAGGCGGCGCCAGGCCCAGGTCCACCGCCAGCGCCGACCCGACGCTCGCGACCAGCATGCCCCGGCCCACATCCACGAGAAACTCGCGGCGATGATAGCGATCCATGGTCTGCCTCCCAGGCGAAAAGTCCGCACCGAACGAGGAAACCGCCGGCCTTGGCTCGCGGAATCCCTGAACCAACGAGAGCGACGCGCACGACTCGACCCGGCCGAAGGTCAAGCGTCATCCTAGACCCGCCGCTCGCCACACGCAAGGGGCGACCGATGCGATTGATGTCATCCGTCGTACGAATTGGCGGAGTGCGGCTGGGCGGATAGGATTGTGAAGCGGTGTGACATGCATGATCCCCATGGAAGCGAGACCTAGCCCTTAAGCCCGGCGATCACCCCTTGTAGCCCAACGCGGGCCGGCCCGACATCTGTTATGCGATAGGGATCGTGTGTAAAGAATTCGGGTCTGAGTACCGCGGCAAAACCGCGGCTGTGAAAATGTTCAGCGCGGGTCTGTGAACCCGCCGAGTACGAACGGCCCGCGCAAGGACGTCTGCCGTGAGCCTCCGCCTCCTTCTTGCTCGGCGGGGTCGCTGTCCCACTACGAACCAGGGCGTCGTCCGGACTTCGATCCGCACGCAATTCGTACTCGGCGGGGTCGAAGTCGCGACCGCCGCGGCGGTTTTGCCGGGGAAATG
>DAIDHE010000373.1 GCA_027459775.1 Planctomycetales bacterium | reverse complement strand
CCCCCCCCCCCCCCCCCCCCGCGCAAAGCTCGGAAGGGACCGAGCCCCAACATCCGCGTTTTCCTGATAGGGAAAGCGCGGCGACGGGGAGTGAATCGTCTGAATCGGAGCCGCACTTTTCACCTGAGCTCTCCCGCGGCCGCTTGCTCGCGACACGAATGCTACAGGCTTGGTGATCTTGATGCGTTGAATCATGAACTCAGGGTCGTACCGCTGTCAAGTCCACTTTCTTGAAAATCTCGATAGGCTGATTGGTCGACCAGCGATCGTCAGCCGTTGGGGTCGTCGACCGCCCGGGGTTCGTGAAGGCTTCGCGGCGCGTTTCCTCGGTTGTACTCGAAGGCCTGTGATGACGGGCTTGGTCGCGCTACAATGACGCCTGGTGACGCTGGCGGACGGCGCCGCTCGCGGGCGAACCAAATCGTTGGATGAAAGTCTCCGACCCAGGACCAAATCATGGACTGGCCGGATCGCATCGTGGTGGACCCAGCCATACTGACTGGAAAGCCGGTCATCAAGGGGACCAGGCTGGCGGTCGAGTTTGTGCTGGAGCTCCTGGCCGAGGGCTGGCCCCATGAGGAAATCTTCAAGAGTTATCCCGGTCTGACCGGCGAGGATCTTCAGGCGGCCCTCCACGACGCCGCCGACCTGTTGAAGAGCGAACGCATCGATCCCTTGACGGTGTAGCGTGCTGAAACTTCTGGCGAACGAGAACGTTCCAGCCGAAGTCGTGATGGCGCTCAGGGCCGACGGGCACGATGTCGCCTGGATCCAGGAGGCGGGTTCGGGCTCCGCCGACGAGATCGTTCTGGCCCTCGCCGTGGCCGAGAGCCGTGTGCTTCTGACCTTTGACAAGGACTTTGGGGAGCTCGCGTTCCGACTGGGACGACCAGCGACGGTCGGCGTGATCCTCCTTCGCCCCCGTTTGCGTTCCCCCGAGTACCTCATCCGTTTCGCCCGCGCCGTCATCGCTCAGGGTCGCGCGTGGCGGCGAGCGCCCTGGGCGCGGCTCGGGCGGGCGTCGCCATGGGCATGGGAACACATTCGCCCACGCCCGCGGCGCCCATCTTCAATCAAGCCTTCCTGGGCCGGATGATCGTCGTTCCGTATTATCCGATCAGCAACGCCGTCATGCGCGGAATCGTCGAGCTCCAGCTCGAGCGAATCCGCCATCGGATGCGGCAAAACCACAACGCGGAATTGAGCTACCCCGCCGAGCTCGTCGCTGAGATCGTCGGCCGTTGCCGCGAGGTTGAAAGCGGGGCACGGAATGTCGACCATATCTTGACGCGGACGCTGCTCCCCGCGATTTCGGCGGAGATCCTTGGCCGGATGGCCCAGGGTCGACCGATCAACCGGGTTCATGTCGCGGTCGACGCCGGCGGGGGGTTTCAGTATCAGATCGATTGAGGGCGAGGTGCTCAGCGCCCTGCTCGCCTGATCGCCTCGAGCAGCGAATCCTTCCCCGACGCGTCTTGCCCGAGCTCCCAGATCATCACCCCGCCCAGGCCCTCGTCATGCGCGAAACGGGTCTTTCGCGCGATCGTCTCGGGACCGTTGAAAGAGAATCCCCCGGCTTCGTCGGCACTGGCCTGGGGGTGATGCCTGGCGAGGATCTCGGCATAGCTCGATTCAACCTGGGAATCGGTCGAGCGCCGACCGTAGAACGGCAGGCCCAGGCAGATCTTCGAGCGCGGAACCCCGCGCTCGACGAACGTGAGCGCGTCGGCCTTGGCCTGGTCGAAGGTCGCGTGCCGGGGTCCGTCGTGGTCGTAGGCCATCACGTGAATGCGGTCGAGAGCCTGGTAAGCCCTTGGTCCCGGATCTTGCCAATCGGCCAGGGCGGCCGAGAGCAAGAGCTTCCGGGGCGCGAACGCGGTCTTGAGCTCGGCGAGCAGGGCGGCGTAACCGGCGTTCTCGGCGTCGTTCCGGGGATGCTGCCAGTCCAGATCCACGCCGTCCAGGCCGTACTTCTCGCAAAGCTGGACGAGCTCGCCAACAAACCGCGCCCTGGCCCTGGCGTCTTGCGAAAGCCGGGCAAAGCCCCCCGACCGTCCCCAGCCGCCCACGGCCACGTGAACCCGAGTTCCGTTTTCTTTCTTGAAGCGCTCGAGTATCTTCAAAGCCTTATCCGAAAGCCGCCGCGCGTCGATCGATCCGTCGGCCCTGGCCTCGATCGAGAAAAAGACAAGGTCCGTCACCCCGACCGCCGCACGGGGGTCGACCCGATCGAGCCGATAGTCGGGCAGATAGGCCACCACGGCGAAATCCTGACCCGCGGTCGTCCTCCGCGGCGGAAACGCCTGGCCAACCGGCCCCGGCAACGCGACGATCCAGAAAAGCCCCGCGGCCAACCACCGACGCCAGGGAACCATGCGAGCCTCCTTCCTGGGAACGCGGCGAATCAAATCGGACTGCTGGAATCGGCCTCTCGCGCCCGTTAGGATTGACGAAAACTCTCCGGCCTCGCGCGCCGCCCGCGCGCGTCGGCCGACCGAAACCGGGATCAGGAGCCGCAATATGCCAGGGCGCTGGAGTCGTGTGGTATTCATGGGGGCGATCTCGGTCGCTCTGGCGACGGCCGGCCTTGTCGTCGGCCAGGACAAGCCAGCCAAAACCAAGCATGGTTTCAAGGATACGCCGATGCTCCCCGGGGGCAAGTGGCATGTCCACGACAGCGATCGCCCGCTCCCCCCGGTCGTGACCCCGGGTACATGCGGTACGCAGGACGAGCCCGGCAAGCCGCCCTCCGACGCGGTCGTGCTCTTCGACGGCAAGGATCTCTCGGCCTGGAGCGACGACCGGGGCGGGTCGGCCCGCTGGGACGTGAAGGAGGGGGCGATCGTGATCCGGGCCGGCGGCGGCGTGATCCGCACCCGGCAAGAATTCGGCGACTGCCAGCTCCATCTCGAATTCGCCGAGCCCACCCCGCCCCGCGGCGACGACCAGGGCCGCGGCAACAGCGGCGTGCTGTTTTTCGGCCGCTACGAAATCCAGGTTCTCGACAACTATCACAACCCCACCTACGCCGACGGCCACGCGGGCGCCGTCTACGGCCAGTTCCCCCCGCTCGTCAACGCCTGCCGCGAACCCGGCAAATGGCAGACATACGATATCATGTTCACAGCGCCTCGTTTCAAGGACGACGGCTCGGTCCAGTCGCGGGCCCATGTCACGGTGCTCTTGAACGGGGTTCTGGTCCAGCATCACACCCCGATCCTGGCCCCGATGGCGTACCGGACCCTGGCCAAATACACGGCTCACGGACCGAAGGGTCCGCTGGTGCTGCAGGATCACGGCAACCCCGTCCGGTTCCGCAATATCTGGATCCGCGAGCTGCGCGAACGGCCCTGACGCCGTTCCAATATGCTTTATCGCATAAGGGTCTGTGACAATAGCCACGAGTCATGACCCCTTTGATTTGTCTCCCCGGCGCGGGCCGCGATCAGGGCGAACGAACAAGGGACGACCACGATGCCGGTTGTCATCAACTGCCCGAATCCCGCGTGCGGTCGTAAGATCGAGATTCCGCGGGGAAAGAGCGGCAAGCTGGCGTGTCCGGGTTGTTCCAAGATCATCAAATACAAGGGAGTGCCCGACCCGGTCGGCCCGCGCGCGACGTCCCGCGCGGAGTACAAGGCCGCTGCGCGCGCCGCGGCCTTCGCGCTTGCGGCCGCCCGCGCCCATCCCCAGCCCCCCGCCGAGCCCCCGCGGCCGCTCGAGCCCGGCGAAACGTGGGCCGATCGGTTCCTGATCCGCCGCCGGCTGGGCGGGGGCTCCTTCGGTGCTGTCTATCAGGCCCTTGACGCTGTGAATCAGGCCGAGGTCGCCCTCAAGATCCCCGGCGACCACGTCACCTTCGACCCCGGGCTGATCGAGCGGTTCGCCGCCGAGGCCCGCGGCCTGGCCACGCTCAGGCACCCCAACATCGTCGCCTATCACGACTCGCGGCTCGACGCCCACCCCCGGTTCCTGGCCGCCGAATTCGTGAACGGCCGCGACCTCGAATCGATCCTGGCCAAGGCTCGCAAGCTCAACAAATGGATGCCCCCCGAAGACGCCGTCTCGGTCGTCGTGGACCTCGCGGGCGCTCTGCACCAGGCCCACTCGCGGGGCGTCGTCCATTGCGACCTCAAGCCAGCACATGTGCTCGCGCTGGGCGATCAGGTCAAGCTGATCGATTTCGGCCTCGCCCGCCTGGGCAACCCCAGCGCGACCCGGGCGGGGACGCGGATGGGCACGCCGTTTTACATGTCGCCCGAGCAGGTTGCCGGGCTCTCCGACCAGATTGGACCCCATTCCGACCAGTACGCGCTGGGCGTGCTGCTCTTTGAGCTCTTGTGCAAGCGCACGCCATTCCAGGGGGCGACGGCCGACGAGGTCCGAGGCCAGATCCTCAAACGCACCATTCCCACGCCCCGGCGCTACGTTCCGGATCTCGACCCCCGTCTGGCCGCGGTCTGCCTCAAGATGTTGGCGAAGCACCCGGCCGCCCGATTGGCGAGCTGCGGCGAGCTGGCGCGGGAGCTCGAGCCCTTTCGTTCGTCCGATCGGCCGTGTCTCTGGGCGCCCAGGCCGGCCGAGCCCGCCCTCACGGGCGTGGCCGACTCGCACCTGGCCGAGACTGCCTCGAACCTGGACGACGCCGGCGAATTCGGAACGGTCTTCCCGTCCCCGCCCCCCGCGCCCGTCCCCAGCCGGTCGACGGTCTGGGATGCGATCTCGAGCCTGGCCCGCTCGATCAAGATGGGAGGGCATGGCCAGGGAGAGCGGGGTCAGGAAATGCGCGGGTAGTGGATCGCGAGTTGGTCCGGGCTTGGCGACTGTCCGTCAGTCGTCGTACCCAGACATTCACCGTCCGGCCCCTCTCGGCCGGCGAATCCTGGCCAGGTTCTGGGGCGACGAGCGCGGTTGACCGACAGCACGAATCACAGCCACTTGCTTTCCGCCGTCGACAAGACACATCCGCACGGATCATTGCTGGAGCGGCGAGCTCAAATCCGGTCGTCTGAGAGTGGTCGACGCTTGCGCCTCATCTTGCTCGGCAAGGGCGTTGCACGCACCGAATCCGCCGCGGCGGACGGGGGCCTCGTCCAGACTTCGATCTGCGATCCAAGCCTACTCGGCGGTCGGAGCCCCGCGCCGAACAATCCCCGCACGCGCGGCCAATCCCATTCAGCGACGCCCGAACAAAAACAAAGCGGCTCTACCCGAAGATTAAGTGTGAATGAGGCACTCGCAGGGCCGCGCCGAGGTTGTCGTGGGCCTCAACGTAGTCGGGCTTGATCCGGATCGCCGCGCGGAATTCCGCGGCTGGCTGCCTCTTCCAGCTTTCCCTGGTCTAGCAGGGCGTTGCCGAGGTTGTCGTGAGCGACGGCGTCGTCCGGCGGCTGCACCCGCGAACTCCCGCGCCCGAGGCCCGCCAAAAGGAACGCGACCACGGCCGCGACCGACGCGGTCCCCGTCAGATTGCGCCTCACCCTCTCGAAGAACGACGGGGAAGCCGGGAGATCGTCGCTCTGCCCGCTTCGGGCTTGGGACGGCCCGCGGAGTTCCGCCGCGTCATCGCTCGGGCATGCTGCGCCAGATCGCGGACAAGGAACCGGCTCCAGTGTGGCCATCGCGTCGTCCTCGCTCACTCGCTGGGTCGAGTCGAGAGATCCTCGCTACGAATCGATCAAGTTTTTCGAGATGTTACCGAAATCCGCCGGACAAGGATGAAGGAGGCGATCCCAGAGGGGGCGGGGCCAAGGGAGACATTGCTGGTGGTTCTGAGACGCCCACCGAACGGCCAACCACAGGCGGCAAGCCCTGGCCAGGTTCTGGGTGACGGCCGCGATCAAATACGCCGATCCAAACTTTCTGACGGATTACAACTCGTTATTAGGAAAGAACGTCCGTCGATTGAGCACGCGAATCAGGCGCGGTTTCCATAACGGGAGCGATCTTGCGCGCTAGCCTGCTCGAGAAGCCAAGGAATGCGCGCGACCCGCCGAGCGACCACGGCACGGCATCGCTCCTCGGGCACAGCCAAGGGGCGACGGTCAGGTCGACCCTGGAGGGCGCTCATTCCAACCTCTCGGTCCCGAGACCCCGTCATGAAGTCGTCCGTTCACCACAACTCGTTAGGCTGCCTCGGGATGAAGCACCGATTGAGCGACCACGTTAAGGACTTTTCCGTGCCAGCGGGTCGCCCGGAAACCGCCGCGGCCGGCACCCGCCCGTCTCGGCGAGGCGGCACACGGAAACCCCGCCCCAAGGCTGCCACCAACTGCCACGCTTTGTGCCAGGCCGAAATCGGCTCCGGGAATCGGAAAACCCAAGATCCCTTTCAATTACGCTGGCCGATGCGGTTCCCAGGCGATTTGCGCCCAGCGCGGCACACAACGAACGGTGTGCCAACCGTGGCGTCGAATGACGGCGATCGCTGCTGGTGCGAATTGGCCAGGTGGGCTCAATCCCATCAGAATGAGAGCCGGCCCTTCCCGGCGCCGGCGACGCTGATCAAGAATGAAGAGCACGTATCGATCAACCGCACGTTGGATTCTTGTTTAATCCTCGCCGGCGATTCGATAAGATTAAGAGGCCGTCGGCCATCCCGCCATCCCGCCCCTGTTGAGCGAGCACGCGCCCAAACCATGCTCCCCACCAGTTGGATTCATCACGCGAAGGGCTTGATCGTGGTTGCTGGCCACCCTGGCCGGTCGGCGGGTTTGCGATTGGCGCTCGTGGTGGCGCTGGGGTGGTCCGGTTCGGCGGTCCGAGGCGACGAGCCGGGGAGCAAACGATACGAGGACGAGATCCAGCCGATCTTGATCGATTATTGCTATCGCTGCCACGCCGAGGGGGCGAGCAAGGGGGAAGTTTCGTTCGACGGCCCGCGGGGCGAGCAAGCCCTTCTGGCCGATCAGGCGATGTGGTTCAAGGTGCTGAAAAACGTGCGGCTGGGGATCATGCCGCCGGCGGGCAAGGACCGGCCTTCGAACGACGAGCTTGGGCGGCTCGAGGCCTGGATCAAGCGCGACGTCTTCGGGATCGACCCCCGCGACCCCGACCCTGGCCGGGTCACGATCCGCCGGCTCAATCGGGTCGAATACCGCAACACGATCCGCGACCTGACCGGTTTCGATTTCCGCACCGACGAGGAATTCCCGCCCGACGACACCGGCTATGGCTTCGATACCATCGGCGACGTGCTGTCGATCTCGCCCCTGCTGATGGAAAAATACCTGCAGGCGGCCCAGACGATCGTGGACAAGACCGTGCCCGTCGTGGCCCGGGTCATGCCCCAAAAAACGATCCGCGGGGTCGGCTTCAAGGTCGAGGGGGGGGCGGGGGATCGGTTGTCGTTCTACAAGCCGGGCAAGCTGTCGCGCGGGTTTTCGATCGACAAGGCCGGCGACTATCGGCTGGTGCTCGAGCTGGCCGTGAACGGCTCGTTCGATTTCGACCCGGGTCGTGCCAAGGTCTCGGGCAAGCTCGATGGCAAGGAGATCGTGGCCGAGACGTACTCATGGCACGATGGTAAGACGTTCCGATATGTCGTGAACCGCGCTCTGACGGCGGGCGACCACGGGCTGTCGTTCGATCTCGAGCCGATCAAGACCGACAAGAAGCGGGTGAACGACGTCTTTTTCCGGGTTCAGGCGGTCGGCGTCGAGGGGCCGCTCGATCCCAAGCTCTGGGCGCGTCCGGAGGGCTACGAGCGCTGGTTCTTCCGGGGCGAGTCCCCCGCTCGCGCGGCCGAGCGGCGCGATTATGCACGCGAGATCCTCAAGCAATTCGCCTCGCGCGCCTTCCGGCGGCCGGTCGAGCCCGACACCCTCGAGCGCTTGACCGCTCTGGCCGAGCGGGTCTATCAGAGCCCGGGCGTGGAGTTCGAGGGGGGCGTGGCGCGAGCGATGGTCGCCGTACTCGCCTCGCCCCGATTCCTCTTCCGCATCGAGCCAGTTCCCCACGACGGGAGCGCGTCTCCGTACGCCCTGATCGACGAATACAGCCTCGCCTCGCGGCTCTCGTATTTTTTCTGGTCGACGATGCCCGATGACACGCTGCTCGAATTGGCCGCTCGGGGCGAGCTGCGCAAGCATCTGGCCGCCCAGGTCGAGCGGATGCTCTCGAGTCCACGCTTCGACATGTTCGTGCGCAATTTCGTGGGCCAGTGGCTCGAGACCCGCGACGCCGAGACCGTGTCGATCAACGCCCGCTCGATCATGCAAGCCGAGTCCGCCCGCATGCGCGTCAATTTTGACGAGGCGCTCAGACGCTCGATGCGCCGCGAGACCGAAATGCTGTTTGCGTACATCGCGCGCGAAAACCGCGGGCTGCTCGATCTGATCGACGCCGATTACAGCTTCTTGAACAGCCGGCTGGCCGATCTCTACGGGATCAAGGGTGTGAGCGGCGCCGAGATGCGCAAGGTCGATCTCCCGAAGGACGGGCGCCGGGGCGGCGTGCTCACCCAGGCGTCGTTTCTGATGGTCACCTCGAACCCGACCCGGACCTCGCCGGTCAAGCGCGGGCAGTTCATCCTGGAAAACCTGCTGGGCGCGCCGGCGCCTCCTCCTCCTCCCAACATCCCCCCGCTCGAGGACGCGAAGGGCGCGGTCAAGGACCACGAGCCCACTGTCCGCGAGCTGATGGCGCTGCACCGGGCCAAGCCGCTGTGCGCATCGTGCCACTCGCGGATGGACCCGCTGGGGCTGGCGTTCGAGAATTACAACGCCCTGGGCTTCTGGCGCGACACCGAGCGGACCTGGCCGATCGACGCCTCGGGCAAGCTCGCCACCGGCGAAACGTTCGCCAATCCCCGCGACCTCAAGCGGATCTTGAAGGAGCGGCATCAGAGCGATTTCTACCGCTGCGTGACAGAGAAAATGCTCACATATGCACTTGGTCGAGGGTTGGATCAAGGCGACGTGGACGCCGTCGATCGCATCGTGGAGCGGCTCGAGCGCGGGCAGGGGCGGTTTCGCGAGCTGGCGGCGGGAGTGGTGGAATCGGTTCCATTTCAGAAGCGGCGCAAGACGTTGGGCGAGTCCGGGCCGCGACCAAGCGGCCGGACGAACTGGGCAAAGGGGAAGTCATGAGTCACGAGCAGGTCAAAGAGGACAGGGCCCCGTTGGACGGAGCGTCCGCGAATCGTCGGGCGTTCCTGCGTGGGGTGGGCGTATGCCTGGGCCTGCCGTCGTTCGAGTCGCTCCTGGCCCGCGGGCTGGCGGCGTCCGAGCCTCCCCGCGCACCGATGCGGACGGCCTTCGTCTACGTGCCCAACGGGGTCCATCAGCGCAACTGGTGGCCCAAGGAGCCGGGCTCGAGCTTCGCGCTTTCCGAGACCCTGCGCCCGCTTGAGGCGGTCAAGGGCAAGATCCAGATCCTGGGCGGGCTCGACCACAAGAACGCCACGGCCGGCCCCGACGGACCCGGCGACCACGCGCGGGCCAGCGGTTCGTTTCTGACCGGCGTCCGGGTCAAGAAGACGGCCGGCGCCGACATCCACGCCGGCGTCTCGGTCGATCAGGTCGCCGCCCAGCACATCGGCCATTTCACCCGGTTCCCCTCGCTCGAGCTCACCTGCGACTCGGTGCGCAAGTCGGGCAATTGCGACTCTGGATACTCATGCGCATATCAATATAATCTGGCATGGCGCGGTCCGACCTCGCCCCTGGCCCCCGAGCCGAATCCCCGGCTCTTGTTCGAGCGGCTCTTCGGCGCGGGCGCTCCCAGCGAGCGCGCGGCCACCCTCGCCCTGCGCGGGGAACGCGAGCGTTCGATTCTCGACTTCGTCGCGGCCGACGCCCAGGCGCTCGAGCGCTCGCTGGGCGGCCGCGACCGGCGCAAGCTCGATGAATACCTGACGGGGGTGCGCGACATCGAGCGGCGCATCGCCCGGGCCGAGACCGAGAAGGACGTCCCCAATCCCGACGTCCAAACCCCGGCGGGAATCCCGGCGGGCTACCAGGACCACATCCAGCTCATGTACGACATGATGCTCCTGGCGTTCCAGACCGACTCGACCCGGATCGCGACCTTCCTGGTCGCCAGCGAGGGGAGCAACCGCGCATTCCCCGAGATCGGCGTCGCCGAGGGGCACCACAATCTCTCGCACCACATGGGCCGGCGCGAGATGATGGACAAGATCGCCCAGATCGACCTGTTCTATCTCCGCCAATTCGCCCGCTTCCTCGAGAAGGCCGCCGCGGTCAAGGATCTGGACGGCCGCTCGCTGCTCGACAATTCCATGATCGTTTACGGCAGCGGCAACGCCGATGGCAACGCCCACACCCACCACAACCTGCCCGTGATCCTGGCCGGCGGGGGGGGCGGGGCGCTCAAGCCCGGACGATTCATCAAGCATCCCGCTCAACCAATGACAAATCTTTATTTAAGCATGTTAGATCGCATGGGGGCTGGGTCGATCCCCCGTCTGGGCGATTCGACCGGCCGGCTCGCCGACGTTTAGACGCCCCTCGCGAGGCCGCGATTCCAGGGAGTTCCGAAGCCGTGAAAGCTCTCGAATTCAAGTGGACGATCCTCGATTCAGCGCGTCCGCGATCGTGCTCGCGAGAGCCCCGGGGATGGGCTGCGAACGTGCCGGCGCAGGGGCTCGAGCGGGCCGGGGCGAGCCGCGCGGAAAGGCGGAGCGCCCACGCCACCGATCGCTCGCATCAAGAGCAATCCGGAACAATGATTTCGAACGCTCCGAAGATTCCCAAGAAGGCGATCCTTTCGTCTTTTTCAAAATTCCTGAAATGGGACCGGGTTCTTGGCTGGCGGTGTTCCGCCTAGCTATTATCCCTCCTAAGAGATGCGTTGCGGGAGCGGTCCTCGTACAGAAGGTTGTCGACGGGGCGATGGCGAAATCGAGGTTGAAAGTCAGGGCCGATTGGTTCATCTTATTCGTGACGGCGGCCCGGTGAGACTTTTCCAGACTCGAGGAGGTCGGTTCGAAGTACATGTCTCAGATTTTTCATCCGAGCGCGAACACGCTGGCCAGGACCTCGATTGCCGTGCTGGTCATCGGCGCGAATCTAGCCTTGGGCGGGCTCTACGGGTTCAGCGGGTCGCCCTACCAGACGGGGGTCAATGTGGTGCGGACCCAGCCCGTGCCGTTCTCGCACGAACACCACATTCGCGGCGTCGGGGTCGACTGCCGCTATTGCCACAACACGGTCGAGACCTCGGCGTCGGCCGGTCTGCCACCCACTTACACGTGCATGAGTTGTCACTCCCAGATCTGGGGAGCGACGGCGATGCTCGAGCCCGTGCGTTCGAGTTTGGCCGAGAACAAGCCGATCTCGTGGACCCGAGTGCACGACATGCCCGATTTCGTGTATTTCAATCACTCGATCCACGTCCAGAAGGGGGTGGGCTGCGTCTCCTGCCACGGTCAGGTCGATAAGATGCCGCTGGCCTGGAAGGCTGAGCCGATGACCATGGCCTGGTGTCTGAACTGTCATCAGCACCCGGAAGAACACCTGCGCGACAAGCGAGATGTCACCCGGATGGACCTCGTGCTGTCGTCTCAAGAACAACTGGCGAAGGGTCGCGAGCTGGTGAACGAGAATCACATCGACTCCGATCGTCTGATCAATTGCTCGGTGTGCCACCGATGAGCCATATCCACGAGCATGGCCAGGAGCCTGGAACCCCGCACATGATTGAGCTTCCTATTCTGGACGACCCTGGCGAGGCGGCCGAGCGCCGCGGCGACCGGGAGCGTGGGCCGATGTTGTGGCGGCATCTCGAGGAGTACGCTCGCGGCGGCGCGGGCGTGAGTTCCGACCTGGGCGAGTTCGCCGACCCTGGGGTCGAGGTTCTGGATGACGCGAGTCGCCGCGACTTCCTCAAATACATGGGTGCCTCGCTGGCTCTTGGCGGGATCAGCGGCTGCGCCTATCAGCCCCCCGAGGCCGTCGTCCCCTACGTGCAAGCGCCCGAGCTTTTGGCGTCGGGAAAGCCGATCTACTTCGCGTCGGCCCTGACCCACATGGGGTTCGCCACCGGCGTTCTGGTCAAGAGCGCCATGGGCCGGCCGGTCAAGGTCGAAGGGAATCCCGACCACCCCGCCAGCCTGGGTGCGACCGACCTTTTCGCGCAGGCGGACATGCTCGGACTCTACGACCCCGACCGTTCCCAGACACTCTTGCACAGCGGCCGGGTCGAGATCTGGGAGCGTCTTCAGACCGCTCTTCTGGACGCCCGTGAGAAGTATCTCGCCAGGAAGGGGGCGGGGCTGCGATTCTTGACCCAGACCGTTGCCTCGGCGACTCTGCAGGCGCAGTTCGCGAACCTTCTGAAGACCTTCCCCGAGGCCAAGTGGCACGCCTACGAGTCGGTCTCGCGAGACTCGGTTCGGGCCGGCAGCACGCTTGCGTATGGCGAAGTTTACGAATCGCTCCATCACATCGAGCGAGCCAATGTGATCGCGGCGTTCGATTCCGACTTTCTGGTTTCGGGGCCGGGTCGGATCAAGGACGCCCGGGCTTTCTCGAAGCGGCGCGACGTCGACGCTCCTGGGGCGGCTCCGATGAACCGGCTGTATGTCTTTGAGTCCACTCCGAGCGTGACCGGAGGCTCGGCCGATCATCGGTCTCCGGTCGCCTCGGACGACGTCGCGTTCCTGGTCGAGAAGCTCGCCGGGCTCGTGGGTGTGAGCGGCTATTCAAGCGACGTGGTGTTTCCGCCGCGGCTCACGCAGGCGGGCCGCATCCTCAAGGCCATGGCGGCCGACCTCAAGGCCAGTATTGGTAAGAGTCTGATCTTGATCGGGGACAACCAACCGCCCGAGATTCACGCCTTGGGCCACCTGATCAATCATGCTCTCGGGAACTTTGGCCAGACGATCGAGCTCTTGCCGCGGATCGACGCCGGTCCAGCGAATCAGACGGCGTCAATCGCCGAGCTGGTGAAGGACATCAACGCCGGATTGGTCGAGACGCTGGTGATTCTGGGGGGCAACCCGGCGTACGACGCCCCGGGAAACCTCGACTTCGCGGGTGCGCTTGCGAGCGACCGAGTGAAGCAGCGGATCCATCTGGGTCTGTATCACGATGAAACGGCCGCGCTCTGCCACTGGCACGTACCGGCGGCACACGCCCTGGAATCGTGGGGCGACCCGCTGGCATTCGATGGCACGGCGACGATCCAGCAGCCCCTGATCGCGCCGCTCTTCAAGGGAAAGACGGCTCATGAGATCATGGCACTGTTCCTGGGAGATCCCTCGAAGTCGAGCCTCGATTTGATCCGCGAGTACTGGCGGAACAGGCTCAAGGCGGCCGATTTCGATACGGTCTGGAAGATCTCGCTGCGGGATGGTGTGATCGTGGGCACGGGCTACAAGCCGGTGCCCGCCGCGCCGCGCCCGCTTCCGGGGGCGAAGCCGATCGCGACCGTCGGCGACGACGTGATGGAGCTTGTGTTCCGGCCAGATCCCACAGTGTGGGACGGGCGTTACGCCAACAACGGCTGGCTCCAAGAGCTCCCCAAGCCGCTCACGAATCTCACCTGGGGCAACGCCCTCCTGGTCGCGCCGGCCGTTGCCGAGCGTCTGGGCCTGAGAAATGAAAACGAGGGCTGGGCTGACGTGGCCGAGGTCACGGTGGACGGCCGCTCGATCAAGCTGCCCGTGTTGATCGCGCCCGGGCAGGCCGCCCGGACCGTGACGGTCCATCTGGGTCACGGCCGCCGCCGCGCGGGCAAGGTCGGCGACGGCGTCGGAGTCGACGTGGGCGTGCTCAGGACGTCGGCCAATCCCTGGTCCGTTGCGGGGGTGAAGATCGCCAAGACCGGCGAACGCGCTCGGTTGGCCCTGACACATGCTCACTATAACATGGAAGGGCGCAATCTCGTCCGCACGGCGACGCTAGCCGAATACAAGGAGGAGCCCGCTTTCGCGCAGGAGGGCGAGCACGAGGGCGCCCGCGGCGAGACCTTGTTTGAGACTCCCGAGCCCCGGCGGCGGCACGAGGCCGGCGAGGGCAATTCGTGGGGTATGGCGATCAATTTGAACGCATGCATTGGTTGTAATGCGTGCGTCGTGGCCTGTCAGTCCGAAAACAACATTCCGGTCGTGGGCCGCGACCAGGTGCTGGCTTCGCGCGAGATGCACTGGCTGCGGATCGACCGTTATTTCGAGGGCGAGAACATCGACGATCCCAAGATCGACTTTCAGCCCATTCCGTGCATGCAGTGTGAGAAGGCCCCGTGCGAGATCGTCTGCCCGGTCGGGGCCACCACGCACAGCGTCGAGGGTCTGAACGAGATGACCTACAACCGTTGCGTGGGGACGCGGTACTGCTCGAACAATTGTCCCTACAAGGTGCGGCGGTTCAATTTCTTTCATTATGCGCTCAACACCACCCATCCCACGCTCAAGATGCTCCAGAACCCGGACGTGACGGTTCGCACCCGGGGTGTGATGGAGAAGTGTACATATTGTGTTCAGCGAATCAACGGCGCGCGGATCGGAGCCGAGATCGAGAACCGGCGGGTCGGCGGCGACGAGGTGACGACGGCCTGTCAGGGGGTCTGCCCGACCAAGGCGATCGTCTTTGGCAATTTGAACGACCCCGAGGCGTCGGTGAACAAGGCCAAGGCCAGTCCGCGGAATTATGCCTTGCTTTCCGAACTGAACACGCGGCCGCGAACGACGTATCTCGCGAAGCTGCGCAACCCCAACCCCGAGATCGAGGCGATCGCCCGCGATGCATCCCCAAGAGCCTGAATCGTCGTCCGCCCCTGCGGCGGTCCTGGCGCCCGGCCACACGTTCACGACGGTGACCGACCAGCTCAGCGACATGGTGCTCGTTCGTCCTTACGAAGGGCGCTGGTTTCTCTGTCTGGGCGTCGGTTTCTCGCTCGTGATGACTCTGTTCACCGCGGCCGCCTATCTCCTGTTCCAGGGAGTCGGTGTGTGGGGGATTGACGTCCCCGTCATGTGGGGGTTCGCGATCGTCAACTTCGTCTGGTGGATCGGCATCGGCCACGCCGGGACGCTGATCTCGGCGATCTTGCTTCTGCTCAAGCAGGATTGGCGAACGTCGATCAATCGCTTCTCGGAGGCGATGACTCTCTTCGCCGTCGCGTGCGCGGGCATGTCTCCGCTGTTGCACCTTGGTCGTCCCTGGCTTTTTTACTGGCTGATGCCGTATCCCAACACCATGGGTCTCTGGCCGCAGTGGCGCAGTCCGCTGGTCTGGGACGTGTTCGCGGTTTCGACGTACGGCACGGTCTCGGTGATCTTCTGGTACGTCGGCCTGATCCCCGATCTGGCGACGTTCCGTGATCGCTCCAAGAATCGCTGGGCGAAGATGGGCTACGGCGTTTTCGCGCTGGGATGGAACGGGTCGGCCAAGCATTGGCACCGCTACCGGACGGCGTATTTGATCCTGGCCGGATTGGCGACGCCGCTGGTCGTTTCGGTGCACTCGGTGGTGTCGCTCGATTTCGCCGTGTCGGTCTTGCCCGGCTGGCACACGACCGTGTTTCCGCCGTACTTCGTCGCCGGGGCCATCTTCTCGGGCTTCGCGATGGTGGTGACGTTGGCCATTCCTTTTCGGGCCTGGTACGGGCTGTACGACTACATCACCGCTCGCCATCTGGACAACATGGCGAAGATCATTCTGGCCACGAGCCTGATGGTCGGTTACGGCTATTTCATGGAAGGCTTCATGGCCTGGTACGGCAGCAGCAGCTTCGAGAAATTCGCGCTGCTCTACAACCGACCTTTCGGTCCATATGCTCATAGCTGGCGCATGATGGTATTTTGCAACGTACTCGCCCCGCAGATTCTTTGGTTCAAGTGGGCGCGGTCGAACGTGGGATTGCTCTGGGTCGTCTCGATCATCGTCAACATCGGGATGTGGCTCGAGCGGTACGTGATCGTGATCACGTCGCTGCATCGCGACTTCCTCCCCTCCTCGTGGAGCATGTACCACGGGACGGTCTGGGATTACGCGACCTATTACGGCACGCTTGGATTTTTCTTCACGCTGCTCATTCTCTTCATTCGGTTCCTGCCGGCGATCTCGATCACCGAGATGCGGGAGCTGGTGCACAAGACTCAGCATGGACATGGGCGAACGACCGAGGCGTCGCCGGAGACTGGTTCATGAGCCACGAAGCCGAGACTGAAACCGACGCCGTCCACGGCGTGATCGCGGAGTTTGAGCACGAGGCCGACATCCTCGCGGCCGCCGAGGCCGCCTACGCGGCCGGCTATCGCAAGATGGACGCCTACAGTCCGCACCCGGTCGACGGATTGGCGGAGGCGATGGGGTTCACCAAGAACCGGGTTCCCCTGATCGTGTTGCTGGGAGGGCTCTCCGGAGGAGCGACCGGCTTCATGATGCAGTGGTTTTCGGCCGTGGTCCACTATCCGATCGACGTCGGCGGGCGCCCGCTCAACAGTTGGCCGGCATTCGTGCCGATCACGTTCGAGCTGACGATTCTGTTCTCGGCGTTCGCCTCGATTCTCGGCATGTTGATCTTGAACGGGTTGCCGAAGCCCTATCATCCCGTGTTCAACGCGGCGAATTTCGACTCGGCGTCGAGCGATCGCTTCTTTTTGTGCATCGAGTCTAGCGACCCCATGTTCGAGACCGAGGGCGTCAAGGGGTTCCTCGAGGGGTTCGAACCAAAGTCCCTTTCCGTCGTTCCCGTTGAGAGCGACCCCGGAGACCGCGAGGCGGAAGACTCATGAGACGTGGGCTACTTGATCACGAGGACGGCGGACGCGGCGTGAGACCCCTGGGGCGATCGTCGGCGCGGCTGTCGCTGGGCGCGGCCGTCTTGTTGCTGGCGGCCGCGGGTTGTCGCAACGAGATGTACGACCAGCCGCGTTACGAAGCGTATGAGGCGAGCGAGTTCTTCGATAACGGGGCGTCGTCCCGCACGTTCGTCGAGGGGACCGTCCCGCGCGGCGCCATCGTCGAAAAGTCGAAGGAACTTTACGCCACCGGCAAGATCGGCGACAAGCTCGCCGAGCAAGTGCCGATCCCTGTCGACCGGGCTCTCCTGATTCGCGGCCAGGAACGGTTTCGCATTTACTGCACCCCGTGCCACGGCGAACTCGGCGACGGCAAGGGCATGGTCGTTGAGCGCGGGTTCAAGCCTCCGCCCTCCTATCATTCCGAAGAGACGCGTAAGAAACCGCCGGGGCATTATTTCGACGTGATCACACGAGGATTCGGCACCATGTATTCGTACGCGGCCCGAGTTGAGGTGCACGATCGTTGGGCGATCGTCGCCTACATTCAGGCTTTGCAGCTCAGCCAGCGCGTGCGGGCCGACGAGCTCTCCGCCGCCGATCGGGCCAAGCTCGAAGGAGGCCGTCCATGAGCACGTATCCCACGATCATGATCGACGAGCCGACTCTCGAGCGCCTGGGCGTCTACCAGCAACGCGCCCTGGTGTGCGCCGCCGCCGGTTTGATCATCTCGTTTGTGGCGTGGCTCGTGGCGCCCGCGCATTTTTATCACGGCTATCTGATCGGGTTTCTGTTCTGGCTGGCGCTCGCGCTGGGATCGATCGGTCTGACCTTGCTGCATCACCTGGTCGGCGGCTCATGGGGCGTGATGGTCCGCCGTCCCCTCGAAGCCGGCGCTACCCTGATCCTGCCCCTGGCGGCGTTTTTCTTGCCTCTGGCCGTGGGCGTCAGGACCCTTTACCCCTGGGCGCAGCCCGACGCCGCGAGCCACGAGGAATTCCACACGCCCTACCTGAACGTGAATTTTTTCCTGCTCAGAGCGCTCGCTTATTTCGTCTTCTGGGGCTTCCTGGCCGTCATCATTAACCACTGGTCGGCCCAGCAAGACGCACAGTCCGACCACGGCCCCAGTCGCCGCATGGGCGCGATCGCCGGGCCGGCGCTCTTTCTCATGTTCATGTCGGCAACGTTCGCCGCCGTCGATTGGGGGATGTCGCTGGATCTGGGCTGGACCTCGACGATCTACGGCGTGATTTACATCATCAGCGACGTGCTCACGACGCTTTCCTGCATGATCGTCGTGTGCACCGTTCTTGAGCGCTCGAAATCGATGAACCAGGTCGTGACCCCGGAACGTCTGCACGACATCGGCAAGCTCATGCTCGCGTTCACGATGCTCTGGGCTTACATGTCGTTTTCTCAGTTCCTCATCATCTGGAGCGGTAATCTCATCGAGGAGATCCCCTGGTATCTGAGGCGCACCCGCGGCGGCTGGGAGCTGCTCGTGGCGGGGCTCATGATCTTTCACTTTTTCCTGCCGTTCTTCCTGTTGCTCTACCGCGACGGCAAGAGACGGACCAACTACCTGGTTCGGGTGGCGCTCTGGATTCTGGCCATGCGATTCCTCGACCTGACATGGCAGGTGGTGCCGTCGACCAACGATTACAAGAGCCCGCACATCGCTTGGGCCGACATCTTCCTGGGCCTCGCCGCCGTTGTGGGGATTGGCGGCGTGTGCGTCTGGTACTACATTCATCGGATCAAGCAGCGTCCACTCGTTCCCTTGAACGACATGAATCTGGTTCGGGTTCTCAAGCGTGAGGGAGGCGTCCAGCATGGCTGATTATGTGCCGCAAACCGGCGCGACGTTGCGGGGCCAGCCTGGGCACGAGGGGAACATTCTCTCCATCAAGGGTCTGGTGATCTTCACCGTCGCCCTGATTGTGACGACGGTTCTCGTCGACTACGGCACCGCCGTCGTGATGAACCTGTTCGTCCGCGAGGAAGCGTCGAATCGCGCACTCGCGCCGCCTCGATTCGTCGATGATTTGAAACCGTTTCCCGCTCCCAAGCTGCAGGCCGACCCGACCAGCGATTTGATCCGATTCAAGGCCGACCAGCTCGCTCGCCTGAATTCCTTCTGGTGGGCCGACAAGAAGGCGGGCCTTGCTCACGTGCCGATCGAGCAAGCCATCGACATGCTGGTCAAGAGCCCAGCGCCTCCGGTTTCGAACGCGGTCAACCCGGTGACCGGCTTGCCGTTGCCGAAGGAGGAGGCCAAGAAGTGAACACTGCGATCAAATGGGTCGCGACGGCGTTCCTGGCTCTTGCCGGGGCTGTGGCCTTGCCTGCTCGCGGCATGGCGCAGGCCGTCGTCGCCGGCAAGGTCAAGGACATCGGCTTCGAACAGAAGCTGGGCGACCGCCTTCCGTTGGATTTGACCTTCAGCGACGACTCGGGCCGGCTGATCAAGCTGGGCGACCTGTTGGGCAAGCGGCCGATCGTGCTGGCGCCCGTTTACTATCGCTGCCCGCTCTTGTGCAACCAGCTTTTGACGGGCCTCACCCGCAGTTTGAAACCGATGAAGGCGACGACCGGGGTCGATTACGATCTGGTCGCCTTCAGTTTCGATCCCGAGGACGAGCCGTCGGTCGCCCACGCCAAGAAGGCCGGTTACCTCGAGCGCTACGGCCG
The DNA here is from genome assembly GCA_027459775.1 of Planctomycetales bacterium. Taxonomy (GTDB): domain Bacteria; phylum Planctomycetota; class Planctomycetia; order Isosphaerales; family Isosphaeraceae; genus JAKBAP01. Next base: position 10,063 of record DAIDHE010000373.1, on the reverse strand, counting down.
GCCGGGGGCTGAAAAGGGATGGCACTTCTTGATGGGGGATCAAGCGGCGATCGAGGCGCTTTCGAAGGCGATCGGGTTTCGATACACGTACAACCCCCAGACCAAACTTTATGCCCACGCCTCAGGCGTGGTGGTCGTCACGCCGGACGGTCGTATCGCACGTTATTTTTACGGGGTCGACTTTCCGACCCGAGAGCTCGAGGGCGAAATCGCACGGGCGGCCTCGAACCAGATCGGATCGCCGATCGGCAAGCTTTTGCTGTTGTGTTACGACTACGACGCCGCCACGGGCAAATACACCTTGTCGATCCTGCGACTGATCCGGGTGCTGGGCTCGGCGACGGCCCTGGCGCTTTTCGGTTTCATGTTCGTGATGTTTCGTCGTGATTATCAGGGCAAGGTCGGCCGATCATCGGGATTGGACACGACGCCGAACGGCCCAGGCCCCAACAACTCGTGACATCCGAGACGAGAATCGTTTCCATGTGGAATTTTCCCTTGTTGCCCGAACAGGCGTCGACGGTCGCCCCGCATGTCGACCTGCTCTATTTTTTTCAGGTCGGGGTCTCGCTGTTCTTCAGCGTCCTGATCTTCGCCACGATCCTCTATTTCACCTATCACTACCGCGAAGGGTCGAATATCGACCGTTCCCGGCCGATCGCGCAGAGTCTCTTGCTTGAGACCACGTGGATGGGGATCCCGTTCGTCTTCGGCATGATCATGTTTTTCTGGGGGGCCGCGCTGTTTTACGTCGATTACGAGGCGCCGCCGGGAGCGCTCGACGTTTCGGTCGTCGCCAAACAATGGATGTGGTACATCCAGCATTCCCAGGGACGCGCCGAAATCAACGAGCTGCACGTGCCCCTGGGGCAGCCGGTCAAGCTCACGATGACGTCGCAAGACGTCATTCACAGCTTTTACATCCCCGCGTTTCGAGTCAAGCAAGACGTCCTGCCGGGCCGCTATACTTCGCTGTGGTTCGAACCCACCAAGGTCGGGCGATATCACTTGTTCTGCGCTGAGTATTGCGGTACCAATCACTCGGCCATGGGGGGCTGGGTCGAGGTCATGGAACCCGCCGACTACGAGCGCTGGCTCGCCGAGGGGGGAACGGGTCCGTCGATGGCCCAGGAAGGCGAGAAACTGTTCGTTCAGCATCATTGCGCGGGCTGCCATCGGGGCAGCCAGACCGTGCATGCGCCCCGGCTCGAAGGGGTGTTCGGCAAGTCGGTGCCGATTCAGGAGGGCAAGGACGTCCATTTCGTCACGGCCGACGTCACGTACATTCGCGATTCCATCTTGAGACCGAAATCCCAGGTGGTCGCCGGGTTCGAGCCGCTCATGCCGTCCTTCGAGGGTCAGATCAGCGAACCCGATCTGCTCCGGATCATCGCCTACATCAAATCCATCGCAGGGGAGGAGACGCCCCAATGAGTACGACCGTCCTGGACCAAACCGCGGCCGCCGGCCACAAGCCGCCCAAACCGCACCGGGAGACCTATCTTGACGCCTGGACCGTCAAGTCGTGGCTGCTCACCACCGATCACAAGCGGATCGGGATCCTGTACCTGATCTCGATCACGGTCTTCTTCCTGATCGGAGGGGTGGCCGCGACCACGATGCGGCTCGAGCTCATGACCCCCAAGGGGGATTTGCTCTCGTCGCCCGACGCCTACAATCGTATGTTCACATTGCATGGCGTTGCGATGATCTTCTTTTTCCTGGTGCCCTCGATCCCGGCGACCCTGGGCAATTTCCTGCTGCCGCTCATGATCGGCGCTCGCGACCTGGCGTTTCCAATCATCAACTTGATGAGTTGGTATATGTACATGATCGGCGGCTCGATCGCGATCGCGATCATCCTGTTCGGCGGCATTGACACGGGTTGGACCTTCTACACGCCGTTCAGCACGATGTTCTCGAATACACTCGTGGTGCCGGCGGCGTTCGCGGTGTTTTTCGCCGGGTTCTCGTCGATCTTCACGGGTTTCAACTTCATCGTGACGGTCCACACGATGCGCGCTCCCGGGATGACCTGGTTCCGGCTGCCGCTTTTCATCTGGGCGCATTACGCGACCAGTTTGATCATGATCCTGGGCACGCCCGTTCTGGCCATCGCCGTCATGTTGATCGCGGTCGAGCGCTTGTTGCGGGTGGGGATCTTCGACCCGGCGCTGGGGGGCGATCCCATCTTGTTCCAGCACTTGTTCTGGTTTTACTCGCATCCGGCGGTGTACATCATGGTGCTCCCCGGCATGGGCGTGATCAGCGAGATCGTCCCTTGTTTCTCGCGGCGTCCAATTTTTGGCTATCGCTTCATCGCCTATTCAAGCATCGCGCTGGCCATCCTGGGCTTCATCGTCTGGGGCCACCATCTTTTCGTCTCGGGCCAGTCGATGTACGCCGGGCTGGTGTTCTCGTTCTTGAGCTTCCTGGTGGCCGTGCCGTCGGCGATCAAGGTGTTCAACTGGACCGCCACGATGCACAAGGGGGCGATCCGCTTCGACACCCCGATGCTCTATGCCATTGGCTTCATCGGCCTCTTCACGGTCGGTGGTCTGACGGGAATCATGCTTTCGACCCTTGCGGTCGACGTGCATTTGCACGACACCTATTTCGTGGTCGCCCACTTCCATTATGTGATGGTCGGCGGCGCGGTTCTGGCCTACCTGGGAGGGCTGCACTTCTGGTGGCCCAAGATCACGGGCCGGATGTATCCCGAGATGTTCGGCAAGCTGTCGGCGCTCGCGGTGTTCATCGGGTTCAACTTCACGTTTTTCCCGCAGTTCATCCTGGGCTACCTGGGGATGCCGAGGCGGTACTTTGAATACGCTCCCGAATTCCAGGTCTTGAACGTGATGTCGACGGCGGGGGCTTCGGTCTTGGCCTTTGGTTATGGGTTGCCGCTGATCTATTTCCTGTGGTCGTTGCGGAAGCCGCCGTCGGCCCCGGCGAACCCCTGGCAGGCGACTGGGCTCGAGTGGCAGACCGAATCACCGCCTCCGACCCACAATTTCGAGTTCACCCCCAAGGTCGAAAAGGCTCCTTACTCTTATTCACCCGTTGCAGTCGAGGGTTTTGATGGATACGGCGACCATGGGTCACACTGACGCCGCGGCGGGATCCGCGCTGATCCCGCTGCTCTCGCACCAGTTCGACGATGTCGAGCAACAGTCCTACTCTTCGATCTTGGGGATGTGGATCTTCCTCGCCACTGAGGTGATGTTCTTCGGCGGGCTCCTGACGTCGTTCGGAATCTATCGCTATCTCCATCCCCACGAGTTCGCGCTCGCCAGCCACAACCTCTACATGTGGTGGGGCTTCGTCAACACCATCGTCCTCTTGACGAGCAGCCTCACCATGGCCCTCGCCGTCCGAGCCAGCCAGCTCGGTCGGCGAACCGAGCTCGTTCGTCTCCTGCTCGCCACGATGGTTTTGGGAACCTGCTTTCTCGGCGTGAAGGCCATCGAGTACACGACCGACTATCACGAACACTTGATCCCCGGACTCAATTTCGAGGTTCCCGAACATCAGCTCGGCGAGGTCGTCGAACGCGGGCTGGATCCTCGAATGATGCAGATGTTCTTCGTCCTTTACTTCTTCATGACCATGCTGCACGCGATCCACTTGATCATCGGCATCGGCATGCTCGGCGTCATGGCGTATCTCGCCCACATCAATTGGTTTTCCGGCGGAGGCGCGGTCCAGATCGAAGTCGGGGGCCTGTACTGGCACTTCATCGACATCGTCTGGGTCTTCCTCTTTCCCTTGCTCTATTTAATCAGCGGCAAATAACCATGCATCACCACGTCGCCACGATCAAGACGAATCTGATCATCTTCGGGCTTCTCATGCTGCTGCTGGTCGCTACCGTCGGGGCGGCCGAGTTGCCGCTGGGTCCGCTCAACTTTCCCGTCGCGATGCTGATCGCGGCCACCAAGACCGTCTTGATCATCTTCTACTTCATGCATCTGACTGGCACCGACAAGCTCACCAAGACCATCGTGGGGACAATGTTCCTGTGGCTGGTCTTGATGATCCTCATGATCATGATGGACTATCTCTCGCGCGACTGGCTGCAGATCCTCGGCAAGTGACACTCGGCGCGCCGTCGCTCCCAGGAGGCGGCGCGCCTTCGGGTTCTGGATCGCTCCCACGAGGCCGGCTCGTCCCGTCTTTGCCCGGCTTGGAATCCTTGGCCCGGAGCCGATGTCATTCCGTGCTCGAGGGAGGTTGAGTTCGTTACCGCGTCTTTGACGCCGCGGTTTGTCTGGCCCAAGCGCCGTCGCTCGAGGACTTGGCGGGCTTCAGCGCTCGCAACGAATCGCGCCTGATCCGCGACCGCAAGCGGCTCCGCGATGATTGCGGGGCGCTCAAGCGCGAGGCCGGCGCGCCGCCAGCAAGCGCAGGACCGCGTCGCCCCCGGCGAGGGAAGAGATCGAAGACCGCAAGCGCGTGGTCAATCTCGAGCTCCTGCGCAAACTGGCGGAGCTCGACGAGCGCCATGAGATGGAGGCGCTGCTCGAGCCGATCGCCCTGGTGCGGCTGGAAGCGACCGTGCTGGCGGTCGAGCTGTCGGTTCAGCGCGAGCGCGCCGAGCGCGTGTACCATGTCTACTGGAACCCGCTGATCAGGCAGTTCGAGCCCTTGGCCTGTTCGGCCCGCGGGCACGGAACCTTTTCGGTCGCCTTCACCGACGACGAGGTGGCCGGGCTCTGCGCGCGCTGACGTGCCGCGGCGGGCTCGTGAGGCCGGGCTGCATCGAGTGCGCCTCGCCAAGCCGCAGTCGACCCACGACTTGGCTCGACGCACCCTACCGCTCGGTCGATCACTCCTTGAGCGGCAGAATCTCGACCGTGCGGAATTCGACGGGGTGGCTCTCGGCCTGGAGCGAGATCGTGCCTCCCTCGAGGATCGTCTTGCCGTCCTTGATCAGCGGGCGGGCGTTGGGGTCGCCCTTGTCGAGCTGGGGCTTTTCATATGTGATCACTGTCTCACCGTTGACCTTGTGGGTGATGACTCCCGAGCCGTGGGCCTCGACCTCGACCATCACCCACTGGTCGCCGTGATAGGTCTTGGACGTCGAGTTGGTGCAGTGCTGGGTGATGAGCTTGCCCCCCATCACGATGTGCGTGCCCGGGGTGCAGACGTTGCCCGTGGAGCGCGTGTGGACGCCGTCGCCCCCCAGGAACTGGACCTCGATCGAGACCGGGAAGTCCTGGTCCTTGCCCATCGTTTCGGCGGGCTGGCCGTGAATCATCGCGCCGCTGTTGCGGAGAGCCCAGCTCGGCCCGCCGGGGCACTGCTGGCCCACGAAGCGATACTCGACCCGCAGCCGATAGTGCGAGTAGGGCGTCTTGTAAAAGAGATGGCCGAACTTGCCGTCGAATTTGGGATAGTCGGCGTAGACGACCTTGAGCAGGCCGTCCTCGACGCGGAACGTGTCGGCGTAATTGACCCCCAGGTCGTAGCCCCGGATCTTGGGGGTCCAGCCGTCGAGATTCTTGCCGTTGAAGAGCTTGATCCAGCCGTCCTTGGCGGGGGCCTGGGAGTCGTCCGCGCGGGTCGCGGCCGTGGGTGAAAACATGAAAGCCGCTGTCATACAGGCGAGCGTAATGTGTGATTTCATGAGAGAGTCTCCAGTGAATGCCGTGGTTCAGAGCCTGGGGGCGGCGGGCATGATCGGGGCTTGGAACGGGAGCACGCCCTGGACCTTGAGCTTGCGCTTGTAGACCTTGTCGCCGCAGGTGGCGAAGAGGGTATGCAGATCCTCGCCGCCGAAGCAAAGATTGGCGACCTTGCCGTTGGGGGTGGGGATGATGGCGTTCACCCGGCCCGCCTGGTCGCAGACCTGGATGCCCATCCGGGTCGCGACGTAGAGCCGGCCGTCGCGGTCGACTTTCATGCCGTCCAGGCCGGCGTCCTCGGCGGTGTCTGGGGCGTGCAGGTGATAGAATCGTTGTTTATTGAGGAGCGAGCCGTCGGGCCCGATCTGAAAGCTGTAGACCCAGTGGCTCGAATAGTCGGCGACGTAGAGCAGTGATTGGTCGGGCGACAGCGCGATGCCGTTGGCCGATTTGAGTCCCTTGTCGACGACCCGGGCGTCGCCCTTGGGGCTCACGTACCAGACCAGGCTGGGCTCGCCCCCGCGGCCGGGTTGGGTGATGTACATGCCGCCGTCGAAGCCCACGACCAGGTCGTTGCCCCGGATGCCGGTGGCGTAAGTGCTGGGCCGGCCCTCGGCGTCGTAGACCAGCACCTGGTCGACCTTCGTCGCGACGGCGAACAGCCGGCCGTCGCGCCCGAACGCCTGGCCGTTGGCCTTGTCGGTGTCCTGGAGAAACACGGTCGTCTTACCGTCGAGCCCGATCTTGTAACCCTTGGACGCCGGGATGTCGTTGAAGAAAACCTCGCCCTTGGCGTTGCACGCCGGTCCCTCGGTGAATTGGTGCCCCTCGGAGACCAGGGTCCAGCCTTCGCCGGGGACCAGGAGGTCGCGGAGCATGGGCGAGCCGACCCGCGTCTTCACCGGCTCGGGCCAATCCTTCCACAGCCAGCGCATGGCTTCGGGGAAAATCTTGCCGGCGTGCTGGCCGTTATGGCCGCCGGTCCCCCAGTCGTGGTTGACCTCGTAGCCGGCGAAAATGAGCGCCCGCTCCATCTCTTGATTGGCCATCCACCAGTCGCCGCCGTAGATGTTGAGGTCGCTCGAGCCGTCTTGCAGAAAGACGCGCAGGGGCTTGGGCTCGGTCTTGCGGATCAGGGTGGGGTAGACGTTGCCGCCGCGCAGGCCGACGTAGGTGCCGATCGCGCTGAAGACCCTGCGGAACGAGTCGGGCCGTTCCCACGCCGCCGTGAACGCACAGATCGCGCCCGAGCTCGAGCCGCCGATGCCGCGGTCGTTGCCGTCCTTGGAAAGATGGATCGCCCGGCCGTCGGTGGTCGAGAGGGTCTCGACCTCGGGCAGCAGCTCTTCGAGCAAGAACCGGGCGTAGGCGTCGCCCAGGCCGTCGTATTCAAAGCTGCGGTTGAACCGGTCGAGCGACCCGCCCCCCTTGGTCGATTTGGCGCGACCGGGCGTGACGAACACGCCGATCATGATGGGGATCTCTTTCTTGTCGATCAGTTCATCGAAGACTTCGGGGGCCTTGTTCTGGATGCCGTCTTGATTGACCCACAGGCAGGCGGGCTTGGCGGGGTTGTATTGCTTGGGGACGTAGACCCAGTAATCGCGGGTGGTGCCAGGGAAGATCGTGCTCTTGGCGAAGGAGTGCTTGGTCACCTCGCCCTTGGGCGGGGCCGCGGTCGACGCCCGGGGGCAGAGCCCCGCGGTCGCCAGGGCCAGGAGGGCGGCCAGGGGAGTCCGACGAAACGCGGAATCAAAAAGTCGGGGCATGGCGGGAATCCTCGGTATCGACGCCGTGGAAGGGCGCGGTTGAGCCTCGCTAGTCGCAAGCCTGATTCTAGACGAGCGGGCGCGGCTTCGACAGATTGTAGCGCGGTCGTCCCGCACGCCGTCCGGGGAAGGCGGGCGGGACGCATGTGCCAGGGGTCGCATCCGAGCAAATCCTTGGCGAACGGCCTCTTAATACTGGTCCGCGCTCAGAACCTCGCCGCCGGCGCGGGTCGAGAGCGCCTGGTAGACGCCCATGGGCGGCCCGACGGTGAACAGGCCCGTCGACGAGTTATAGATCACGTTGGTCGGCTGGCCGTTCGCGGGGTTGTAGGGCCACGAGTTGATCGTGTCCTTGATGAACCGCGCGGACCCGTCGAGGAACGCGAAGTTCGCCCCGCCAGGATGAAAGCTCGACGCGGCGATCGAGTAATTGTCTTCCTGGGCGTCATAGCCGTAGAAGTAATCGCCGTTGGGATTGGGATCGTCGCCGATCTTGCCGAAGGGATTGAGCGGATAAAGGGTCGTGAACAGCGTGTCGCCGAAATTGCCCGAGACCCACGCGCCGTTGTATTGAAAATCGATCGAGCCGTAGACGTCCGGCGTCTGGCTGAACTTGCCGTGGGCTTTTTCACCGAAGGCAAAGGTATTGCTCAATCCGTCGGTGACCCCGGCGATGGTCACGGGGCGCACACTGCCGGGATTCTGGGGTGCGAGCGGGTTGGGCTGCACCGGGAAGCTGGGCCAGCCCAGATAAAAGAAGGTTCCGTTGGCCTGGTTGAGGATCGCCTGGAACTGTCCGGGCGAGGAGACGGTGTTGGGGAGCTTGCAGATCGAGCCCATGTTGCCGGCATAATTGGTGTAGGTCAGGATCTGGGTCGAGCCGTCCCAGCCCCAGCCGGCGAAGGGGATGTGCAGCCCGGTGGTGAGCGCGTCGCTGGGGCACCACAAGAGCGCCAGGCCCGCTCCACCGACGGTGGCGTTGTCGCCGGTCCAGTTGATCAGGCTGTAGTTGTAGGCGTTGGCCATCGGCTGCTGCTCGAGATAGGCGAGCATTCGGGTGAACAGGCTGCTGCCGACGTAATATCCGCCGGGCGAATACAGGCAGTTCACGCCGCAGTTTTCCCGCGCCATCCCATAGGGGTAACTTCCGTTCGCGCTTTCATAATTGGCGAGCCCGAGCGCGAGCTGTTTGAGGTTGTTGACGCACTGGGCGCGGCGGGCGGCCTCGCGGGCGGCCTGGACGGCGGGGAGCAATAATGCGATCAAGACGGCGATGATGGCGATCACCACCAGGAGCTCGATCAGGGTGAAGCCGCGCTCGCCGCGCGGGCGCGAACGCGGGTGGTTCGGATCAAGAAACGATTTCAAGGCGATCTCCTCTTACAATATGTGCGAATATCGCACATTTTCATCAGTGGACGTGGCGAATCGCCCGTGGGAATCGTCGGTCGGGGAGTGGGGCTAGCGCCTGGACGTTGCGCTGGGTTTTGCGCCCTTGGGGCTTTTGGGGGCTTCGACCTTGCGGTGGTCGAGCGCCTTCTTGGCCTCGGGGGCGACCTGGGCGGGCGTCCCTGATTCGCCGCAGCCCGCGAGGGCGAGCGCGACCAGGGTCGGCCATGCGGGCGCAAGCGCCCGTCCCAGAACGCGTATCGTCCGTGCGATCACGATCCACTCCTTCTCGGCCGCCGGCCCGCGCGATCGAGCGCAGCCCCGTCGCCGGGACGTCACTCAGGGCACGTGGCCCGGCTCGCGGATCGCGATACGGAGCTCGTGCTCGATCGATTCGGGGGTCTTGGCCTACTTCACGAAACCCGTGGGGAATGCCACGCGATGGCGCTCGTCCCTCGCAGAGCGCGAACCGCTACGGGCAGGGGTAGGTCTTCGGACTCCCAGACTGGTGCGCCGAGCCTTCTCATCGGCCTGACCGCTTTCGCGGCCGGCTCGACAATGGCAAGAGGGGCGACGCCCATTAACGCCTGGTCACCGCGGCGGGGCCGTTCCGGATTCGCACCGGATTCCCTGTTCGCCGAAACGGACGGACTGCCGCTTCGGCCACCCATGCCTCATGACGTACCGGGATCATAGAGGCCCCCAAAGCCCCTGTCAAGCGTCCCAATTCTCTCCACGGGCAACCAGTACGAGCCCCAGGCGCCAGCGAGTGCGTTCCCGCAATCCCCGGCTCATGCGTTCGGGCTTACGCCCGAGGTCGAACGGCGTTCGCCCCGTCCGAACCACGGACTGACGTCCGTGGTCACCGCCCCTCGGCCCATGCGAGTACGAGCCCGAAGCGCGAGCGAGTGAGCATGGCGACTTCTGATACGAGCCCGAAGCGCGAGCGAGAGTCGACGGCGAAGTTGTCCAGACCCTCGCGTGCGCTTCGGGCTTGTCTGATGAGGGGCCGCGAGTCAAGAGCGTGCTATTCACGCACGCAATCCGCCCTCGCGTGCGCTTCGGGCTTGTATGCTGAGGGGCCGCCCGGTGCTGGAATACAAGCCCGAAGCGCGAGCGAGGGGGTCGCGGCAACGAGTGATTCTTACGTTTCACGCTCCTGATCGTCGAGCCCTTTGCGATCCTGGACGTCGAGCACGTAGACCACGGCTGCTTCCAGGTCGTCCTCATTGTTGATCCATCGACAGCTCCCGCCTTCCGTCCAGAATTCCGTACGAC
>DAIDHE010000102.1 GCA_027459775.1 Planctomycetales bacterium | reverse complement strand
GGTGATCTTCACCACGCTCCACGCCGGCGGCAAGTTCGATAACGACGCCTACAAGGTCGCCGGCGGCCTGCACGGCGTCGGCGCGAGCGTGGTCAACGCCCTCTCCAAGAGCCTGCACGTCGAGGTCCGCCGCGACGGCCTCACGTACCATCAGCGCTACCGCCGCGGCAAGCCCCTGGGACCCGTCGAGCGCGGCGAGCCCGCTCGCGGGTCGGGCACCACCGTCACCTTCACCCCCGACCCCGACGTCTTCCAGGATTTCAGCTATGACTCGGCCCTGATCGCCGAACGGCTCGAGGTCAAGACCTACTTGAACAAAGGCCTCGTGATCGGGTTCGTCGACCAGAAAAACAAGACCTCGGTCGAGTTCCGTCATGACGGCGGGGTCGCCGACTTCCTCGACGCGGTGAACGCCCAGCGCAACGATCAGAGGGTGGCCGCGCCTTTCGTGCTCGAGCGCGAGGACGAGGCCAGCGGCCTGCGCTGTCACGTCGCGCTCGCGTGGACCGAGGCCACCGACGAGGACGTCCGCTCGTTCGTGAACACCATCCCCACCCGCGACGGCGGCACCCACGAGCTGGGCCTCCTGGGGGCGGTCGGCACGGCCGTCTCGCGGTTCATGGAAACCCACGACCTGGTCAAGAAGGGGCTCGAGATCAAGCGCGAAGACATTCGCGAGGGCCTGACGGCGGTTCTGGCCGTGTGCGTCCGCGAACCCCAGTTCCAGGCCAGACCAAGGGGCGGCTCAACAACCCCGAGGTCAAGGCCCAGATCGAATCGCTGGCGCGGCCCGCACTCGAGAATTTCCTGCTCAAGAACAAGAGCGTGGGCGATGCGGTCGTGGCCCGGGTGATCCAGTCGGCCCGCGCCCGCGAGGCCAGCCGCGCGGCCGCCTCGCAGGTCCGCAGAAAGACCCCCGTCTCGGGAAAGCTGAACCTGCCGGGCAAGCTCGCCGACTGCGACACCGGCAACCCCGACCATTCCGAGCTCTTCATCGTCGAGGGCGACTCGGCCGGCGGCTCGGCCAAGCAGGGCCGCGACCGCGATTTCCAGGCGATCCTGCCGCTCAAGGGGAAGGTCTTGAACGCCGAACAGGCCGGCAAGGCCAAGGTGCTCGACAACAAGGAGCTCACCGACATCGCCAGCGCGATCGGCTGCGGGATCGACGAACAATACGAGCCGGCCCGCCTGCGCTACGGCAAGATCATCCTGCTCACCGACGCCGACTCCGACGGCCATCACATCGCGACCTTGCTCTTGACATTCTTTTATCGGCACATGTCGGGCCTTTTGGCCGACGGCCGGGTCTTTCTGGCTTGTCCCCCGCTTTACAAGGTGACCTGGGGCCAGGAAACGAGCTGGGCCTCCGACGACGCGGCCCGCGACCGGATCCTGGCCAAGCTCCCCAAAAACGCCAGGCCCAACGTCACCCGCTTCAAGGGCCTGGGCGAAATGCCCGCCAAGCTGCTCTACGAAACCACCCTCGACCCCGCCAGGCGCAGGCTCCTCCGCGTGGTCGTCCCACCCGACGACCGCCCCTACACCGAACGCACCATGAGCGACCTCATGGGCAAGGAGCCCGAGGCCCGGTTCAAATTCATCATGGAAGAAGCCTATACGGCCAAGGATATCGATATCTGACGCGCGAGCCGGCGACGCGGCGAAAGCAATGGAACCCAGGTCATAATGGCACCACCCAGCGTCGCTCCCGGATATTGGTCTCCGAGAGAAGTTCCCCTTTGATGGCGATCGGAACGTCGTCTTCGACGTCCCCGGCGGAATCGGGAAGCCTGGCCATCAACCCGTCGGTAAGCCGGACGATTTCAAGACATCCACTCGAACTGGTGAATGTGCCGTCGACCTTGAGCGCGGCAGACGCGGAGCGGCGATTCCTGGTATCGTGAAGGGCCACGTTCGGGGAGCCATTGGGGGCTTCTGGGCGATCGCGACCGACGCGGGCCGGATTCGAGCGCAACGATGAGTACGAAGTCGATGAGCAGATCCAGGCGGAAGATCCCGGCCGTTGCCAAGCTCGCGGCGGCGGCCGTGTTGCTCGTTCTCATGGGTGGGGCGGCCTACAAGCTCCGCGGGCGCATCCCCAAGCGCTACAAGGACTGGCTCAAGCCGACGTCGTCGCGGCTGGCCGAGGCCCGCGTCGCCTACAACGAGGGCGACTGGTCCAAGGCCGACGAGCTGGCGCGGCGGCTGATCAAGGACCGCGGCGACAGCCCGGAGGCTCTTCGGATTCTGGCACGGGCGTCGGGGCGGCTCGAGCACGACCAGACGGCGTCCGCGATCTATTCCGAACGGCTCAAGGGGGCCGCGCTCGATTCCGAGGATTATTTCCTGCTCGGCCAGGGGCTCGCGCGACTGGGCCGGTTCGAGACCGCTCTTGAGCTCTTCAAGAAAGGTGAGGCCGCCGGCCCCGACCGGGCTGAGCTCTATGACCACCTGGCCCGCCTGGCGGGGCGGCTCCAGCGGCTTGATGAGGCCTCGGCCGCCGCGATGAAACTCGCCAAGCAACCCGGCTGGGAAGCGCGCGGGCTCTTGCTGCTGGGACACATCCGCGGACTCCTGGACGACGACCAGGGCTCGGTCGAAGCCCTGAAAAAGGCGCTCGAGATCGACCCGGAGGCCACGGGAGCTATCCTGGGCGTGAACCATTTCCGCCGCCAGCTCGCGCGCGGGCTGTTGCGGCTCGGCCGGCCGGCGGAGGCAATCGCGCCGCTCGAAGCGATGAGCAAGGCCAACGGCCTGTCCGGCGTCGATCCCGAAACCGATTGGCTCCTCTCGCGCGCCCTCCTGGCCCAGGGCCGGGCCGCGGAGGCCAGCCCTCTGCTCGCGAGCGCGGCCGCCTATCGGGCCGCCCACCCCGGCGAGCCCGAGCCCAGCCCCTACGTCGGCGAGGCCCGATGCGTCTCATGCCACGCCGCCATCGCCAAGGTCTACAATTCCTCGCGGCACGCGCTCACGTTTCACCACGGCGCGGATTTGCTCAGGCTCCCCCGGCCCGATCAGCCGCTCGCCGACCCCGACCGGCCCCAGGCCACGCACACGATCGCCGAATCCAAGGGGGCGCTCGTCGCCGAAACCAAGGTCGACGACAAAGTCTTTCATGTGGTGGTCGATTATGCGTTTGGCCTGCGCGATCGCTACGTGACGATGATCGGCAAGGGAGACGACGCCAAATACCGCGCCCTGCGGCTGTCGTATTACCATACGAAAGAGGGAACGGGCTGGGGGCGAACGGCGGGCGATGTCGGCGCGGACGATCCGATCGAAACCGTGCGAGGCGCTGAGATCGACGTCCGCGACGGAGTGGTGCGGTGCCTGTATTGCCACACGACGCTTTCGCGCGAGTTCCGCGATCCCCCTCCCGCGGGCGGGCGCGGGCCCGAGGCCGCCGACAAGGGGATCGGCTGCGAGCGCTGTCACGGCCCCGGGGCCAATCACCTGGCGGCCGTGAAGGCGGGCTGGGTCGACAAGGCCGTCGCCAACGTCGGGGCGGGCTCGGGCGAGGCCGCCACCGGGCAGTGCGCCCAGTGCCACATCACCGGCGTCCGGAGCGAGATCGAGGCCAACCCCGAGGATCCCCGCTACGTCCGCTCGACGGCCGTCACCCTGGCCCTCTCACGCTGTTACACCGAATCGGCCGGCGTCATGTCGTGCCTCACCTGCCATGACCCGCACCAGGACGACGTGCACGAGGCGGCCGTTCACGAGGCCAAATGCCTGGGCTGCCACACGGCCGCCGCGAGCGACGCCAAGACGCTCGCCGCCGGATCGACCGCGCCGCTCGTCAAGGCGGGCCCATGCAAGGTCAACCCCAGGTCCGGCTGCCTGGGCTGCCACATGCCCAAGGTTCCCGTGCCGACCTTGCACACGTCGCTCACCGATCATTATATTCGCATCCGCAAGCCGGCGGCGAGCGCCGAGAAATCCAAGTGACGACGCGCCGTCCCGCGTGGGACGAACGGGTCGAGCCGTCGGGAAATGGGGCGAACGATTGATGGGGATGATCGAGGCCAGGAATCTCAGGAAGACCTACCGGGCGGTCCAGAAGCAAACCGGGCTCGTGGGCTCGCTCCGCGGGCTGTTCCACCGCGAATATCGCGAGGTCAAGGCCGTCGCCGGCGTGAGCTTCACGATCGAGCCCGGCGAGATGGTCGCCTTTCTCGGGCCCAACGGCGCGGGCAAAACGACCACGCTCAAGATGCTCTCGGGGCTGATCCACCCCACCAGCGGCGACGCCCGGGTGCTCGACCACGTCCCCTGGAAGCGCGAGGACTCGTTTCGCCGCCAGTTCTCCCTGGTGATGGGTCAAAAGAACCAGCTCTGGTGGGATCTGCCCGCCGCCGACAGCTTTCAGCTTCATCGCGAGATTTATTCGATCCCGCGCGCTGAGTACGACGAGACGCTCTCCGAGCTCACCGATCTCTTGGGCGTCGAAAAGCTCACCAAGCAGGCCGTCCGCGAGCTGTCGCTGGGCGAGCGGATGAAGATGGAGCTGATCGCGGCGCTCCTCCATCGGCCGCGGGTGCTGCTCCTGGACGAGCCGACCATCGGGCTGGACGTGGTGGCCCAGACCAAGATTCAGCGTTGTCTCAAGGACTACCACGCGCGGCGGGGCGTGACGGTGCTGCTCACCAGCCACTACATGCGCGACGTGGAGGCGCTCTGCGAGCGCGTGCTGGTGATCAACCACGGCGCACTCATCTATGACGGCCCGCTGGCCGGGGTGATCGAGCGGTTCGGCGAGACCAAGCTGGTCAAGCTGCGGTTCGAAGGCCCCCCGCCCGATGATCTGGAATCGTTCGGCGAGCTGGTCCGCCGCGAAGGCCCCTTCGCCGACATCAAGGTCGAGCGCGCCCGCGTGGCCATGGTGCTGGCGGCGATCCTGGAACGCTCGGTCGTGGCCGACGTGAGCGTCGAGGAGCCGCCGCTCGAGGAAGTGATCTCACGAGTCTTCGAGGAAGCCGAGGCCGCCCATGACGCCGCCTGAAGCCGCCATCCTCATGCCGCCCCCCCCGCGGGCGATCGGTTCGCTCCCCCTCGCCGTCAAGAAATACCTGGCCATCTTCCGCGCATCCCTCCTCGAGCGCATGACCTATCGCGCGGATTTCCTGCTGGGGACCATCCTGCGGTTCCTGCCCATGGTCACCACCATCCTCCTGTGGCGCGCGATCTACGCCGGCTCGGGCCAGCAATCGCTCGCCGGCTTTCGCTATCGCGAAATGATCGCCTACCTGCTCCTCACCAACATCAGCCGCATGTTCTCGAGCATGCCGGGCCTGGCCGGCGGCGTCGCCCGCGAGGTCCGCGAAGGGACCATCAAACGCTACATGATCCAGCCCATGGACATGATCGGGTACTTGCTCGTCTACCGCATCGCCCACAAGATCACCTATATCATCATGTCCTTCATTCCCTACGCCCTCTTGTTCGGCGTCTGCCATTCCTTTTTCGACGGATTCCCCGATCTGGCGACCCTGGGCGAATACGCGCTGGCGCTCGCGATCGCCTTCGTCGTCGGATTCTTCTTCGAGGCCTCGGTCGGCATGGTCGGCTTCTGGTTCCTCGAGGTCACCTCGCTGCTCTATATCGTCATGACCTTGAACTTCTTCGTCTCAGGCCACATGCTCCCGCTCGACCTCTTGCCCGAGCCCTGGAGCGGCTTGCTCAAGCTCCTGCCGTTCCAGTACATGGCCTATTTTCCGGCCGTCGTCTTCCTGGGCAAGGCCAAGGGAGCCGAGCTCGCGTGGGGGCTGGCGGGGGGCGTCCTCTGGTCGGCCTTCTTCATCGTACTGTCGCGCGTGCTCTACCGCCGCGGCCTCCGCAGATACAGCGCATTCGGAGGATGAGACCATGAACCCGCTCGCGCGATCGGCCCGCTACCTGCGAATCCTCCGCGCCCTGGCCGCCCACACCCTCTCCCGCGAGCTGGCGTTCCGGGGAAACTTCCTGGTCAAGGTCAGCGTCGAGGTCTTGTGGCTCGCCATCATGCTCGCCTTTTACAAGGTCGTCTTCGCCCGCTCGAGCAACGTCGCCGGCTGGAACGAACCTCAGTATCTGTTCTTCGTCGGCTGTTTCTTCGCCCTGAACGGCCTGATCGAGATGCTGTTCCTGGACAATTGCAACGAATTCTCCGAGCTCGTCCGCACCGGCGACCTGGACGCCCTGTTGCTCAAGCCGATCGACGAGCAATTCTTGATCACATGCAGGCGCATCGACTGGGGATGCGCCCCTAATGTGTTCATGGGCTCAGGGGTGATGGCGATGGCCCTTTATCAGATGAGCTGGCGGTTCGATCCTGTGAAGAGCGCGGCCTTCCTGGCGACGTTCGCCTGCGGCGTCGCCATCGCCTATGCGTTCATGGTCTTGCTCACGTCGCTGTCGGTCTGGATGGTGCGGAACCAGAGCCTGATGGAGATGTGGTGGCTGTTCTCGAGCCTGGCGCGCTATCCCAAGGAGATCTTCTCGGGCCGGTGGGCCGAGCCCCTGGGGATGTTCTTTACCTATTTCATCCCGATCTTGATCGTGGTCAACGTGCCGGCCAACGTCATGGTCCGCGCCTTCGATCCCGCGATGGTGCTCATGATGCTGGTCGCCACGGCGGCCCTGTTGTGGATTTCCCGGCGGTTCTTCCTGTTCGCGCTCGAATCGTATCGCAGCGCGAGCAGCTAAAATCCGCGCGGGCGACGTGCGAGGCTCCGATGGCGAAACCTGGTCTACAGGCGCTGGGATCGATTCTCGAGCAAGCCGGCGTCAGCCTCGAGCCCGCCGCGCTCGAGCGGCTCTGGCGCTATCATCGGATGTTGCGCGAGGCCAACGCCGAGCTCAATCTCACGCGCATTCATAACTTTGAAAACATGGCGCGCAAGCACTACGTCGACAGCCTGCTCGTCCTCAAGCATCTCGATCTTCCGACGCCGCTCGTGGACCTGGGGAGCGGGGCGGGGCTGCCGGGAATCCCGCTCAAGATCGCCCGGCCCGACCTTGAGATGATCCTCGCCGAACCCCGGGGCGCTCGTGTGGGGTTCCTGCGGCGGGTCTGCGAGTCGCTCGGTTTGACGGGGATCGACGTCTATCCCCACAAGCTCGACGCGCGATTCACGGGTCCGGTGAAGGGGGTGATCAGCCGGGCCGTCGGGCCGATCCCTGAAACGCTCGACCTCGTGGGGCATTGCCTCGAGCCGGGCGGAACGATGATCTTCATGAAGGGCCCCGATTGCTCGGACGAGATCGATCAGGCCCAGGAAACGCGGGGGAAGACCTTTCGCCTGGTCCTGGACCGGGCCTACTCGATCCCGGGCACGCCGCATCAGCGCAGGCTGGTCGTCTTCGAGCGCACGGCCGCCCCCATGCCCGCGCGGGCGAGCGCGCGCCCGGCCCCGGCTGAATTCGCCGGCCAGGTCCGCGAGCTGACGAGCGCGTCCAACCCGCTCTATCGCCAGTATCAAGATCTGCTCACGGGAGCGGGCATTCGCAAGCATGGCATGGCGATCATGGCCGGAGCGCGGCTGCGCGACGAGATCGTGGCCCGGCATCGCGAGTCGGTGCTCGCATGGCTCTCCGACCTCAAGGGTTCTCCGCCCCCCGACCCATCGATTCCCTGGGTCCGCCTGGACGCGGATCTCTACAAGACCCTCGACCACTCCGGAACCCACGCACCCCTGGTCGTGGTCAGGGCGCCTGAGATCAAGCCCTGGTCGGACCACGACCCCTGGCCCGACGGCTGCACTCTTTTCGTCCCCTTCCAGGATCCCGAAAACGTCGGGGCGGTGATTCGCTCGGCCGCCGCCTTTGGCGCGGCCCGGGTGGTTCTCTTGCGCGAGGCCGCCCACCCGTTCCATCCCCGGGCCGGTCGCGCCGCCGGGCCAGCCCTCTTTCAAGTTCCGCTGCTGTCCGGCCCCAGGGCCGCCGAGCTCAAGGTCGCCGCCGCGCCGCTGTTCGCTCTGGATTCAACCGGCACGCCGCTCGACCAGGCGGATTTCCCCTCTCGCTTCGGCCTCGTGATCGGGCTCGAAGGCCCCGGCCTGCCCGCGCATCTACGGACGGGCCCACGCATCCGCATCCCGATCCAGCCCGCCGTCGAATCGCTCAACGCCGCGGCCGCCGCCGCCGTCGCCCTCTACGCATGGTCGAAATCAAAGGGGCCACCGAAATCAAAGGGGTCAGGACTCATTGATTCCGGGCAGAGTCAAGAAAAGAACAGCGTGATCGGCCGGAATCAATGAGTCCTGACCCCTTTGATTTCGGGCGACTTGACAATATTACTGTGATCGCATATAGTGGATCGGCGAGGGTGGTTTTTTGAGGTTGGGCCAGGGATTGGCGGGTTTGTCGGGAGGGGGGCAAGATGAGCGTCGAGCGGAGGCCGGCCGTGGGGATTCGCCGGGTGTTGGGGATTCTGGGAAAGGGGGTGGTTGCTCTTGTTTTCACGGGGGTGATCGTCGTCATGATGTTGTTTCTCGCCGGGGTTTTTGAGCCCAAGGTGAGCTCGACGGCGGGCGAGCCGAGGTCGGCGCGGAAGTTGGCCGGGCAGTCGACGGCCGTCGTTGAGCGGGTGCGGCGGCCGCGGTTGGAAACGGCCGTCGGTACGATTCGGGCCGCTCGCGAGGCGGTCGTCGCGTCCAAGATCCTGGCGCGGATCGAGGAGGTCCGGGTCAAGGCCGGTCAGCGGGTCGAGCAGGGAGAGATCCTGGTCGTGCTCGACAACGCCGACCTGAGGGCGCGAATCGAGCAGGCGGTCGCCGCCGAAGCCTCCGCCAAGGCCAGGCTCGACCAGGCGGAAATCGAGCAAGCCCGCAACGTCCGACTGCGGGCGCGCGAAACGATTACCCAGAGCGACCTCGACAAATCCACTTCCGAGCAAAAATCGGCCCGAGCCGAATATGACCGGGCGCGGCGGAGCGTCGAGGAATCTCGCATCCTGGACGCCTTCGCCACCGTGCGAGCCCCTTTTCGCGGCCAGGTCATCGATAAGAAGGTCAACGCCGGCGAAATCGCCACGCCGGGTCAGCCGCTGCTCTCGATCTTCGACCCCGACCACATGCAACTTTACGCGACGGTGCGCGAGTCGCTGGCCTTGCGGCTCAAGGTCGGCCAGCACATCGCCGCCCGGCTCGACGCCTTCGACTATCACTGCTCGGCCACGATCGACGAGATCGTTCCCGAGGCCCAGATCGAAAGCCGATCGTTCCTGGTCAAGGTCTCGGGTCCTTGCCCGCCCAATGTTTACACCGGCATGTTCGGCCGGATTTTCGTCCCGCTCGACGACGAGGAGCTTCTGATCGTCCCGGCCGCCGCCGTGACGCGCGTCGGCCAGCTCGACATGGTCGAGGTCGTCGAGGACGGCGCGATCGAGCGCCGATTCGTCCAACTGGGTCGATCAATCGATCAGGGGCGCGAGGTCCTTTCCGGGCTCAAGCCAGGCGAACGCGTCGTGCTCGCCCTCTCTCCCCGCCGCCCGACGGAGAGCGGATCATGACGACTCACGCCGACTCCGACCCCACGAATCCGCACTCGAAACACGACTTCCTGAACGGGATCGTGCGGGTGTTTCTGGACAACAACTTCTCGATCATCCTGATCGTCGTCTCGGTCTTGATCGGGCTGGCCGCGCTTTTGGTTTCGCCCCGCGAGGAAGACCCCCAGATCGTCGTTCCGCTCGCCGACGTGATGGTGTCGGCCCCGGGCTTTTCGGCCGAACAGGTGGAGCAGCTCGTGGCCGTGCCGCTCGAGAAGACGCTCTATCAGATCGACGGCGTCGAATATGTCTACAGCACATCGCGAGAGAGCCAGGCGGTGGTGACGGTGCGGTTTTACGTGGGCCAGGATCGCGAGCGGAGCCTGGTCAAGATTTTCAAGAAGATTGGCGAGAACCAGGACATCGTGCCGCCCCTGGGGCTCCACTGGGTGGTCAAGCCGTCCGAGATCGACGACGTGCCGATCGTGACTCTGACGCTGACGGGCAAGGAGGGCGAGGGCTACGCGCTGCGGCGGGTGGGCGAGGAGATGGTGCAGCGGCTGTCGTCGCTTTACGGCGTCTCGCGAGCGTATGTGGTCGGGGGCGAGCCGCGGACGGTGCGAATCGACCTGAACCCCGAGCGGCTGCAGGCGTATCGGCTGGGCCCGCTCGAGATCCAGCAGGCGCTTCGAGGCGCCAACGTCGCGGTCCCGGCCGGCGATTTCACCCGTGATGACGCGGTGGTGAACGTTTCGGCCGGGATCGGCGTCGAGCGTCCCGAGGCGCTCCTCGACCTGGTTGTCGGCGTCTTTCGCGACCGGCCGGTGTTTCTCAAGGACGTCGCCACCCTCCAGGACGGCCCTGGCGAGACCACCAGTTACGTGCGCCATGGCTGGGGGCCAGCGCGGGGGTTTGAAGCGCCCGAGGGCTCGCTCGGCACGCGGGTGGGAGCGCGCGGGGAAAAGCCCCGGCAGAGCCTGGAATCCGCCGGCTCGCTCCCCGCCGTGACGATCGCCGTCGCCAAGCAAAAGGGGACCAACGCCGTCTCCGTCGCCCGCTCGGTGATCAAGGCGGCCGAAACGCTCCGCGCGACCGTCGTCCCCGCCGACATGGAGCTCGTGGTGACCCGGAACTCGGGCCTGACGGCCGACGAAAAGGTCAACGAGCTCGTCGAGGGCCTGTGGGCGGCGATCGTGATCGTGATCGCACTCCTCACCCTGAGCCTGGGCTGGCGCGAGGCGCTCATCGTCACCGTCGCCGTCCCGGTCGTCTTCGGCCTCACCCTGGGCGTGAACCTGATGTTCGGCTATTCCATCAACCGGGTGACGCTCTTCGCCCTGATCCTGGCCCTGGGGCTCTTGGTCGACGACCCGATCGTCGACGTCGAGAACATCGTCCGCCACTTCGCCTTGGCCGGCAAGGCGTCGCGTGGAATCGTGCTCGAGGCGGTCGCCGAGATCCGGCCCCCGCTCATCAGCGCGACCCTGGCGGTGATCGTGAGCTTCCTGCCGATGTTCTTCATCACCGGCATGATGGGTCCGTACATGGCGCCGATGGCGCTCAACGTCCCCGTGGCCATGATGATGTCGATGCTCGTCGCCTTCACCATCACCCCCTGGCTCACGTTTCAGGTGCTCAAGGGCAAATTCAACTCGGGCGGCGGCCGCGCCCACGAGCACGGATCCGATCCAGGCGCGATCCGGTCAAGCTTTCTCTATCGCATGCTGCGCCCCTTGATGACCCCGCTGATCACGTCGCGGGCGGGGGCGGTCGCGTTCTTGCTCGGCATCGCCGCCTTGACCGCGGCGGCGGCCGGATTGGCGATGCTTCGCGTGGTTCCACTCAAGATGCTCCCCTATGATAATAAAAACGAGCTCTTGATTCTTATCGACCTCGACGAGGGGACGACGCTCGAGCGCACGGCCGCCCTGGTCCAGGAGCTCGAGGGGCTCGTCGCCAAGGTTCCCGAGGCGGTCGATTACGTCAGCTACGTCGGCGTGCCCAGTCCGATCGACTTCAACGGACTCGTCCGCCATTACGATTTTCGCCGGCTCCCCTGGAACGCCGAGATTCGCCTGAGCCTGGTCGGCAAGAAACATCGCTCGGCCCAGAGCCACGCGATCGCCCTGCGGCTGCACGAGGAGCTCTCGGCCGCGGCGGCCAGGCGCGGCGGCCGGCTCAAGATCGTCGAGCTGCCCCCCGGCCCGCCGGTGCTCTCGGCCCTGGTCGCCGAGGTGACCGGCCGTTCCGATCAGTCGTACGACGACCTGATCGCGGCCGCCGGCGTCGTGGCCCAGCGCCTGAGCAAGGAACCCGGCGTGGCGGAAGTCGACGACGTCGTGGAAGCGCCCGCCCAGAAGCTCGTCTTCACCCCCGACCAGGAAAAGGCCGCCCTGTCCGGAGTCTCGATCGACGACATCGCCCAGACCGTCCGCCTGGGCCTCGCTGGCGGCGGCGCCGGAACGGTTCGCCTGGCCGGCGAACGCCAGCCGCTCTTGATCGAGCTCCGGCTGCCGCGCGCGATTCGCTCGAGCGCCGCCGACCTCGCTCGCCTGCGGGTGCGCGGGCGAACCGGTCAATACACGCCGCTGTCGGAGCTCGGCCACTGGCGGACCAGCCGGGTCGATCAGACGATCTATCATAAGAACCTGGAGCCCGTCGTATATGTGACCGCCGAGACCCTGGGCCGAACACCCGCGGAATGCGTGCTGGACGTGCTCTTCGACCGCCGCGAAGGGCCGGCGGCCCAGAACCCAGACGCGCCCGCGAGGTCCCGGGCCGGCTGGGTCGCCGACGACCCGCCCCGGCCCCTCAAGGAGCGGACCTTTCTCAAGAACGGCGGCGGAATCCCCTGGGCGACCGCGCCGGGAATCCAGGTGAGCTGGAGCGGCGAGGGCGAATGGAAAATCACCCTCGACGTCTTCCGCGACCTGGGCCTCGCCTTCCCGGCCGCGCTCGTGATGATTTATGTGATCCTGGTCATGCAGACCGGCTCGTTCCTGATCCCGATCGTGGTCATCCTGTCGATCCCGCTCACGGTGCTCGGCGTCATGCCGGGATTCTGGTTCCTGAACTCCGTCACCGGTCAGGTCGTCGGCGGCCATGCCGACCCCGTCTTGTTCACGGCCACGGCCATGATCGGCATGATCGCCCTGGCGGGCATCGTCACCCGCAACGCGATCATTCTGGTCGATTTCATCGGCCAATCGGTCGCCAAGGGTCGGCCGCTCACGGACGCCATCCTGGAAAGCCAGGTCGTCCGCATGCGCCCGATCATGCTCACCGCGGCGGCGGCCATGCTCTCGAGCATCCCCATCACTCTCGACCCGATCTTCTCCGGCCTGGCCTGGTCGCTGATCTTCGGGCTCTTCGCCTCGACGCTGTTCACCCTTTTCGTGATCCCCGTGACCTTCTGGCTCCTCCAATCGGGCAAGGCCCCGGCGACCGCGCCAGAGCCTGCCTCCCATGAGGAGTAACAGACCGTGCGCAAGAATTGTCTCGATCGTTCCCCACTTGATCAGGAGCAAGACATGATGACGACGATGAAAGCCTTATGCATCGGGTTCGCCGCCCTGGCCGGTTCGCTCTCGAGCGCGTGCGCGGCGGGCGACGTCGAATACACCACCGACCCGCTCGACCAGGTGCTCGCGGCGGTGACTTCCAAGAAAGCCATTCTGGTCGACGTCCGCGAACAGCGCGAGTGGGACCGCGGCCACATCAAGGGTGCGATCCTGATCCCGCTTTCACAGTTCCAGGAATGGGAGAGCAAGGGGATGACCGCGGCCGACAAAGCCAAGCTCGCCAAGCAGTTGCCCAAGGGCTCGCGGATCTATTGCCACTGCGCCGCCGGCGCACGGGCTCTTCCCGGCGGCGAAGCCCTGCAAAAGCTGGGCTACGACGCCCGGCCGCTCAAATCGGGCTATCGCGCGCTGGTCCAAGCCGGCTTCCCCAAAAGCGAAAAGTAACCGAAATCAAAGGGGTCAGGACTCTTTGATTTCGCGGTTTTTACCGCACAAGCCGGTCAAACAGCTCTCGAACTCGCTCGGTTGTCCGGGAGGCGTCGTCCAGGAAAGCCTCGACAGCGCCCTCCGGACGTTTTGCTTCGTAATTGAGTCGCACGGCCAGCCGCTCGAGCTCGGCGGGATCGTCGGGCAGCTCGGCGACCCCGCGATTCTGGATCAGCCGCAGCCGGCCCTCGACCGTCCTGAGAAAATTGTACGAGACGCGGAGGTCGTGGTGATCGGCGGCGTCGATCACGCCGCTCGAGCGCAACGCCTGGAGCGCATCCCAGAAATTGCAGCGCAGCACGTCGGGTTTTTGAGCGGCGTGCGCGAGCTGCAGAAACTGGACGATGAACTCGAGGTCGGCCAGCCCGCCCGCGCCCCGCTTGAGGTCGTGGCGCAGCTTGCTCGAGGCCTCCAGCCGCCTGCGCATCGAGCGGACTTCCTCGGCCAGCCGGGGAGCGTCGGCCGTGCCCGAGAGCGATTGGTGGATGGCCTGCATGATCGGCTGGCCGAACCCGCCCGTGGCGTGGATCACCCGGCCGCGGGTGAGCGCCAGCCGCTCCCAGGTCTGCATCGACCGCCGCAGGTAATCGGTGAATGCGTCGAGGGTCAGGACCAGCGGTCCCGACGATCCATGCGGGCGCAGCCTGGCGTCGACGTGATAAAGCGCGCCCGCCCCGGCGCCCGCCGCGAGCGTCTTCAGGATCCGCTGCGCGACCCCGGTCACGAACTGCTCGCTCGAGATCGAGCTTTCGCCCGCCGCCGCCTTTCCGTCCGATTCATGCAGGAAAACCAGGTCCAGGTCGCTGTGATAATTGAGCTCGCGGCCGCCGAACTTGCCCAGCGCCAGAATCGCCCAGCGATCGCGCTTGCCCGTGCTCGAGCGGGGCGATCCATAACGCTCTTCGTGTTTTCGCCAGACGTCGCGCGCCACCTCGACGACGATCGCCTGGGCCACGTCCGCGAGCTCGCGAGTCACCTCGCGGATCGGCTCGCGGCCCAGGATGTCGCGCGCGCCGATGCGGATCCACTCCTTGTTGCGATAGCTCCAGAGAATCGGCGCCAGGTCGACCGCCCCCTTGCACAGCTCGGCGAGCTCGGCCCGGATCGCACCCCCCGGCATCGCCCGATCCACCACCAGCGAATCGATCAGATCGTCGATCATGCCGGGGTTGTTGATCAAGATTTCCGAAAGAAACTGGCTATTGGCGCAGATTTCGACATAAAGCCTGAGCGAGGGCGGGTTGAAATTGAACAGCTCCCAGAGCACCGCCTTGGCCCCCAGCGAGCCCGACACTTTCTCGAGGTTGGTCAATGTGAGGTCCGGGTCGGCCGCCTTGCCAACGGCGGTGAGCAGCCGGGGCGCAATCGCCGCCAGAAAGTGCCGGCACCGCGCCTGCGACAGAAACGGCACGTCTTCATGCGCAAGCGCCATCAGGTTATGATAAGCAGCCGCCGGATCGCGAAATGGATAAGGCGCGAGCGCGTCCCGGACCGACTCGGGGCTGGGGTCGGGGTCGAGCACCAGGTCCACCACCAGATCCACCGCGGGATCGGGATCGCCCGAGAACGCATCACGCAATAAGTGATTGAGAATCCTCCGGTTGAGCTCGGTCTTCGCGCGATAATCGCCCAGGAATCGCTGGGCGGGGCCGCTTCGTTCCTCCCAGGGGCTCGCGAGCGCGTATCCCATCCGCAGGGCCAGCGTCCGCACTTGCTCGAGGTCGCGGGGCATCTGGTGGGTCTGGCGGTCGAGCACGATCTGCAGCCGGTGCTCGAGCTTGCGCAGAAAGCGATACGTGTCGTCCATGATGTGCCGCTCCTCGGCCGTCAGGCAGCCGACCTGCTCGAGAAGCGCCATCGCCCTGAGCGTGTTGCCCTCGCGCACCTCGGGGTACTCGCCGCCGTGTAAAAGCTGAAGAAACTGCACCACGAACTCGACGTCGCGGATTCCCCCCGTCCCCGTCTTGACCTCGACCTCGGCCGTCCCTTCCGAAACGGTGCGCTGCTCGATCTTGCGCTTGAGCGCCTTGATCTCCGCGATCTCGGCCGCGCCGAGATAACGCCTGTGGATGAACGGCGTGATCGCGCGGCGAAACACAAGGCCCAGCTCGAGATCCCCGGCGATCGCCCGGCATTTGATGAGCGCCTGCCGCTCCCAGGTTCGCCCGCGCGTCACGTAATAGCCCACCGTCGCGTCCAGCGACCGCGCGAGCGCCCCTTGTTCGCCGTCGGGCCGCAGCCGCATATCGACGCGATAGACCATCCCCAGCGCAGAGTGCCGCGAGAGCAGCTTCAAGATCTCGCTCCCCAGCCGCGCGAAGTACTCGGCGTTCGACACCACCCGCGGGCCGCTCGTCATCCCCTCGTGATCATAGAGAAAGATGAGATCGATATCGGAGCTGTAATTGAGCTCCCGGCCGCCCAGCTTGCCCAGGCCCAGCACGACAAAGCGGGCCGTCGCGCCCGACTCGGATCGCGGGACGCCGTGCCGCGGCTCGAGCCGCGACCGGGCCAGCCGGATCGAGGCCTCGACGCAGGCGTCAGCCAGGTCCGACAGGTCGCTCGTGGTCATCTCGAGCGGCAACCCGCGCACGATGTCGTTATAGCCGATCCGCAGGCTCTCCCTGAGCCGGAACCTGCCGAGCGCCTCCGCGGCCGCGGCCTCGTCGGCCGCCGCCTCGAGCATCGACCAGAGATCCTCGACCAGCGCAGACCGGTCCCGCCGCTCGGCGCCCCCCCGCAGCCAGTCCAGCAGCCCCGGGTCGCGGATCAGGATCTCGCTGTAATGCTGGCTCGAGCCCACGACTTGCAGCAGGATCTCGGTCGTGCGCGGATTCGTGGCCAGCTTGTACAGAGTCGTCTCGAGCGGCGACGCCGCCAGGAACCGCTCGAGATTGACCAGAGCCATCGTCGGATCGGGGCAGTGCGGCAAAACGCCGTTCAACTGGCCCGCCAGCCGGGCGATCGAGTCGAGGGCCGTCGGCGCCTTTCGCACCAGTTCCCGCAGCGACCGGGCCGCGCGGGGGGCGTCGCGCACGCCCAGATCGGCGAGCCACGGCTCGAGCAATTCGGAAACGTCGTGGCGCGCCAAAAACCACTCGACGGTCATGCCCGACCTCGATCAAAGTGCAGGGGGGGAGCGCTCTCAACCGCTCTTCTTCGCCGAGCCGTTCGCCGTGGGTGCGCACACGTCGGCAGGCGCGTGCTGAATGTGACGCACGATCGACTCAATCTCGCCCCGGGAGAGCCCCAGATCGGTCGCGATCTCAAGCTCGCTCGCGCCCGCCATGGCCATGCCCTTGACCGGCTCGGTCAAGGCCGCCAGCCGGCCGTCGAGCCGCGGCCGATCGACGTGCCGCCGGTGCAGGGGCCAGGGCGACCCCAGATCGGGAAACCCAGGGTCAAACCAGTATTCGCGACCGCCCTGGCGGATCAGCTCGAGAAACCACTCCTCAAAGCTGTGCGCGATCACTCGGGGCGGATCGAGCGCGCCGTCGTCGCCCGAGGTAAAGACCGGGCAGCCGCCGCCTGGCAGACGAAAGGCCAGGTCGATGCAGACGGTCTGCAGATTGGGATTGCCCAGCTCGAACC
>DAIDHE010000364.1 GCA_027459775.1 Planctomycetales bacterium | reverse complement strand
CCCCCCCCCCCCCCCCTCCCCCCGATAATATCATCCATGCAGTCGTGTTGGTTCAGCCCGTTGCTCTCGCTTTCGAGAGAATGCCGAAGCGTCTTGACGGCCCGGTTGTAGCGCGACTTGACCTGATTCGCGGTGAGGCCGAGCGGCTCGCCGATCTCGCGATAAGAAAGCTTCAGTTGCACGCGCCGAATGAGAATCTCGCGATTGTCCGCGGGAAGATCATTCAAGAGTTGTTGAAGATCCAGAACGACCCTCCGCCGATGGCTGTCAGGCTTGTCTTCCTCGATCGCTTGGGATGGATCCGCTGAAGGGATCGAAGCGGGTTCATCGAGCAACGTGATCGTCCTTCGTTGACTGAGGCGATGAAGGTCGAGTGCCTTGTTGCGGACGACCCCGGCGAGCCAGGCCACCGTCCTTGGGTCGTCCATCATCCAGTCTGGGTGGGCTTTCAACAAGGCGAGGAAGGCGTCCTGAACGCAGTCGTCGCAATCGCAAGCGGGCGCCCGGCAGCGCCTCGCCAAACGGTTTAGCCGAGCCGCGAGAACATACGTCAGCTTCGCCGTCTCCGCATCGAAGGGGTACGCCATGAGATCCCGTCCTCAATGTCGGAACAGTAGTCGGCTGACCCTTTGGCATCAGCCAGCCCACGCAAGGCTTGATCGACACTTTGTGCGTGAATTGACGCATCCATACTTTGCCGATCCTTGTGCAAAGTCAAGACGATGGACCATGCCGCGCGGTACGAATCGGCGCGAGTCGGCGGACCATCTCGGGAACCGACGTGTCGCTGAGGCCCCGTCAGGGCTGGCGATCGCGTTGATACAGCATGAACGAAAGCATGCTGAACACGAGGATCGATGGAGCGATCCAGGAGGTGTTCGCGACGTACCAGTCCATGCCTCTTTTCAGGGGATGATCCATGAGGACGGCCCTGGCCGCGTCGTCATTGAAGTGCCTGGCCCAACCCGCTCCGCCAAGTGCGTAATCCCGCGCGAAGGCTGCACCGCCGACAGCGCCGCGAAGCGCGGCCGCGCCGCCGCCGCACGCGACATCCCACGCGATCGCGCCGCCGCCACACGCCTGCCAGCCGACCGCCAATCCACCGATCGCGTAAATGCCGATGCCAAGTCCGCCGATCCCGATAAGCCCCAAGGACGCGCCGCCGACGGAGACCAGGCCGACCGCGATCCCACCGAAACTCAGCCCGCCGCCGGCGCGGCCGCCGATCGCGATCAAACCGTAAGCCGTTCCGCCGATCGCCAGCAGGACGCCCTGGGCCTGGTCGCCAACGGCAATCCAACCGCGGGCGATCCTGGGCGCCGCCATGGGATGATCAGAACCGTTTGGTTCTCTGGTCGGAGGATCGCTCACATTCACATCAATGAGCGGAAGACCGAGAAACGAAGCACGGCTTCGGAAGACACGTCCGCGGTACCTCGCGGCCATCACGCCCAGTCCCTGGCGAAGCGCGGTCTCGTTTGGCGCGGCGTCCGGCCTCGCTTCCGCGCGGATCCGCCGCGTCACGCGGACGAGGCGAAGACATTCGAAGGCGATGTACGCTTGAAACACGAGGAAACCAACGCCCAATGCAATCAAGAATTCGAGCCGGCCGGCGAACAATCGCCCCAGCGTGAGCAACAAGGCGATCAACCCGAAAGAGACGACCAGGATGCGCCGGCCGCTTTTCAGGATGTGATCCCGCTCACTTCGCGTGGGCGCAAGTTGGGCCGGAATCCACGTTCCAAGCCAGCCCCCACCGAGCCCGACCAGCGACCCCAGAACGCCGCCCAAAACGCCGCCTCCGATGCCTGTCCCGACCGCCGCTTTCGCCGCCAATCCGCCCACTCCCGCGGCCGTCGCCGTGGTCGCGCCGGCCGAGCTGGCGGCTAGACCCGTCATGACGGCGACCGTGAACGCGCGCCCCGGCCGGCTGCGCCGTAGGCCACCTTCGATCAGCACAATCACCCGTTCGCGAAGCATCGCTCGACCGCGCGAAAGCCGCTGCTTGACGGCGTCTTCACTCAGGCCGAGCGCCGTCGCGACCTTGGCCGTCGACTGTCCCTCGCGATAGAACAGGATCATCGGCTCCCGGTACGACTCGGGAATCTGCTCGAGGGTTTCCCAGATGAGGGTTTCTTCCTCTCGCGACACCGCTTCTTCCGTGGGTTCCAGATCCTTGGCCCGTGGTTCGGTCACGGCGTCCAACGAGACCGCCGATTCGATGGGCCGGGCTGCCCGCCGCCCGGCGTTCTTGCCCAGGTTCCGTGCGATCCCGCACAACCACGGCAAGAGCCGGCTGGGCGTCTTGAGCGATTCCCGCTCGCGCCATGCCGCCCAGAAGGTCTCTTGGGCAACGTCCTCGCTCCGCGCCAGGTCGCCGCAAGCGTTATAAGCGACCGCGCATACAAGTGACTGATGCCGTCGCACCAGGATCTCAAACGCCTGAGCGCTGCCCTCAAGGACGAGTTGCCAAAGTTGCGAATCAGGCGAGTCTTCGAGAGTCTCGCGAGTGGTCATTTGTTTCCTTTTCGAGCAAACACCGTTGTGATCCTGGGACGCGACGAGTTCGCGTTTCCGTGAGTATGTGGCGTCGAGTCCGACAATGGTGACAGAATTCCTGGGACGGCCGTTCACAAGTCGCATGATCGGGTGAATCGGGCGGGGCGCTGATACAATGCCGTTGGACTTGAGTCGGGAGAGTCGGGGAAGCGTGACGCATGAGGATCGGGATCGTCAATGACGTGGCGCTGGCTCGCGAAGCGCTGCGGCGGGTGGTGTTGTCGACGGCCGAGCACGAGGTCGCCTGGATGGCGACCGACGGGGCCGAGGCGGTTGTGATGGCGCGCGCCGACCGGCCCGATCTGGTGCTGATGGACTTGCTCATGCCCCATGTCGACGGTGTTGAGGCGACAAAGCGGATCATGGGGGAAGCGGCCTGCGCGATCCTGATCGTGACCGCCAGCGTGAGCGGCCACTTGAGCAAGGTTTACCAGGCGATGGGCTATGGGGCGCTTGACGCGGTCGATACCCCGATCCTTGGCCCTCATGGCGACATTGCCGGGGCGGCGGTGCTGTTGCACAAGATCGAGATCATCGGCCGGCTGATTGGCAAGACTCCAGAACCTGCGACTGGGGCGTCCGTTAGTGGATCGGGGGCCGTGGCCAGTGCCTGGGGGTCGCGCCTGCAAGTGCCGCTGATTGTGCTGGGTGCGTCGACGGGTGGTCCGCAGGCCCTGGCTGAGATCCTTGCCGGGCTGCCCGCGCCGCTTGCCGTTGTCATCGTCCAGCACGTCGACGCGGCCTTTGCCCCGGGGCTGGGCCATTGGCTGGCGGAACAGGTTTCCCGCCCCGTGAGCCTGATTTCGGAGGGCGATAAGATCGAGCCCGGCAAGGTCTTGCTCTCGAACACCGACGATCACCTGGTCCTGGGGAACGACGGCCGGCTGCATTACACCAGCGAGCCCCGCGAGGCGTCATACCGGCCCTCGGTTGACGTCTTTTTTTCGAGCCTCGCCCGCGGCTGGCCGACTCCCGGCGTGGCGGCGCTCTTGACGGGCATGGGCAAGGACGGCGCGGGGGGGCTGCTCGAGCTGCGTCAGGCGGGCTGGCGGACGATCGCCCAGGACGAATCGACCAGCATCGTCTGGGGCATGCCCCGAGCCGCCGTCACTCTCGGGGCGGCTGAACACATCCTTCCCTTGTCTGGCATCGCCCCGGCCATCGCCAGGCTCGTCCCCGCGGCCGTTGCGGAAAAGCGCCGATCTTCGTCACAATTGTGAGCAACGCGGATCGATCGTTGCCTGTCGTCTCGAGCGTCGCCCGGAGTACGTGATGACCCCAGAGCCCGTCTTGACCCAGCACAAGGTGACCGTTCTCTTGATCGACGACCAGCCGATGATCGGCGAGGCCGTCCGACGCATGCTCATGAGCGAGCCCGACGTCGTCTTCCATTATTGCCGAGACGCCGCGAAGGCGCTCGACGAGGCCGCCCGCATCGAGCCGACCGTCATTCTTCAGGATCTGGTCATGCCCGACATCGACGGACTGACCCTGGTGAAGATGTTTCGCGCCGCCCATGCCACCCGCGACACGCCCTTGATCGTGCTCTCGACCAAGGAAGAGCCGACCGTCAAGGCCGAGGCCTTCGCCCTGGGCGCCAACGACTATCTCGTCAAGCTCCCCGACCGGCTCGAGCTGCTCGCGCGAATTCGTTATCACTCGCGCGGTTATATCAACCTGCTCGAGCGCAATGAAGCTTATCAGGCCCTGCTCGAAAGCGAACGGCGGCTGGCGCACGAGATGGAACAGGCCGCCCATTACGTGGCCTCGCTGTTGCCGGACAAGCTCAAGAAAGGTCCGGTCCTGACCGATTGGCGGTTCATTCCCTCGGCCGAGCTGGGAGGCGATTCGTTCGGCTATCACTGGCTGGACGACGACCATTTCGCCTTTTATTTGCTCGACGTCAGCGGCCATGGCATCGGCTCGGCCCTGCTCTCGGTCTCGGCCATGAACGCCCTGCGGTCGCAGGCCCTGCCGCAGACCGATTTTCGCGTTCCCGGCCAGGTGCTCTTCGCGCTCAATAACGCGTTTCCCATGGAGCAGCAAAACGGGCTGTTCTTCACCATCTGGTACGGGGTCTACCACCGTGCCACGCGGAAGCTCGATTATTCCGGGGGTGGGCATCCGCCCGCTCTGTTGCTTACGGGCGGGGCGGCCGATCGGGCGGCGATGCGAGTTCTCGAGGCCAGCGGCCCCATGATCGGCGCGGTCTCGGACCTTGAATTCGAGACCGCCTCGACCACGCTGGATTCTTTCGCGAAGATCTATCTTTACAGCGACGGCGTCTACGAGATCGAGCGTATCGACAAGACGATGTGGCCCTTTGACGAGTTTCTCGAGTACATGGGGCAGGGTCCGCACGACGCGGTCCCGGACGGCAAGATGGACGCCCTGATCGCCCACGACCGCGCGATTCAAGGGCGCGAGGAATTCGTCGACGATTGTTCGATCGTCACGCTTCGGTTTACGTGATCATATAATGCTGTATTGTCAGGGCTTTGGCGTCAGTGCGCTGAATCGATTGAGCAAATCCGCGCGGTCGGGGGGATCGAAGTCGAGCAGGATGCGGAATTGCTCGCGGGCGGCGGCCAAGTCGCCGAGCCTGAGCAAACAGCGGACCAGCAATTGGCGGGTGTCGAGATCGACGGGATTGAGGCCGAGGGCCGCCCGGCATTCGCGGGCGCAGTCGGGCCAGTCGCGGGTTTCGAAGAGGGCCGAGGCGAGGTTTGCACGATACTCGGAGCGCACGGGGGCGGCCGCGACGGTCTTCCGCCAGGTTGAGACGGCGAGGTCGCGCTGGGCGGCCGCCTGGGCGGCCGCCGCCAGGCCGGCCAGGGCGGTTTCGCTGGTCGGCGGCTGGGCCGCGGCCTCTTTCCAGGCGGAGAGTGCGTCGGCCTTTCGCCCCAGCTCGCCGAGAGCGACCGCGAGCGCCTCCCAGCCAACGGGATCGTTGTGATTCGATTTGAGCGCCTGCTCGAGCTTGGAAACGGCCAGCGCCGCGCCTTCGATTCCCTCGCGACAAACGGCGATTCCCAGGTCGCGCCCGATCGAGGACCGCTCTTGATCGGTCAAAAGCGCGGCATGAAAGGGAACGAGCGACGATCCGGGCGATGGGGAAACGGGAATCGCGGCCCGCTCGCGGCCGGGAAATCGCGGAACGCGGTGATCGGTGGCGGCGGAGTGAGCGATGTCGTGGCTGCCCTGACGGGGCATGTGGCACGAAACGCAATCGTCGGCGGGGCTTTGTTTGAGCCGGGTCATTAGTTCGAGCGCACACGGTTTTTTCGCGTGACAGTTCAGACAGCGCTCGCGGTAGTAGGCTGTTCGTTCGTCGGGTTCGGGGACGCGGTGCGGGTCATGGCACGAGGTGCAGCCCAGCTTTCCCTGGCTTGCGGCATGGCAGCGGCTTTGGCGCATCTGCTCGACCTGGCCGACGAACCGCTCGCCGTTCGCGCCTTCCGCCGGCTCGAAGACTGTCCAGAACGAGTGGAACGCCAGCCCAGGGCGGAAATCCTGGTCAGTTTTGCCCAGTCGGGGGATTCGTCGCCGGCCGCTCAGGTGGCACTGCTCGCAAACGGCGTCGCGCAAGGGCGGCTCGAGGTTCGCGGGGTTGACGATCGTGACGTCACGGCCGTCGACGATCATCGGCCTGACCGCGTGCTCCTCGCCCGGTCCGTGACAACGCTCGCAACCGATGGAATAGCCCTGAAAGATCGGCGTCTCGTAATGATTCACCGTTCCCCGAGTCGGATTGACGTGGTTCGCGTGGCAATACAGGCAGGAAGCGCCTATGGGTCGATCAAAGTGAGCGTTTCGTCGTTCGTATCCAGGCGAGAGATCCCATTTGGCCTTCTGGGTGTACCAACTGATCGGCGACTGGAACAAGAATCCGTCGCGCTCGATCAAGAAAGAAAGCCCGATGCGCCCCGAGCCAAGGACAAACCGCACTTCGCCTTCACTTCGTGCAATCACGCGACCCGAGGCGTCGCGCCGGCTCTCCTGGTGAAACATACGGTTGTCGCGATCGGCGACCGAGTACTCAAGCCCGCCCGCCTTGAAGACGACCTGGTTGCCAAGAGCACTCTTCCCGAGCACGACGTCGCGATCCATGGAAATCGGCGTGAGCGACCGACCCATGGGATGCCGCCTGTAAAGGGCCGCGATCTCGCCATGGCAGCGGGCGCAGGCCTGGTCGCCGACATAGCCCACATCGAGAGCGGTGTTGATGTAACCCGAGGCGGGATCGATCGGGCGGACTCGGCGCTCGGCTCGATCACGCCAGCCTCCGACCGCGGCCCAGCCGATCGTCGCGGCCGCGACGGCCGCGATGAGCCATCGTCGTCGATTGAGCCGAGGGCGAGGTGAGCCAGGGGCCGGTTCGATCACGTCGTCTGGCCTCGTGAAGAAGTTCGATAGTTCGCCGCCGCTCTCCGATCGTAATAAGATGGACGAGGAAGGTCCAAGAACCGGAGAACCGCGACTCGAGCTGGAGCGCACGATCCATGTCGATAAACCTCGATGCGAAGAGCAATGCAGGCCCGCCAGCCCCGGCGATTCCGCGACGACCGCTGGGCCGGACCGGACATGAGGCGACGATCTTCGCTCTGGGGGGCGAGGGTGTTTTGCGAACCCACGGGCGCGGGGCCGAGGCGGTCGCCGTGGTCCACCGCGCGCTCGATCTGGGAGTGAATTACTGCGACACCGCGCCGGCCTACGCCGGAAGCCTCGACTATTACGGGGCCGCGCTGGGCGAGCGCAGGCGCGAGATCTTCTTGGCCTCCAAGACCCACGACCGCACGCGGGACGGCTCGCTCCGGCTGCTCGACCAGAGCCTCAAGCGGCTGGGCACCGACCATCTCGACCTCTGGCAGCTCCACGATCTGCGAACCCAGGCCGACTTGAAAGCCATCTTCGCCCGCGGGGGAGCGCTCGAGGCGCTCGTGCACGCGCGGGAACAGGGCTTGGTCCGGTTCCTGGGCCTGACGGGTCATCACGACCCGGCGATCTTGCTCGAGGCGATGGACCGGTTCGATTTCGATTCGGTTCTGCTGGCGGTGAACGCGGCCGATGTTCATCGGTTGTCGTTCGCCCGGACGGTCCTGGTCGAGGCGGCCCGTCGCGGCATGGCGGCGATCGGCATGAAGGTCTACGCCGCCGGCGTCTTGCTCCAGGCGGGGCTGTCGCCGCGAGATGCGATGGGGTACGTCCTGAGCCTGTCCGGCGTTTCGACGGTGATCATCGGCTGCTCAAGCCCCGCGGAAGTGGACGAAAACTGCCGGATCGCACGGGAGTTTCAGCCCTTTAATGACGAGGAAATGCGCTTGCTCGAGCAGCGAACCGCGCCCCGGGCAGCCTTGCTGACTGGCTACAAACGCCCGGCATGATCACCCTGGCTGATCGCCAGCCACGGTCATTGCTCGCGTCGACGACCGCGACATCTCCAATTCAGCCGCGTCCGCGCCGGCCGGCTGGTTCACGTCCGTGTCGAGCTCGTCTCTGTTCAAGGCTTGGCGCCCCGAGCGCCCACCACGGTCGCGGCGCGTCGATCCCGACGACCGTCGCGTGCCGCGACTGCCAAAAACAACGCCGTCATCCCCGCGAGCAGGAACTGCGCCAGTAGGCGGGTCTTCCACGAATGCGAGACCGGCTGGCTGGTTTCGGCCAGGGGAAAAACAGCCGCCCCGATCAAGCCGTAAAGAATGGATGCCATGACCGCGCCGACGAATCCAGACAAAAGCGCCCGAATCATAAAACGCCGCTGGCCCAATCCAATCGCGAAAGCGAATGCGGCGAGGGCACCGATGAAACCCCAGATCACGCCATGCATGGCGAATAAGATCGCCAATTCGTACTCGAGGTACTGATCGCGAGCATCGAGGATCTTCGGTATCAGGGCGAGGCAAAGGCCCGCCGCGAGGATGAATCCGAGGATGGCGCCGGGCAAGCCGGCCGCGATCATGGCGGGGATCGAGCGTCTGGCGAGCCCCCCCGCGACGCCGAGGAATCCCGCGACACAAAGCCCAGAGATCCCAAAGGTGAGCGCTCCGTTGCGGACGGTGGCGACGCTCTCGGTGGCCATGTTGGGGGCCATGATCATGGTTCCCATGAGGTTCTGAGACACGCGCTGGGCGGGAATGACGTCGTAAAACGTTTCGCCGACACCCCATGAGACCAGCGCGGCCATCATCGCGGCGAGCACCAGAAGCCAGGTCGTTCGCGAGTCGGCGTGCGCCGCACCCGTCGGGGTCTGGCCGGGGATGCCATGTGACCTCTCATCGCTAGGCCGGTCATCTGACGCGCTGGCATCGCCCGCGTTCACGGTTGATCTCCCTTGGTGGATGAAAGGAATTGTGATTCTGACCACTCGATAAGCCCGAACGCCTCGCAGAATCAGGTTAGCAAATGCGGCGCTGGCGAGATACCGAAATGGTCCCGTTATTTTTTTGCCTTGTTCGTAGCCGCCCGGCTCGAAAAATGCTCGAAATCGGACGATGTCCTCTTTGACTTCACGACGGGCAAAGGTATACTCAGTGCTTCCCGTGTCAAGTTGGTCGTGGGGATAGTCAGGGGTCGATCGATCGGTTCAAACGATCCGATGCGGCTCTGAGCCATTGTCGTCTTCGTGCGAGTTCCGGTTTTTCCAAGATGTTTTGCCAGGGTCTGACTGGATCTCCCGTTCGGCTGACGAATTGGCTCGCCCAATCATGACCGCTTTGTCGCTTTTACTAGAACTGCTCCGGGTGACTCTCGGCGGCATGGCGGCTTCCCGATCGGCCAACGTTCGAGATCAACCCTTTGTGTCGCTTAGCCACTCTTCTCTTCTGAGGATCATCGCGGTGAATCATCCTTCTCAAGAGCGTCGTCGCTTCATGGCGACGTGTCTTTCCTTTTTCGGCGCTGCGTTGTCACTTTCGGCCTTCACGGGCTGCGGCGACGACAAGGGCGAGATGACCCAGGTCGAAAACGCCCCGGATCCCGCCAAGCTGGCCAAGGATTCGATGGATAATTACAAGCAACAGCACCTCGGCAAGGGGGGCAAGCCCAAGGAGAAATAACTCGTCGTGGTTCTGCCGGGTTCTTGTTTTGTTCAAGAATCGGGCAGGCCTCGTCGGGTTGTTCGGGTCGGTTTCGTGCAACGTCATTGTCATTTTCGAAGTTATTCCAGCTCGATTCGTCGTGCCAAAGGAGGGGAGTCCATGCGATCGCGGTTTTCTCGCGGTTTCACTTTGATTGAATTGCTCGTCGTCATCGCTATCATCGCAGTTTTGATCGCGCTGCTCTTGCCTGCCGTGCAAGCGGCTCGTGAGGCGGCTCGGCGGGCCCAGTGCACCAACAACCTGAAGCAAATCGGGTTGGCCATGCACAATTATCACTCGTCGTACGATACGTTTCCGATGGGCGTGTCGGCGTCGAACAACACCTGGAACTCGAGCAATGGCTGCAGCGCCCAGGTTACCTGGAACGGCTGGAGTGTTCACGGTCTCATGTTGCCGTTTCTGGAGGCGACCCCGGTTTTCAATGCGATCAACTTCGCGTTCGACCCGCTGGTCTGCAACAGCCAGAACTTTCAGAACACGGCGTTCTTGACCCTGATTCCTGGGTTCCTTTGCCCTTCCGATCCCTATTCTGGTCGTCGGAGCGGGTTCATCAACAACTACTGCGGCAGCATTGGCACTTCGATCGGCGTCGTCCAGGGCTATCCCAGCAACTCGACGGGCGTTTTTTCGTATCAGACGCCTTACAGTTTGCGAGACATCACTGACGGCAGCTCGAACACGGTCGCCTTTGGCGAATCGCTAGTCGGCAACGGGGGCAGCAAGCCCAATTATCGTGGCAACGGCGTGGCGGGGATCTGCTATGCGTGGACGCTCGACGCTTCCGCCAATCCCGCCCAGACCATGGCGACCCTGAATGCCTGCAATACCGGTTGGAATCAAGCGGTGAACAGCGGCAGTCCCTATGGCGGCGCGCCCAACATCGGCGTCAACCGAGGCATGTACTGGGGTTGGGGCTCTGAGGCGATGGCGCTGATCAACACCATCGTACCGCCCAACTCGCAGCAATACCCCTGGAATGCCTGCCGCAACGGCTGCTCCTGCGGCAATTACGATATGGACCACGCCGAGATCGCGAACGTGACCAGCCAGCACCCAGGCGGTGCCAACGTCATGTTCGCTGACGGCCACGTTCAGTTCATCAAGAGCTCGCTGTCCATCAACGTCTGGTGGATGCTGGGCACCAAGGACAACGGCGACATCGTGAGCTCGGATCAGTATTGAGCCTGAGAGGATCACGACGCGGACACAGGCGCGAGGCAACCCCTCGCGCCCGTTCGCGCGCGCGACGATCGTTCAAGTGAACGCAGCTTCAATCCTCGGGCCGCGGGGAGCGCTTCCAACGTGGCAATTCCACCGACCGAGACCGCCTTGCATGACCCCGCCGCAACATCGAGCCCTACCGTGATCTTAGCGCATGGCCGCCGGTGGGTCAGGCGGTTCGCCGCAGTGGCCTTGGTCTTCGGTCTGGCCTCGATCGCCGGTTGGCGATGGTATCAGGGAGAGCTGGGAAGGATCGAGCTCGAGATCAAGAGCAGCCACGCGGACTCAGCCCAAGCTCGGATCGAGCGACTCCAGCGACTGGGCTTAGGCAGCGTCGAGATCGACTACTGGCGGGCCGCCTGCGACGAGGCTCAGGGGCGATATGACTCAGCGCTGGAAATCTGGGGGCGAATCCCGGCTGGATCACCTCGATACGCCAACGCGGTGCTCCGACGCGCTCGACTCGCGATGGATCAGGGTCGGTTGGCAGTCGCTCTCGATACGCTCGAGCCGGTCCATTTTCCGCAAGGGAGCGTCGCGTACGAATTGCATCGCACGATGCTTCGCCAGCTTGAGCTTTTCACAGGTCAAATCGATCCGCTCAGAAGGGCGATCGAGGCGGATTTCAGCCGGGCCGCCGACCAGGCCGATCTGTTGCGGCAGCACTGGCTGCTCGACGAGTCCCGCGCGTACGCCGTGGGCGCGCTTCGCACGCGGCTCGACAAGGATCACGCGGCCGCGCCCGACGACGATCGGGTGTGGCTAGGCCTGGCCTCTCTAGCTCTTCACACGGCGCGATTCGACGACGCCGATGCTTGGCTGAAAAAATGCCTGGTGCTCCGCCCCGACGATCCAATCGTCTGGCGCGCCCGGTTGGATTGGGCAATGGCGACCGATCACCTTCAGGAGGCGGCCCTTGCCATGAAGCGCCTGCCCGCCAAGGGGCTCGACCTTGTGGAAATCCTGAGTCTTCGAGCGTGGTTGGCGGGTCGGCTGGGCGATCCCGCGGTGGAAGAGCGAGCGCTCAGGCGGCTGGCGGCCCACACGCCGGGCGCCACCAAGATCGTCGTTCGCCTGACCGAGCTCGCGGTGCGCGCGGGCCGCATGGACGAAGTCGCCCGGCTCCGCGCTCGAAAGGCCGAGCTCGATCAGGCGACCGAGAGGTATCGTAAGATCTTGAACGCGGCCGCACCCAAGAGCGGATTCGACGAGCTGGGGCGTCTGGCCGAGACGCTCGGGCGCTTTTTTGAGGCGCGGGGGTGGTGGGGGCTCGCGGGGGCCGAGGGCGCCAAGGGCGAGGTCGTCCGCGACGCCTTCGCGCGAATCAAGAACAATCAGGATTCATTGGCGAAAGTCGACGCGGAATTGGCCCGGAATGACCAGGTCGATCGAGGCCAGGCGGGCTCACTGGCCGACGTCCTCGGCGACCTGGCCGCGCGGATCGACTCGGACTCGAATCGATCGAGAGATCTGGCGGCCGTCCCCAGGTTTCAAGACGAGGCTCAGGCCGTCGGCCTGGGCTTCACGTACGACAACGACCCTACCCCGCTTCGCAGAATGATCGAGTCCATGGGGGGCGGGGTGGGTCTGATCGATTACGACAACGACGGCTGGCTCGACGTCTACGCGATCGGCGGCGGGCCCTTGTCGAACGAATCGATTCCCAAGCCGACCGCTCAGCGCGACCGGCTCCTTCACAATCGAGGCGACGGCACGTTCGAGGACGCGACCGCGAACTCGGGGCTGAGTGCGTTTCCCGGTGGATACGGCCACGGCGTGTCGGTGGGCGATTACGACAACGACGGCCGACCCGACCTGTTCGTGACCCGCTGGCGGTCCTACGCGCTTTACCGCAATCGAGGCGACGGTACGTTCGAGGATGCCACGCGGCAAGCCGGCCTGGACGGGAACCGCGACTGGCCGACGTCGTCGGCCTTCGCGGATCTGGACGGCGACGGCGATCTGGATCTTTACGTCTGCCATTATTCGGCCTGGGATCCCAAGACTTCGCCCCCGTGTCCCCATCCCAGCAAGCC
>DAIDHE010000329.1 GCA_027459775.1 Planctomycetales bacterium | reverse complement strand
CGTGATCTCGTCCAACTCGCACAGCCCGGCCCGGTCGCGGATCTATCGCGGCCAGAAGATGACCCGCGCCAACCTCGCCTGGGCCTTCCCCCAGCCCGAGCCCAATCCCTACCAGACCGAGTGGGACGTGCTGATCCACGCGATCAAGAAAGACAAGCTCCACAACGAGGTCGTCCGTGGCGCCCAGGCCAGCCTGGTGACCGCGATGGGCAGGATGTCGGCCCACACCGGCCAGCTCATCACCTATGACCACGCCCTCAACAGCAAGTTTGAATTCGCCCCCGAGGTCGACAAGCTGACCATGACCAGCCCGGCCCCGCTCCAGGTCGACAAGGTCACCAAGCACTACCCCATTCCCCAGCCCGGCATCCTCCGCGACCGCGAATACCTGGTCGTCTGATCGAGGCCGGCTTGCTCAACCACGCCAAGGCCCGCTTGGGATCGCTCCCGAGCGGGCCTTTTTCATTTCGCGCCCGGATCATCCCGGCGAAACGGACCCAAGTCGACGGGTTTCGCGTCGCCCTCGCGGATCCGGTAGCGGCGGTCGGCGGTCAGATTCGCGTGGCGATCGACGCGGCCGGACGGCCAGCGGATTTCCAGCGTATCGACCGCCTGGGCCTGGTCGAGCCCAAAAAAGAGCCTCGGGTCCGAGGCCGATTGATAGCTGCCCCCCCCGGAGCGCTGGCCAATCTGGCTTCGCGAGCCCGCCTTGACCGTCACTCGCGCGCCCACGGCGTCGCGGTTGGACTTCGTGCCCTCAAGCAACAGTGAGATCGCCCGGCCCGCGCGCGGCGTCACGTTCCTGAGCAAAACCAGCGGCTCGTTCTGGCAGAGGACGACCGCGTCCAATCGGCCGTCGTCGTCGATGTCGCCGACCGCCAGGCCGCGGCCGAGATGGAGCGCCTGGAAGGCCTCGCCCGCGCGGTTGGAGACGTCGTCGAGGAACCCGCCGGGCGACCCTTGCAGGATCTGGATCGGCATCTTCCAGGGGAACCGCGGGCGGCCGTCGAGGACGTGGCCGTTGGCCGAGAGGACGTCGAGCCAGCCGTCGCCGTCGGCGTCGAGAAACGCGATTCCAAAGCCGAGCAGCCCCCTGGTCAAGGCGGCCATTCGAATTGCCGCCGATTGATCGGCGAAATAGCCGTCGCCCAGGTTGCGGAAGAAGGTCGTCGATTCGCCGAAATAATTGGTGACGGCCAGGTCGATCAAGAGGTCGCCGTCGAGGTCGCCCAGGGCGATTCCCATGCCGGCCTTGAATCCGCCGTCGGCGCTCGCGGCGGCGCCGGCCGGCTGACCGCGCTCGTCAAAGCGAAAATCGCCCTGGTTGTGAAACAGATAGTTCGCCGACATATCGTTGGCGACGTACAGGTCGATGCGATCGTCCTGGTCGAGGTGGGCGGCCACGACGCCGAGCCCGCGGCCGTCGGGGTCGACGAAGCCGGCCCTGGCGGTCACATCAATAAAGACGCCGGCGTCGTTTCTGAACACGTGATCGGGCAAGGATGGGAAGTCGCGGGGGTTGCACTCGTGCTTGCTGGGTGACTCGGGGTGCGAGCAGCGGCGGGGGTTCGAGGGATCGTAGAGCAGATAGTGGCAGACGTAGAGGTCGAGGTCGCCGTCTTGATCGAGGTCGGCCCAGGCGGCTGAAGTCGGCCAGTCGCGGGGGCCGTCGAGGCCGGCCTTGGTCGTGACGTCGTCGAATCGGCCGCCGCCCAGGTTGTGGTAAAGGGCGTAGGATTGCCAGCGGGTGACGAACAGGTCGGGCCGGCCGTCGTTGTCGT
The DNA here is from genome assembly GCA_027459775.1 of Planctomycetales bacterium. Taxonomy (GTDB): domain Bacteria; phylum Planctomycetota; class Planctomycetia; order Isosphaerales; family Isosphaeraceae; genus JAKBAP01. The sequence continues at coordinate 4,012 of DAIDHE010000329.1, read as the reverse complement.
AGTCGCCGACGGCGACGCCGTGGCCGTAGCCGCCCTGGAAGCCGGCGATCCCCGAGCTTCTGGTCGCGTCCTCGAACCGGCCGCCGCCCAGATTGCGATAGAGCCTGTCGCCCTGTTCGCGCGGCGCGGCGGGCGGGGGAAACTCTCCCCCCTGCACCGCGTAAAGGTCGAGCCGGCCGTCGCCGTCATAGTCGAGCAGCGCGACCCCGCCGCACATTGGCTCGGTCGGGGGCGGGTTTCGCTTGCCCGCGTGGCCGTTTTCATGAACAAAAGCCAGGCCGGCCGCGGCTGCGCCGTCGACAAAGGCGATCGAGCGCGCCGCGGGCTCGGTCGATCGTCCCGCGTTCCCGACCAGGTGATCGAGGGGCAGGCCGGCCATGACGTCGGCGACGGTCGCGCCCGCGGCGGCGTCATCCACTTCCATGAGGGACGCCGACCCCGCCTGGCCCGCCGCGATCAGGGCCCATCCTCGGGACTCGAGCCCGAGCCCGAGTTGTTGGGCGATCTTCGCCAGCTCGCGGGCATGCGCGGAGCGGTCGTCGCGTCCCACGAGCTCCCGGTATTTTTCGGCGAGCAGGTTGAAGCGGGCTCGTTCGGTGCGGTAGGTCTCGGCCCTGGCCGCGTCGTGGCCGCTGATGGCCAGCTCGGCAAGCCGATCCCATGCCGAGATGACGCCGGGTGATTGCTTGACGATCTTTTCCAGTTCGGCGCGTTCGAGACTGGCATCCTTCAGACGACCAGCGAGCCAGGCCCGCGTCCTGGCCCGTTCGCGCGGCGTGAGCGCGGTCGCCGGCAGTCGGCGGGCCGCCTCAGAGAACGTTTTCACGTCGCCCGCGGCCATGGCGAGCAAGAGCCGAGCCCGCCAGACGGCGTGGTCGGCTGGGCGTTTGGCGAGGCATTGGTCGAGCCAATGGGCCGCTTCGGCGGTGCGCCCGAGCCAGGCGGCCAGCGTGGCCCTGGCGAGCCAGACGCGGTCATCGTCGGGGTCACCCGAGCCGAGCGCTTTCCGGACGTAATCGAGCGGGAACGCGCCGTGCTCCAGGACGAAGAGCCGACCCAGGACAAGGCCCGGATCCTCGCTGCCGATCCATGACGCGGCGATGAGCGCGCGGACTTCGTTCGTTCGGCCCTCGAACCGATAGAGCAATTCGAGCGCCTGGCGAGCGGGGTCGGCGAGCGGACCGGTCGAATGGGCGAGCGGGGTGAGAAAACCTTCGGCCGGGGCGTAGCGGCCGAGGTTCATGGCGACGCGCCCCGAGGCGAGCCGCGCGCGATCGGCCTCGGGCGCGGACGGCGGTACGCGGGACCAGGCGTCGAGCGCGGGCTGACCGCGTCCCAGGGCCTCTTCGCAGACGCCCAGATCGTAGAAGACGCGGGGATCGTACCGCGAGCGCCCGAGCAGGGTGGTCAGGCGCTCTTTCGCCAGACGGGAACGGCCTTGTTCGATGTCGTGTTCGGCCAGAGTGAGCTCGGCCCGGACGCGGCGAGCTTCGTACCATTTCCAGCTTCCCCAGCCTGTGGACGCGAGCACGGCCAGGGCCAGGACGATCCCCACTCGGCGCCAGCCTTTCGAACGCATCAGATCGATTCCTTGTGGCCGTCGTTCATCACGCGGCGAGCCAGAGCCGAGAAACCGGCGGGATCGGGGCGAGAACCCTGTTCGCCATCATGTCTGGGAACGCCCTGGGATCGCGCCACGTTCGAGAGCCAGGAGGACCGTCGGATCGACGTATGCATTGCTTTTGGAAGACCGTCAACGCCGTGTTCTGGAACCCATGCTCAGCCGCCACGGGGACGATGCACTCGGATGTAGTGGTCGGTGAGGTCGGCGTGCAGTTCGTTCACCCGCACTCGAGGCATGTGGCACTTGATGCACCCGTGCGACGAATCGACGGGGCAGACGGTCCGGGTTGGTCCGGCGCCAGAATGAATCCCCGTCGCGGCTTCGCTGGGGGGCTGGATCCCTTTGGCCGAGTGACACCCCAGGCACTTCGCCTCGTATTGTGCGGTCGAGGTCGCTCGAGCGCTCTGATGGGGGTCGTGGCAGGTGACGCATCCGAACGCCCCGTCGCTCTCGGTGTTGCATCGGCTCCAGGTCCAACCGACTCCCGCCGAGCGGAGCCATCCTGGGTCTTCGGGATTGTCGCGTCGAAAGTCCTTTCCCAGGATGTGGCACTCGTTGCACTGCCGCGTGGTCACGACGGCAGGCGAGGCGGCCGCGGGGTTGATGATCGCCAGGTCGGCGAGCCCGGCCTCGACCGCCGCGATGTGATTGCCCCCCGGGCCGTGGCAGCGCTCGCAGCCGATACCGCGGTCGGCGGACTCGGGGCTGGTCCAGTCGCGGCTCGGCCTGGGATTGGTTGTGTGACAAAACAGGCATCGCACGACCCCGTCGCGCACGTCGAGCGTTTCGCCCCGGAACTTATCGGGGCGGTCTGGATGCAGCGTATCGAGCAGCGACCGGTCCCAGCCTTCGCCCTCCGCGCTTTTGTAGTAGGACATCCGGACGGTGTGATATTGACCGCGCGCGTCACGGCTGACCATGGTCAGACTGCGGTCGCTCGTCCCAAACGCATACTCGATCAGCGAGGCGAGAACCGTATCGTCGACCCGTGTCTCTTCCCAGAGAGCGCCTGCCCGCTCCTGGATGGTGTGGGTGACCTTGGGGTCGTCGGGGTCGACCCAGGGCCGCTCGGGACGAGGCAGTCCCAGGAGATCTTTCCCGCGGTAAAAGCTCTGTGTATGCCGGCTGTCCTTCGACCGCTCGAAAATCGCGTGGTGGCACTTTTCGCAGCGGGCCGCCCCCACATAGGGGCCCGGCTCCGCTTCCATGGGGTTTTCAGCGCGATAGGAACCGGCCCCGGCGAGCGCCTGTCGGGCTTGAGCCTTGTCGCCCATCCGCAGATGGACGCGGCTCAACAGCCACGAGGCTTCTGGGTCGACCCCATGAGCCAGGACCGATTTGAGTTCGGGGAGGGCCTCGGCGGGAGTGTCCACGAGCAGGAAGGTTCGCGCGATCAGCTTCCGGAGCGAGAGCGGTTCGGGGGCGGATTCGGGCGAGTTTGGGTCGTCCCGGAGCGCCGCGCGGAAGACCGCGGCGGCCGCCGGTGCATCGTCGCCCCCAACCAAGACAAGGCCCAGGATCATGCGCCCGCGCGCCTGCCAGCCTGGCTGCTTGGCGAGGCGCTTGGCCGCGTCGGCGGCCGCATCCAGCCGTTGATACCACATCTGAAGACGGGCGAACTCATCGAGCAACCTGGGCGGAATCGCATCGAAGGCGAGCACTTTGTCCCAGGCCCGCGCGGCCGCGGCCGTTTGCCCCCGACGCTCGAGCGCCCATCCCAGGAGCAAGTCGTCCTCGGCCTGGAACAGCTTCTCGCTCAGTCGCTGGGAGTAGATCGCAATCGCCGCGTCGTCACGGCCGAGCCGGACCGACGACCGCGCCAGAAGCCGCAGCGCCTCGACGTCGTCCGGACGAGACCGGAGCGTCTGACGAGCCTGTCTCGCCGCCGCGTCCCAGTCTTGCCGATCGTAAGCGCTCGAACTTGCCGCCAGCCGGTCGCCGGACAGCCGCGGCCAGGCCGCCAGAAGGCCGATCCCACACCCGGCGACGATCAGCAGCGCAGCCCAGATTCCGAACCGCCGAGCCCTCCGTCCTTCCGAATGCATGACCAGACGCCTCAACTCAGATTCCGCGGCTTTTGACGGAGAAATGCTCTGTAAGCAAGCACGTTCGATACCCCGCGCTATTGTTGCCGAGCCGTCCCGATCTCACAAGTGACGGAAAGGAAGGGCGGGCGAACCATGGAACGCGGGAACTCGGAAAACAGGTCGAGAAAGGAAGAACTGGAAGAGGCCGGCGTTCTGACGATTCTCCGTGAAGGGATTCCGCGCTCTCGATCGACCTGGGAGGACGGCCCGTTGCTCGCTCCCATCCGTGCGGGCGATCCGTGCGATCCGTGCGGGCGATCCGTGCGATCCGTGCGGGCGATCCGTGCGATCCGTGCGGGCG
>DAIDHE010000092.1 GCA_027459775.1 Planctomycetales bacterium | reverse complement strand
CCAGGATGAACAGGGCCGCGCAGGCGCCCAGGATGTAGACGCAGAACTGGACGACGTCGGTCCAGACGACGGCTTTCATTCCGCCCAGGAAGGTGTAGACGACGGTGGCGGTGGCGACGACCGCGATGGCGGCGGTTGTGGACCAGCCGGTGAGATGTTCGAGGACGGTGGCCGCGAGGAAGAGCCGCAGCCCGTCTCCCAGCGACCGGGCGGCCAGGAAGAGCAGCGACGCCAGCGTGCGGGTGGGCCCGCCAAAGCGGTCCTGGAGCAACTGGTAGGCGGTGAGGATCGAGCCTTTGAAATACGCGGGCAAGAGCCAGGTCGCGACCAGCACCCGGCCGATCACGTAGCCGAAGGCGAGCTGAAGGTAGGTGAAATCGCCGCGATAGGCGACGCCGGGGACGCTGAGAAACGTGGCGGTGCTGGTTTCGGTGGCGACGATCGAGATCATGACGGCCCAGGCGGGGACGGCGCTTTCGCCGAGGAAGTAGCCCTTGAGCCCCTGCGAGCGCGCGCCTAGCGATGCGCCCAGGACGCTGACGCCCGCGACGTAGATCACCACGACGGCCAGGTCGATTCCGCTCATGTCGTGCTCGAAGGGGTCATGGAAAGGAGATCTTGCCGAGGACTTTCGGCGCCCGAGCGCCTGTGATCGCGGGAAGCGGGGCGGTCTTGCCGCGGAGCGTCATATCGGCCAGGAGGGCGAAGGCAATGGCTTCGCGGGCGTCGGCCGGGACGCCGAGCTCATCGGAGATCCGTAGTGGAACGGGGTCGATCGCGGCGGCGATGCGTTCGAGCAGGAAGCCGTTCCTGACCCCGCCGCCGGCGGCGACGACCTCGCCGACTGGCGGGTCGAGGTCGGCGCACCATTCGAGTCCTCGAGCGACCGCGCGCGCGACGAACTCGACCAGGGTTGCCATCAGGTCGTTGTCGAAGCCGCCGTGGCGGGCGGCGGTTTCCTCGACGAAGGCGTCGCCGTACATTTCGAATCCCGTCGATTTCGGAGGGCGGCGCGCCAGGAAGGCGTCTTCCGCGAGCAGCGACTCGAGGAGGGGGCGGTTGATCACGCCGGCTCGGGCGAACCGGCCGTCCTGATCGCAATCGAGCACGCCCCCGGAGAGCGGCTGCGCCAGGCGGTCGAGCGGGGCGTTGGCCGGCCCCAGATCGAACCCTCCGATGCATCCCAGTTGGGCGTCCAGGATTGTCAGGTTGGCGATGCCGCCGAGGTTCAGGATCGCCCGCCGGGGCTCGCCTTGCGACGAGGCGAACATGACCGCGTCGGCAATCGGCGACAAGGGCGCGCCCTCGCCGCCGGCGGCGATGTCGCGGGCGCGGAAGTCGGAGACCACGCAGAGCCCGGTCGCGACCGCGATCACGTCGCCGTCGCCCATCTGCAAGGTCGCCCGTTTCGCGCCCGGCATCCCGCTGTGGTGATAGACCGTCTGGCCGTGCGAGCCGATGTAATCAACCTGGTCGGCGGCGATGCCGGCCTCGGCCAGGGTTATCAAGCAGGCGGCCGCGAACGCCTCGCCCACCTTGATGTTGAGCTCGGCCAGCCTCCGGATCCCCAATCCGGCCGCCTCGAACAACCAGCGTTTGACCTCGGGGTCGTGGGGATGCTCGTGATAGACCACGAGCTCGATCCTGGGCCGATCGCCCTCGAACCGGCAGACCGCGACGTCGATCGCGTCCGCGCTCGTCCCCGAGATCAATCCCACGACTAGCCGCGCGGGCTTGGCCGCTCGCTCGGCCAGATCCACGATCGGACTTGACATCAATGCCTGGCCCTCTCGGTAGGACGCTTCGCCAGACTGCTCCCGCCTCGCACGACCACGGCGCACGATAGGGACTCGACATGGCGGGGGATGGTCGCGTTATACTGCGAAAGAATTGGGAATTCCGCAAGCAACCCGCGGAGGCGATCAACGCGCGGCCATCCGCCCCGAAACCCGCCTCCGCCATTTTCAGGACGATCCATGACCAAGCTTGTCCTTCTCCGCCATGGCGAGAGCGTCTGGAACAAGGAAAACCTTTTCACCGGCTGGACCGACGTCGACCTCTCCGACCAAGGCCGGCTCGAGGCCAAGGAGGCCGGCCGGCTGCTCAAGGCCGAAGGATTCACCTTCGACATCGCCTTTACCTCGGTCCTCAAGCGCGCCATCCGAACCCTCTGGACTGTGCTCGACGAGCTCGACCTGATGTGGATCCCGGTCGAACATTCGTGGCGGCTCAACGAACGCCATTATGGCGCTCTGCAAGGTCTCGACAAGGCCCAAACGGCAGCCAAATATGGCGATGAGCAAGTTTTAATCTGGCGGAGGGCCTATGACACGCCTCCTCCTGCTCTTGAGCCTGGCGATCCTCGCGGGGCGGCTGGCGACCCGCGTTATCGCGATCTTTCGCCTGGCGAGATTCCGGCGACGGAGTGTCTGAAGGACACGGTCGCGCGGTTTCTGCCGCACTGGACGGGGACGATTGCGCCGGCGATTCAGTCGGGCAAGAAAGTGCTGATCGCCGCGCACGGGAATAGCCTTCGAGCGCTGGTGAAGCATCTGGACGGCGTGTCTGACAAGGACATCGTCGGGCTCAATATCCCGACGGGGATCCCGCTGGTCTACGAGCTCGATCAGGCGCTCGCGCCGATCCGCCACTATTATCTGGGCGATCCCGAGGCCGCGGCCCGGGCGGCCCAGGCCGTGGCCAATCAGGGCAAGGCCCGCTAGAGCGGGGACGTCCGCGCCCCAAACAGGGTTCTTTCCTCACACGGCTTTAGCCGATGAGCTCAGCGATCGGCGAGGTCGTGGGAGGAAGGATGGAGACGGGGCGATTGGCCTGGTCGCGGATGAAGGCGTGGGGGTCGATGCCCAGGTTGTGATAAATGGTGGCGAGAACGTCGAGGTAGTGGACGGGGCGACTGGCGGCGGCGGCGCCGAGTTTGTCGGTTGATCCGATCACCTGGCCGACCTTCATTCCGCCTCCGGCGAGGAGCGCTGAGTTCACCGGAGCCCAGTGATCGCGGCCGGCGTCCTTGTTGATCTTGGGCGTGCGTCCAAATTCGCCCCAGACGATCAGAGTGACGTGACGGTCGAGGCCGCGGGCGTGGAGATCCTGGACGAGTGCGGAGATTCCCTGGTCGAATCGGGGAAGGTGCTCGCGAAGCCAGTTGAAGTTCTGGCCGTGGGTGTCCCAGAATCCATAAGCGACCGTCACGCACCGAGCGCCTGCTTCGACGAGTCGCCGGGCGATCAGGAGCTGGTCGTTCCACATGGGCGCGCCGTCGCCCAGGTGTTTGGCCGAGCCGATTCCGTAGCGATCGCGGAGCCGGGGGTCTTCGCGTTCCAGGTCGAGCGCCTTGGCCACCTTGTCGGAGGTGAGCACGTCAAACGCGCGGCGGTAGACATCGTCCATGCCGCTGATCTCGGCGGAATCGACCTGGCGGCGAAACTGGTCAAACTGGGCGAGCAAGTTCTTGCGCTCATCGAACCGCCGGGGCGAGACGTTGGCGGGGGGCCTGAGTAGGGCCAGGTCGTCGCCATCGACGCGGGCCGGTTTGTAGGCGTGGCCCAGGAAGCCCGAGCTGGGCGTGTTGTACGGTCGATGCTGCATCACCGGGAACAGATCGACGAAGGGCGGGACGACGGGATCGACGGATCCCAGCTCATGGGCGATGACCGAGCCAAAGTGGGGCTTTCCCTCGCGCTGGCTCTGGCTCATGGGGAAGCCGGTCAGGTTCTGGAAGCTCGAATGTTCGTCGCGCAGCCCGACGAGTGAGCGAATCAGGGCGACCTTGTCCATCATCGTCGCCATCCGCGGCAAGAGCTCGCCGACCTGTACCCCGGGAATACGGCTCGCGATGGGCTTGAATTCGCCGCGGATTCCGTCGGGTGCGCCCGGCTTCAGGTCAAACGTGTCTTGATGCGCGAGGCCCCCCGAGAGGTAGACCATGATGACCGAGTGATGTGGGGTCTTCGAGGCTGGGCCTCGGCCCGTGCGGGGTGAAGCGGCCTCGGCCCGGAGCAGATCGGGCAGGCTGAGCCCGCCCATCGCCAGGCCGCCGATCTTGAGAAACGAGCGCCTGGACTGCCCGTCGCAATAGCCGCCTGACGCTCCAGATCCCCATAGGATCGGCATCCTCGCTCTCCCTCCGCGACAAACCACCCGAGCCCGAGCATCGCATTCCGACGCGCAACCTGATTATCGAATAAAAGTTTAACGCGAGATCAACCTTGGGGCAAGTCCCACATGAACAGGCGTCGCCACGACCTCACGGCGATTTTGAAGGCGAGTCCTCGATTTCCTTGACCAGGGCGTGAAAATCGTCGCGGTCGCGGAGGGCGTCGAGGTCGGGGTCGTTCTGGATCATCTCCGCGGTCGGGAATCCGGCGCGCCGAGCTTGTTTAAGCGCGGTCATCGCGCGATCGCCGTAGATTCGTACCCGGGTGCGGTCGATCGCGCTGGGCGTGGCCGCCGCCTTGCCGATCAGGGGGATGGAACGGCCGATGGCCGCGGCCAGGTTGTAATGATCATCGGGCGTGGGATGCGAGATGCTTTCGTAAAGGTCGATCGCGCGCTGAAACGACCGCAGAGCCGAGGCCGGGTCGCCGGTCCGCTCGAGGAGCCGTCCCAGGTTGACCTGAGCTTTTGCCAGGCTCGCGTGCACCACGATGTTATCAGGCTGGAGAGTGGCGAGTTTTTCCAGGAGCGGGGCGGCCTTGCGCGCGAAGACGAGGGCTTCGGCGATTTCACCGCGGCGGCGGATCAAGTCGCCTAGCTCGTCATAGACGGCGGCCAGATCGGCCTGAAAACCCGCCGCGCTGGGATTGGATTCAACCAGTCGCTCGAGCAGATTCTTGGATTGTTCGAGCGAGTGCAGGGCGTCATTGTCGCGTCTCGTCCGTTGCTCAAGCCGGCTCAGCTCGCGGAAACAGGCGGCCAGAAGCTGGGATTCCTCGGCGAGCTCGGGGTGTTGTCGTGTGATCGGGATGAGGCGATCGATGGCCGCCTGGTAGGCTTCCAGGGCTTTCTGGGGCTCATCCGTGGTTTGCTTCGCGTGAATCCGGCCCAGGGCGGCATGGGCATGGGCGGCCGTGATCGGGAAATCGAGATCGGTGGAATCTTCTTGTTCGAGATTGGCCTCGATCGACAGCACGTTCTCGAGCGTCTGGAGCGCTTCGCGGGTTTGGCCCTTCTGATTCTCGAGCTGGGCGACGGCGAGCAAGATCCGGCCGAGTTCGCGCTGAACCGGAATCGACCTGGGATTCTCGGCGAGCAGGATTTCGCTCAAGCTCCGCGCGCGCTCGAGTTCGCCAAGGGCCTGATCGAGCTGATCCGCCTTTGACGAGAGCGTTTCCGCGAGGCCCTCAATGGCCTCGATGCGGTTGAATTGATAGCCGACATTGTCGGGCGCTGTCAGGACGAGCTGGTCACAAAGCCGGGCGGCCTGCCGGTAATGAGCAAGGGCTTGCTCGGGCGGTCCGGTCAAACTGGCGATCTTACCCAGCCTGGCGTGCGCCAGCGCGAGATCGGGATCGAGGGCGGGGTTCTTGCCCGCCTGATCGACGAGGGATTGATAGTAGCTCCTCGCTTGCTCGAGCAAGGCATCGCGCAAGGGCTTGAATGCTGGCTGGCGGAGCAATCGCTCCTCGCTGGCGCGGTTGGACATCGCGCTCACGGCGAGCCGGGCCGCACTCAGACGAGCCAGGGCTTGGTCGCGTTCCAGGAGCGGCCGATGACGACCCATCAAGACGCCCGCGCCGAGCGCCACGAGCCCGACGACGATGACGGCGAACGACGTGATGAGAGTTTTTTTTTCGCCGCGCGCGCCGGGTCGGGGCATGGAATCCGACCTCGCCTTGCGCTCGCACCGGCGCGCCCGCGATCCAGCAGCGCAAATCCTCGGCGAGCTGTTCGACCGACTGATAGCGGCTCTCGGGCGACTTGGAGAGCGCCCGCGCGACGATGGCGTCGAGGTCGCCGGCCAGGATGCGGCGGAGCCGTCTTGGCGTGGTCGATCGCGCCCGCGCGATTTGTTCCGGAGGGCTCTCCGGGGTGGGAACGGCGGCCGAGGAGTCCACGGCCCGCGAACCGGTTCGCCCCATCGGCTGACGGTGACGGCGGAAGACGGCCTCGCTCGGTCGCTCGGGAGCTTGCTCGGAGACGGCCTTGAGCACCTGGGAAATCGTATGCTCCTTGACCCGGTAGGGCCAGCGCCCCGATAAAAGCCCGTAGAGCACGACGCCGAGCGCATAGACGTCGCTGGTCGTGGCGGCCGGCTCGCCTTCGAATTGCTCCGGGCTCAGGCAGTCCAATGCGTGCGATCGCGTCGTTTGCAATTCATATTCACTATTATCGTTTTTAATATGTTCGGCCAAGGTGGTTTGCGCCAAGCGGCCGACTCCGAAATCGGTCAATCTGGGAACGCCGGAGCTCGTCACCAGGATGTTCTGGGGTTTGAGATCGCCGTGGATCGCGCCATGCTGATGCGCGCGGTGAACCGCTTCGCAGACCGAGACAAAGAGCGTGATCCGCGCGACCACGCCGAGCCGCCGGTGGTCGCATTCGTCGTCGATGGGGCGGCCGTTCATGTCCCGACCATTGGTCGACTCGGGTTGGTCCGACTGGTCGACGGGCCGGGGGTCGGTCGCGGAGATCGACTCGAGCGCGATCCGCTCGATCTCTTCGGGAGGCGATGGGTTCATGGAATCTCTTGCTGGGTTCGCCGGCGCTACCTAGAGGATTGTCCGATCCATGCTATTAGATCGCGACGGCGGGGATTTTCCCAGCGCGGCGGTAAGTCGCCCCGATGGTCGCCGGGGCGCTTTTCGGCTACACTTTGATGGAACACGGGCCGCCCGCGCGATAAGTATAGTAATAGCTGATATGTTCAAATTCATCCACGCCGCGGACATTCATCTCGACAGCGCGCAAAAAGGGCTGGCCGCGTACGAGGGCGCGCCCGTCGAGGCGTGCAGGGGGGCGACCCGCCGCGCGTTTGCGAATGTGGTCCAACTGGCGATCGACGAGCAAGCGGCGTTCGTGGTGATCGCCGGCGATCTTTATGACGGCGATTGGACCGACTACAACACGGGGTTGTTCCTGGTCGGCCAGGCCGCCCGGCTGCGGGACCACGGGATCAAGGTCTACGCGATCCGCGGCAATCACGACGCCGCCAATCAGATGACCAAGGATCTGCGCCTGCCCGACAATGTACGACTGCTGTCGGGCGACCAGCCCGAGACGGTGATCGACGATGAGCTGGGCGTGGCGATTCACGGTCAGAGCTTCGCGACGCGCAAGATTGTGCACAACATGGCCCAGGGATACCCTGATCGGGTCGCCGGTTGCCTGAATCTGGGCGTTCTGCACACGTGTTTGAGCGGTCGCGAAGGGCACGAGAGCTACGCCCCCTGTTCGATCGACGACCTGCGTTCGCGTGGCTATGACTACTGGGCGCTAGGGCATGTGCACGCGCACGAGATCCTGCGCGAGGGCGATCCTTGGATTGTGTTTCCTGGCAACACGCAGGGTCGCCATGCGCGCGAAACTGGACCCAAGGGGTGCATGGTCGCGGTCGTCGACGACAGCCGTCGAATCCGCGCGGTCCGGCGTCACGTGGTGGACGTTGCGCGGTGGGAGGCGTGCGAAATCGGCGTCGCGGGGGCTCGAGACCTGGACGAGATTCTTCCGATCGTCGAATCGCGACTGGGGTTGCTGCTCGCCGAGTGCGATCGCGACACCATGGTCGTCAGGCTGGTCTTGCGCGGAGCGTGTTTGGCCCACTATGATCTGGTCGCGCGCTCGACGGCGACGCTCAACGAGATTCGCGGGGTCGCGGTCGCCGCGTCCATGGGGAGGATCTGGATCGAGAAGGCGATCGTGAACACGACGCCTCCTGGCGCTTCCGCGAGCGCGGTCGACGACGGGGCGATCGGCGAGATCGATGTGTTTCTCGACGAGTTGATCCGCGATCCCTTGCGTCGTGAGACGTTCGTGGACTCATCGTTCGACGAGGTCAGGCGCAAGCTCCCGCAGGAGCTCGCGGGTCTCTTGACCGATCCCGAGCGACACCTTGGTTGGCTTGGGCAAGTCGGTCCTTTGCTCCGCGCCCGGCTCGATCCAGGGACTGGGCGGCAACCGAACCTTGGCCGAAACAACCTGGACGATGACCAATGATCAGCAACGGCGCGAGGATTTCGCGGTATGTCTTACTGGGCTTTCTCGCCATTGCCATTGTGGCGCCGGCGTGCTGGGCGCAGCCAGAGGCGGGCGCTGTCGAGCGCCCAGGCGCTGGTCCGCCGAGCATCGTTCTCAAGCCGGCCCTCGTATGGGACGGGTCGGGCGAAGCGCGCGCCGACTGGATCGTGGTCGTGCGTGGAAACCGAATCGAGGCGGTCGGTCCCAGGTCGGGCTTGACCCTGGCCGAGGGAGCGCGCGTGATCGATCTGCCCGGCGCGACCTTGCTTCCGGGTTTGATCGACGCTCATACGCACATGCTATTGCATCCCTATGATGAGGCCGCGTGGAACGATCAGGTGCTCAAGGAATCGCTAGCGCTGCGGGTCTGCCGCGCGACGAATCACTTGCGGAGCACCCTGCTTTCGGGGTTCACGACGGTTCGGGATCTGGGGACCGAGGGGGCCGGATACGCCGACGTCGGGCTCAGGGAGGCGGTCGAGCAAGGGATCGTGCCGGGCCCGCGGCTGTTGGCGACGACGCGGGCGATCGTCGCGACCGGAAGCTACGCCCCCAAGGGGTTCGCTCCCGAGCTGCGGATTCCCCAGGGCGCGGAGGAGGCCGATGGCGTCGACGCTCTGATTCGAACGGTGCGCGACCAGATCGGCAAGGGGGCCGACTGGATCAAGGTCTACGCCGACGCGGCGATGGGGGGCGGGGCGGTTCGGCCTTCATTTTCACTCGAAGAGATGACTCGAATCGTTGAGACGGCCCGGTCGGCCGGCGTCATGGTGGCGGTTCATGCGTCGTCCAAGGAAGGGATGCGCAGGGCCGCCTTGGCCGGGGCGGCCACGATCGAGCACGGCGATTCGGGCGACCTCGAGGTCTTCAAGCTCATGGCCGATCGGGGCGCGGCCCTGTGCCCGACGTTGGCCGCGTTCGAAGCCTCGGCCCGCCATCGAGGCTATCGCCCGGGCGAAGATCCCGAGCCGCCGCGGCTCAAGCACAGCCGGGCGGTGTTCAAGCTCGCCCTCGAGTCGGGCGTGACGATCGTGAACGGCAGCGACATGGGGGTCTTCGCCCATGGCCAGGGCGCTCGCGAGCTCGAGCTGCTGGTCGATTACGGCATGACGCCCCGGCAGGCCCTCGAGGCGGCCACGTCCACGGCGGCCAGGATCCTCAAGCTCGACGAGCGGTTGGGCTCGATCAAGCCGGGGCGGCTGGCCGACCTGGTCGCCGTCAGGGGAGACCCGACTCGGGACGTCAAGGCCCTGCGCCAGGTCGTGCTCGTGATCAAGGACGGCCAGGTCCACCGCGCGCCTTGAACCGCGGGATCAGAAAACCCTCCGCCGAGCAGAACGATTCCCAGCGGCTGCGACTCGACGCCCAGCTCCAGGTCGCGAGGATCGACCCCTGGGTCCGCGCGGATCGTCGTCCATTCCCCTTCCGGTTGGTCCATGGATCAATGCGTCTCGCGTTCTCGGTTGATTCTGGCCTGGTTTGAGCCCGATCGCTGGGGTCGCGTCGAGCCTGCGCCCGGCGGGCTTCGTTTTTCGTCTCCACCTTGTGGTATCCTCCACATTCCAAAAACCGCGGGATCGACCCTGGCTTGGTCGCGGTTGATCGTTTTTGGGATGATCAAGAGCGGGGCGTTCGATGAAGATTCTTGAGCTCAGGCTTCATGCCTTCGGACCGTTCACCGATTGCGTCCTCGATTTTTCGGCGGGTCGTGAAGGGCTCCATCTCGTCGTGGGGCCGAACGAGGCCGGCAAATCATCGGCCCTGCGGGCCCTCAAACAGGCGCTGTTCAAGATCCCCGCGCAGTCGACCGACGACTTCGTTCACTCGTACAAGAAGCTGAGATTGGGTCTCAGGTTGCGAAGCGCGGACGGCCATGAGATCACCGTCGTCCGCCGCAAGGGAAATGCCAATACGCTACTCGATGAAGATGAGAACCCGATCCCGGACTCCGTGCTCGCCGCGCACTTGAACGGACTCACCGAAGGTGCGTTCTCGCAAGGATTCGCCCTCGACCATGATGAGCTCGTCCGGGGGGGCGAATCGATCGTCGCCGGCAAGGGCGAGCTAGGCGAGGTGCTCTTCCAGGCGGCTGGCGGGGCGCGTGACCTGCTCAAGACGCGGGAACGGCTGCGGCTCGATCTCGACGAGTTGTTCAAGTCAGGCGGCTCAAAACCGCGAATCAACGCTCGGATCGCCGAGCTCAGGCAAGCGCGCGATCGCGCGCGCGAGTGCTCGCTGCCGTCGGCGAAATGGCTCGAGCACGAGGCCAACCGAATCCGGGCCGAGTCCGAGCTGGTCAAGATCGAGACCGAGCTCTCGGGGGCGCGTGCGCGGAGGCATCGCCTGCAACGATTGAGCGGCGCGATCTTGCTCTTCAACAAGCGTCGCGAATGGCTGATCAAATGGGATGAGCTCAGCGACGTCGCGATCCTGGAGGACGATTTCAGCGAACGCCGCGGCAAACTGACCGAGGAGAGGATCCGTGTTGGCGCGGAGCACGAGGGGGCCCAGCGATCACTCGCTGAAATCGACGCCGAGCTCAAGAATCTGGTGGTTCCCGAATCGGTCCTGGCCGACGCCGATCGCATCGAGCAAGTGTGCGAGGCGATCGGCGACTTTCGCAAGCTCGTGAAAGCTCTCCCCGTCGAGCGGGAAAAACTTCGCGCGATCGAGCTCGAGGCCCGGCGGATCGCGCTGGAACTCGGGGTGGCCGAGTCGGACGATTGGGCGGCCCAGGCGCGGTCCATGCGGCTTGCTCGCGGCCCCCGAAGCACGATCAAGTCACTCTGCCGCGAGCACGCCGACCGCGCCACCAAGCGCGCTGACGTCGAACGAAGGATCGCCGAGCTCGAGAGCCGGCTCCATGCCGATCGTCGGGAATGGAAGCTCGTCGAATCGATCGGTTCCACCGATGCGCTTGCAGCCGCGCTCGCCGAGGCAAACGCCCGGGGGGATATCGAGAACCAGGCGATCGAAGTGCGCGGTCAACTGGAACGCCTTCGGTTCGACGCCTCGACCGCGCTCGCACGACTGCCGCTCTGGTCGAGCTCGCTCGAGGCCCTGGCGGTGCTGCCGGTTCCGGCCAGTCAGACGATCGAGCGGTTCGACGCCGATTTCACGTCGGCCCAGAGTCGTGAGGCCGCCCTTCAAGACAAGATCAAGGACGCGCGGCAAGATGAATCACAAGCCCTGGCCGAGCTCGAGCGGCTCCGGGAGCTCGCGGGCGCTCTGCCCGACGAAAACGACCTGTTGGCCGCGCGCCACCGCCGCGACGCCCTCTGGTCGACCCTCCGCTCGGCGTGGGAGCGAGAGCCGGCGCCCTCCCAGTTCCTGGGCGATGGGTTTCTCAAGCTGGCCGAGGAATATGAGCGCGCGATTGCTCATGCCGATGCGCTCGCCGACCGCCTGCGCCGCGAGGCGGGCCGGATCGCGGAACAAGCCGCCTTGCAATCGAGGCTCGACCAATCGCGCCGATCGCTGACGACCCTCGCCGCCGACCTCGCCGACGCCTCCGCCATCCTGACCGCGCTCGACGCCCGATGGTCGACCCTCTGGACGCCGCTCGGAATCGACCCCCTCTCTCCCAGGGAAATGCTGGCCTGGATCGGCGCGCACAAGGATTTGCTGCGCCTCATTCACGAGATTGAGGATCAACATAATAAACTGTCGTTAATCGAAAATGCGATCGCGCGAATTAGGGAATCGCTCGAGCGCGCTCTACGATCGGCGGGCGAATCCGTCGCTTCCGAGGACGGGGCCTTGCGGACTCTCAAGCGCACGGCCGAAAATGCGATCAAGCGGCTCGAGGCGGCGGCCGCCAAGCGTGAGCGACTGGGGCAATCGCTCGCCGAGCTCGAGATCAAGCTCGAAACCGCGCGCACGGAGCTGGCGGTCATTGCTGAACAGCGCGTGGTCTGGCTCGAGGCCTGGTCGATCGCCGTGGCGCCCCTGCGCCTCGATGATCGGGCGACGCCCGAGGCGGCCGAGTCCGTCATCGAACAGGCCGATGACTTGATGAACCGGCTCAAGGACGTCGAAACCGCGAGAAGCCGCGTGGAATCCCTCGAGCGCGACCGGGATCGATTCCTGCGAATGCTTGGAAACGACGCACCCTTGTCCGCGGATGGATCGGTTGACCTCGAGTCGACCGCGGCCGTCGCGCGCGACCTGGTCAAGGCCTACGAAGACGCGCTCAAACGGAATCAGCGCCGCGATGGCCTTATCGAGCGCCGTCGCCTAGAGCAACTGAAGGCGAGCGACGCCGCGCTGGCTCTTGAAAACCTCAAACCGCGGTTTGCGGACCTGTGTCGCTCAGCCGGCGTCGCCGAGGTCGAGCAGTTGCCGCTCGCCGAGAAACAATCACGCGAAGCGGCCGCGCTCCGCGAGCAGCTCGCGGAGCTCGAGGAACAGCTTGCCGCGCTTGCCGGGCAAGAAAGCCTCGAATCGTTCGAGCAGGCGGCCCGAGCTCTGGACGTGGATCGGCTGCCCGACGAGCTCGCGGCTCTCGATCAATCGATCAAGGATCTCGAGGGTCGAACGGCCGAGCTGAATCAAACCTTGGGCGGCGAACGAAACGTGCTGGCCTTGATGAACGGCGGCGCGGGCGGGGCGGAGGCCGCCCAGCAGGCCGAAGCGATCATGGCCGAGCTCGCCCAGGACGTCGAGGAATACGCACGGGTTCGACTGGCCTCCAAGGTGTTAGAGGAGGTCGTCGAGCGCTATCGAAAAACGAACCAGGGGCCGGTGCTCGGGCGCGCCGGCGAGATCTTTTCGCGGCTCACCTTGCACGCCTTCTCGGGCCTGCGCGTGATCCTCGACGACGACGGCCGACACCTTCTGCAAGCGGTTCGCTCGGGGGGCGACGACCCCGTCGTCGTCGAGGGCCTGAGCGATGGGACCGCCGATCAACTCTTCCTCGCGCTCCGGCTGGCGAGTCTCGAGGCGGCCCTCCAGAACCAGCCCCCCCTGCCCCTTCTGCTCGACGACGTCCTGATCCAGTTCGACGACCGCCGCGCGGCGGTCGCGCTCGATGTTCTCGGGGAGCTCTCCGCTCGAACTCAGATCGTCCTGTTCACCCACCACGAGCACCTCTCGGCCTTGGCGCAGGCGACCCTCGGCCCCGAGACTCTCTTCGTCCATCGCCTGCCGTGACGGCGAGCGAGGCCCAGGCTTGGCTTCATGACCCCCGAGGCGCCTCGACGTAGAGAAGTCCCAGGGGCGCGGTCGGGACGACGGTCAGGCCGGGGCGGGTACGCAGGGTGCGCGAAAAAGCATTGACGACGGCGCGATAGCGGCCGGAATGGAGCGGACGGCGGGTGGTCATCGTCCAGACTCCCTGGCTGTCGGCCCGGGTCCAGGCGGCCAGTCCAATCGAGCTGGGCCGATTGACCGGCCCCAGGTAGAGCCGGATCTGCGATCCTGGCGCGGCCGTGCCCGAGAATCCAGGCTGATTGGTCGCGACAGTCGTGATCGGGATGTGATGGCTCGATGCGACGCTCGCGGGGGCGTCGATCCGGCCGTTCAACTGAAGCGCTTGCTCCAGGGGCGCCTGGTCGCCCAAGGTCGGGGCGATGAAATTGCGATACCACAGCGCAACGCCTGTGTTGCCAGAGTGCGTGGCCCCGGTGGGCGATAGATTATAGTAATGCACCACCGGCCCCATGCTTACCACGGGAACCTGCCCCCAGAGGTTGTAAATCGCGCTTGCCGCGGCGTTGTTGTGCTGATAGAAGACCTGAGCCTGATCGACGATCGCCGGGACGTACGCGCGCGGATCGTTGGCTGTTCCTTGATAGTTGCTGATCAGCGTGTTCGCCAGACCTCCCAGCACGCCGGCGTTGCTGTATTGCTTGCCGGGTACGTTGTTATTGGCCGCGTGGGGGTCGAGCAACGTGTCGTCGATATAACCGGCCTTGAGCCCGGGGGTCAGTTCGGTCGAGAGTTTCACGAGAGCGTAAGTATTCACGACCGTCCCCTCGCTGTGCCCGATCAATTGCAGGTCGACGGGCGCGGACGGGGGGAATGTGCTGGCCGCGTGCATGATGAACCGGGCCAGCCGGGGCGACTGCTTGATCGCTTCGCCCGGCGTACTGCTCAGGAGAGCCCAATTGTAGGCGATTACTGAGTCGTAGCCTTCGTGTTTCATCATATAAGCCGTCTGGAGCTCCCACGGCGGCCCGTGCGTCCAGCTCGGATCCTGGATCCCGCCGTGGGTGACTACCCCGATCGTGTACACGCGAAACGCGGCGGTCTCTTGAGGGTTCGTGGTCGCGGCGGGAGAGCTGGGATCGGCGACGACCAGCACATAGGGTTTTTGTGGAAACGGCGGAAGCCCGCCAGGCAGACTGAGCGTGACCTGGTGCGTCCCGGGGGCGAGGGCGGATTGGCCGCTGGAATCGAGCGGCGGCGCGCCCGCCGGGTTCGCTGGACCGAGCGTCACGACGTCGACCAACGACGCGTCTGGTCCGAATTGGCTCGTACTCGAGCGATAGACGCCAAACTGGAGCGGCTGGGCCGCGGTGCGCGCCTGGTTGACGGTGTAATCGATGGTGACGCTCTGTGAATCGCTCGTGGTCGCCGACAACATGACGACCGCCGGGCTCGCCGAGAGCGGCGTGCGTTGTTCGAGGCGTTCGCTCCCGACCACGACAGCCCTGCGCGGCGACTTTGGCCGCCGATCGCTGGCTCCCGCACGAGCCGCACAGGAGAGGGCGAACAACCTCGACTTCATGTCGCGACCTCCGCGTCGTCCTGACGCGATGGAAGGGGACCAACTCGACGTGTTTGTGTACGCTCGCCAGGGAAAGCCATTGCCGGCGCGCGGACAGACGCCCCTCTGCCGATGACTTCAATAGTCGATCTTGAGGAATCTGGCAAGTACAACGAACGAAAAACACACTATTTGGTGAGCTCACGGAGAAAAGGTCGGGGCCGCCCCGCCCGGACTCGATCGAGGACGCGAGTTCTTGCCGTTCGAGGCCCGGCAGGCGAATATGGTGTCCACGGCGGCGAATACTCCCAAGGTCGCCCGCGGGCGACGGGCCCAATGGGAGAACGCGATCTCCGGCGCAGGCCCATGACCAGCACGCACGCGTTTCGTAACAGGAACAACCCCTTGAACCTCACCAGGAGCTCGATCATGAAAATGGACCGCGCCGGCCGCCTTCACGCGGCGGCTTTGGGACTTGCCTGTCTCGCCCTCGCCTGGCCCCAGGCCGCCTGGGCCCAGGTCAAGCTTGAATACAAATACCCCGAGGGAAAGAAGTTTATCTACAAGTCCACCAACAAGACCAAGCAAGACCTGACCATCAACGGCATGCAGATCGAGACCGAGTCGACCGAGAACATCATGTCATCGCTCTCGATCGGCAAGAAACGGAGCGACGGCAGCCTGCCGGTCGACGTCAAAATCGACTCGCTGCGCACCGAGCTTTCGCTGCCGGGGGGCGTGAACATCACCTATGATTCCAAGGAACCGGACGCCAAGATCGACGACCCCAACCTCGAGTTCCTGAGCGAGGTCTTCAAGCTGGCGGGCGAGACGTCTTATACCGTCGTGCTCGACGACAAGTTCACCGTGAAAGCGATCGAAGGGACGGAAAAGCTCCTGGAAAAAGCCGACAAGCTGAGCGAGATGGCCCGAGACTCCATCCGCGCCCAGTTCGAGAGCGACAAGCTGAAGCACAAGTTCGAGCAGGATCACAAGAATCTGCCGGACGTGCTGGCTCGGGCCGGCGATTCCTGGGAACGCACCGAACGACTCGACATCGGCAACGGTCAAACCCTCACCGTCGAGAAGAAGTATCAGTATGTCGGCGTCGAGAAGAAAGACGGCAGGTCTTACGACAAGATCAGCACCCAGGCGGTCAAGGTCGATTACAAGCAAGATCCACAGGCCAAGACGCCGCTCAAGGTGTCCAAGAGCGACCTCAAGGTCGAATCCTCGACCGGTACGATTCTTCTCGATCGTGAATATGGACAAGTGTTTACTGCAAAAGGGAAGACGCGATTCAAGGGGAGCATGACGTTTTCGGCGGGTGGAATGGAGATCCCCGGCGAGATCGATCTGACCTTTGACACCAACACCCAGCTTCAGCCGGCGAATTAGGCGCTCGCCGATCCGTGCTCGTCGACCCAGCCTGTGGACGAGCACGATCAGGCGGGCTGACCGGCCAGAGCGGACTCTTTGAATCTAGGCGGCCCATGAGCAAACGCTTCGCGCTCGGTTTGGTATTACTGGCGGCTCTGGTCGGCGGAGTGGTCTGGTTCGGTCCTCGGCTGCTCCCGGGCGCGAGGCGGCCGATTCGGGTTGGGCTCTTGCACTCGCGAACCGGCGCCATGGCGATCAGCGAGCGATCGATGATCGACGCCGAGGTGATGGAGCTCGAGCGGTTGAATGCGCGGGGCGGCCTTTTGGGGCGGCGGATCGAGTGGGTCATCGCCGACGGTCGATCCGATTGGCCGACGTTCGCGCGCGAGGCCCGGAGGCTGATTCAGGATGAGAAGGTCGCCGTGATCTTCGGCTGCTGGACGTCGGCCAGCCGCAAGAGCGTGCGCCCGATCATCGAACAGTACAACCACCTCTTGTTCTACCCGATGGCCTATGAGGGCCTGGAGCATTCGCCCAACATCATCTACACCGGCGCGGCCCCCAACCAACAGATCATCCCGGCCGTGAAATGGACCTACGATCACCTGAAGGCCCGAACATATTTCTTGGTCGGGTCCGACTACGTCTGGCCGCGGTGCGTGAACGCCATTATCAGGGATTACGCCACCGCGGTCGGCGCCCGGATCGAGGCCGAGGAATACATCCTGTTCGGCGGTTCCGCAGTCGACCCGGTCATCAACAAGATCAAGGAAACCCACCCCGATGTGATCCTGAGCTCGGTGGCTGGCGATACCAATGTGGCTCTCTATCGAGGGCTCGCCGCCGCCGGTCTTGGTTCCGATAAGATCCCCGTCGTGGCCTTTGGAATCGCCGAGGACGAGCTCCGCGCGCTGCCGGTGAGCGCCATGGTCGGAGATTACGCGTCATGGAATTACTTTCAGTCGATCGACCGTCCCGAGAATCACGAATTCGTCCGGGAATTCAAGGAGCGATATGGCGCTGACCGGGTGGTCAGCGACGTGATGGCGGCCACGGCCAACAGCGTGCGGATCTGGGCCCAGGCGGTCGAGGAAGCCGGGTCCTACGCCCCAATCGCGGTGCGGAAGGCCGCCTTGCACCAGAGCCTGAGCGCGCCCGAGGGCGTCGTCTCGATCGACGCCGAGACCCATCACGCCTGGCGCCCGGTCTCGATCGGCCGGATCCAGCCCGACGGCCAGTTCGAGATCGTCTGGACCTCCGAGAAGTCGATCCGAGCCATCCCCTACCCCGCCACCCGGACCCACCACGACTGGGACGAATTCCTCGACAAGCTCTATCACGGCTGGGGAAACCAGTGGGCCAACCCCGGGCGTGAGGCCGGCTCCGTCGCCACGGGTCGGCTATACTAACGGGAGACGCCGTCCTTCGCCGCGGTCGTCGGCATCGTCGGGGGGTGAAATTGTTTCGGCTTCGCGGAACTCACATCAAGAACCAGTCGACTCGTGAAGGGTGGTCCATGAAGCTTGGCCGAGCGGTGCTGGTGATCTTGACGGCCGTGGGCGCGGTCGGTTGTCAGGCCCGTGACTTTTCCTTCTGGTCGCGGCCCCCGATCCGGGTGGGTTTGCTGCACTCGCAAACCGGATTTCTGGCGGAGACCGAGCAGTCGATGCTCGACGCCGAGATCCTGGCACTCGAGGAAATCAACGCCACGGGCGGCCTTCTGGGCGGTCGGCGCGTGGAATGGACGATCGCCGACGGCGAGTCCGAAGGCGTGGTCTTCGCGCGCGAGGCGCGGCGGTTGATCAAGGACCAACACGTCCGCGCCATCTTCGGCTGTTACACCTCGTTTTCGCGCAAATTCGCACGACTGGCGGTCGAGGAAGAGGACGGGCTGCTCTTCTACCCGGCCACCTACGAAGGGCTCGAGGAATCGCCCAACGTCGTTTACATGGGCGCGGCCCCCAATCAGCAAATCATTCCGACTCTCAAATGGGCCTACGACCATCTGAATGTGCAGTCGTTCTTTCTGGTCGGCGTCGACTCGATCTATTCGCACGGGCTCAATGCGATCGTCAAGGATCTGATTCGTTCGGTCACCGCTCGAGTCGTCGGTGAAGAATACCTCGGATTCGGCGGCGCGGGCCTGGATGACGTGGTCGCGGCGATCAGGAAGGCCCAGCCCGACGTCGTGGTCAGCTCGCTGACAGGCCCTGTCAACGCGACGTTTCATCAGCGAATGCGCGCGGCGGGCTCGTCCTCGGTGGATTGTCCGATCATCTCGTACACGCTCGACGAGGAACTCATCCAAAAGCTCGCTCCGGCGGAAGTGGCTGGCGATTATCTCACCGCCAGTTATCTGCAAGTGATTGACACGCCCGAGAACCGCGCCTTCGTCGAGCGATTCCAGGCCCGGTTCGGTCGCGACCGGGTCACGAGCGACTTGATCGAGACCGCCTACAACAGCGTCCGGCTCTGGGCTCGAACCGTCGAGGAAGCCGAGACGGACGACCCCAGGAGCGTGCGGACGTTGTTGGGTCGTCAAAGCTTGAACGCGCCCGAGGGGATCATCTCGATCGACGGGGAGACTCAGCACGCCTGGCGTCCCTCATTCATCGGCAGGGTTCGGCCCGATCGCACGGTCGAAATCGTCTGGTCGTCCCAGACGTCGATTCGGCCCGAACCGTTTCCCTCGAGCCGAACCC
>DAIDHE010000091.1 GCA_027459775.1 Planctomycetales bacterium | reverse complement strand
TTTCGGCGAGGAATCGGGGAATTCCGACCCGCCATGCCCCGCCGCGCCGCCTTTGGCTCATGCCGCTGAGCCGTCAGGCCGATCCCAACGGAGATCCAGCCGGGTTTCCGCATCGAGCATGCATGCAGAATCATCACGCATGTCCTATACCTGTTAACGCGGGGCGAGCGGATCCCGCCGAGTGCTGACGAGTCCCGCCGGCGCGGTCGATGCGCAATTCAAAAAAAACATACCCTTTCTCTTGGAGGGACGGTCAGGATCGCGCGGGGGTGAGTATCGATGGGTTCCGGACTTCCCCCTGGAGCGCCTCGCGTGCGAAGATTGATTCAGGCGGAAACGTTTCCATTCGTGTCATCCTGGGGATCACGGTCATGAGCTCCGTCGAGCAAGAGATAGAACCCGATTTGATCGAGTATCCCGAGGACAACGGCGAGCCCATGGCCGAAATCACTCTTCAGTACGAGTGGATCGTGACGATCAAGGGGGGGTTGGAGGCGGCGTTTCGTGATCGCCCGGACGTCTTCGTGGCGGGTGATTTGCTTTGGTATCCCGTCCGGGGGGTTACCGAAGTGTGCACCGCGCCCGATGCCATGGTGGTGATCGGTCGGCCCAAGGGGCATCGGCGCTCGTATCTGCAGTGGAACGAGGGTGGAATCCCTCCTCAGGTCGTTTTCGAGGTGCTTTCGCCAGGCAATCGGCCGGGACGAATGGCTGAGAAGTTTCGGTTCTACGAAACGTACGGGGTCCAGGAATACTACATATACGACCCGGACAATGAGGAGTTGGCCGGCTGGAGACGGGTGGGAGACGCCCTGAGGCCGATCGAGAATGTCGAGGGCTGGACCAGTCCGCTTTTGGGGGTTCGGTTCGACATGTCGACCGGCACGCTCAAGCTTCACGGTCCTGACGGCCGGGTCTTTCAGACCTACCTGGAAGCCGTCGAGCGGGCTGAAGCTGAAGCACAACGCGCCGTCGAGGAGCATCGGCGCGCCGAGATTCGGGAGCGGCAACTCGAAATTGAACGCGATCGCGCCGAGGCCGAGCGGGCACGCGCCGAGCGACTCCTGAGCAAACTCCGCGAGCTGGGGATCGAGCCCGAGTGAGTCCGGGCGTGCGGACCGCCGTGAACCCCGGCCATCCCGAGATGTCCCCGTAAACGCGATCGCCGCACGTGTTTGCCCGCTGGCGATCAACCCCGGCGGGGTCGCCGGCCGCGGTCGAGCAAGTCCGCGAGGGGAAGGGCGAAGCCGGGCAAGACCGCGCCGCCGTCGAGCGCCTGGTCCGCGCGGACGAGGACCGATTTTTCGATCGACGAGAAGACGCGGGCCGTGCGTTTCTTGGGGTCGATCAGCCAGACCAGGACCGCGCCGGCCTCGAGGTATTCGCGCACCTTGCGGGCCATTTCGGCCTTGGTGTTGCCTTTGCTGAGCACCTCGACGGCGAGGTCGGGCGCCAGGTCGGGGATCGGCTCTCGAGGGCTCTCACGGCCAGGGAGTCTGTCCCAGGAGATGAATGACATGTCGGGGATTCGCACCAGGCCGGGAGCGATCCGCATCATGCCGTCGGCACCGACGCAGATTCCCAGGTCGTTCTGGTCGAGATAAATCTTGATCTGATGTAAGAGCTCGACAGCCAGTCGCGACTCCTCGAATCCCATGGCTTTCTCCACCAGCGTGCCGTCGACCAGCTCGCAGAGCCGGTTCTCGCGCGCCTCGGCCTTGAGAACGTCTTGCTCGGTCGCGGTGCCGGGCGCGGGGTGGAACCAGATTCGCTCGAGCGGGATTCCGCCCAGTCGCCGCCGCAGGTCGGCCAGGTTCTTGATCTCGGGAGGAGCGATCGTCGCTTGGGACATGACGGCTTTCGCGCGGTTCGGGATACCTTGATGCGTCTGGCCGTTATTTTGACGCGGGGCGGTTTCCTGGGCAAGGGGGGGCGGGCCTCACGATCGGGGTGGGTCTTGACCTTGGCTCGCGGCGACGCTTACGCTGTCAGTCATTGATCGATGTCCGTCGTGCCGACAGCCGCACTCCCAGAATCCTCGGCCCCAGGGCCAAATCCCTCGGATAAAGGGCCGCGCGCCATCCCGCCGCCTCCTCGATCCCTCGGTCGTCGCCCCTGGTTTCCAGGGGCGACGTAACGAAGAAGCGCGATCCGAGCTATCGGGTCGGAGCGACTGCAAAACGATAAGACATGCTCATGCAAGGGGCTCAGCATGATGATCCCAGCCGCGTTGCTATCTCACCTTGTCTGGCGGCGTGGACTGGTGGTGATCGCGTGGGTGTTCGCGTCTTGGCTCGTGTGTGGCGCGGCGGTTCATGGCGCGGGGCCGACGGCCGCCGAGACGGCGCTCGCGCGCCGCTGGGTTGAGGAGCGATTTGGCGAGGCGGCGAGCGTCGAGCCGCCGTTCTCGTTTCGCTATGGCGGAAGCGACTCAGGGGAGTTTCTGTCCAAGTGGCGGGTGAAGCGCGACATGCGTCGGCTCGACGAGCGGCGGACCGGGCGAACGCTGGTCTGGACCGACCCGACCACCGGTCTGGAGGTCCGCCTGGTCGCCGTTGAGTACGGCGATTTCCCGACCGTGGAATGGACGCTTTACTTCAGGAACACGGGCGTGAAAGACACGCCGATCCTGGAACGGATTGGCGCGCTTGACGCTGTGTTTGGCGGCGGTTCCCTGGGCGAGCCGGTTCTGCACCACTACAAAGGGAGCCCGGCCGCCATCGACGATTATCGTCCGCTGCGGACCCCGCTGGTCGCCGGTTCGCGGCTTTCCCTGGGCGCGCTGGGTGGTCGCCCGTCGAACAGCGACCTGCCCTACTTCAATCTGGCGTGGTCTGACGGCGGCGTGATCGTGGCGGTGGGTTGGCCTGGCCAGTGGACATCGGCGTGGTCGCGTGAGCGGGGGGCGTTGGTTCGGGTGTGGAGCGGTCAGGAGATCACGCATTTCCGCTTGAAGCCTGGCGAGCAAGTGCGCTCGCCGCTGGTGGTGGTGCAGTTCTGGAGCGGCGACCGCATGGCCGCGCAGAATGGTTGGCGGCGTTGGATGCTCGAGTACAACGTGCCGCGGGTGGGGGGCAAGCCGCCCGCGCCGCAGTTTGTGGCGTGCAGCTCGCATCAGTTCCGCGAGATGATCGACGCCAACGAGGAGAACCAGAAGCTTTTCATCGACCGTTATTTGGCCGAGGGGCTCAAGATCGACTACTGGTGGATGGACGCCGGCTGGTACAAGAACAACGGCGAGTGGGTGAACACCGGCACGTGGGAGGTGGATGGGAAGCGGTTTCCTCATGGTTTGCGGGCCGTCACGGATCACGGCCGATCGAGCGGGGTCAAGAGCATCGTCTGGTTCGAGCCGGAGCGGGTCACGCCGGGATCGTGGCTGTATGAAGAGCACCCGGAATGGCTGTTGACCGCGCCGGTCGATCTCGACAATCCGCTGGCGGGCCTCTGTTTTCGCCGGTCCCGCGAGCTGGGCGGGGGCGATCCGTGCGTGTCCTACAACCCGACCGCTCGCACCCGGTCGGCGGCGGCGATCCGGTGGACGCCGGGGCGGCTGGCGTTTCATCCTGGACCGAAGGGGGAATACAGCGTGGTCCGCTGGACCGCGCCTGTCGGAGGGGAGTACACGCTTCAGGGCCGATTCGTCGCGATCGACCCCATCGCTACGACGGATGTTCACGTGATGAGTGGCGGGCTGAGTCTGTTCATGGATCGGATCAACCTGGGCGGGCGCGGGGCGACGGCGGGCTTTGAGCGGAAGCTCGTGGCGGCGAAGGGTGAGAGTGTGGATTTTGTGGTCGGCTGGGGGAACGGCTCGCACGCGAGCGACTCGACCGGCCTCGAGGTCGTCGTGCGCGGTCCGGGTGGCGGCAGGTTCGACGCGGCGAAGGACTTTCGCATTGAGCAGAACCCGAGCGGCCCTTGGAGCTACGGCTTTCTCAAGCCTGGCCCAGCGCCTGTCGGTTCGACGTTTCGGGGGTACGATCTGCACGACGTCGCGGGCGACAACGGCTGGCGGCTGCTCAACCTGGGCGACCCCTCGGCGCGGCGGTGGCTGATCGATCGCGTCGACCAGATGATTCGCGAGCAAGGGATCGACCTCTACCGGCAGGACTTTAACATCGACCCGCTCGCCTACTGGAAAGCGGCCGACGCCGCGGATCGGAGGGGGATCACCGAGATTCGTTACGTGGAGGGGTATCTGGCCTACTGGGACGCGTTGCGACGGCGGCATCCCGATTTGCGGATCGATTCCTGCGCGAGCGGCGGCCGGCGCAACGATCTGGAAACGCTGCGTCGGGCCGTGCCGCTTTTGCGCAGCGACTATCTGTTCGAGCCGACCGGCCAGCAATGCCATACCTACGGCATCTCGTTCTGGTATCCCTACCATGGCACGGGAACCCTTGTTGGACCGTCGCGCATCACGCCTGGGTTGGCCGGGGGCGCGGTGGATTCCTATGAGTTTCGCAGCCAGATGGCGCCGAGCGTGACGGCTTGTTGGGATGTGCGCCGGCGCGACCTCGACTATTCCGCGCTCCGCACGCTGACCGCCCAGCTTCGGGCCGTCCAGCCGTTCTATCTGGACGATTATTACCCGCTCACCGATTACAGCGCTGAGAACGACGTCTGGATGGCGTGGCAATTCGATCGGCCGGCAGCGGGACGGGGAGTCGTGCAGGTCTTTCGGCGGCCGAAGAGCGGCGAGGCCAGCCGGCGGCTGCGGCTTCGTGGTCTCGATCGCGCGGCGAGTTACGAAGTGACGAATCTGGATCGCGGGCGGCCCGAGGTGCACACTGGTCAAGAATTGCTTGACGACGGCTTGCCCGTCCAGCTTGACACGCGCCCTGCCGCCGCGGTGTTCCTGTACCGGCGGCAGTGATGGATTCGACCAGGTCGCGGCGCGGTCGGGAGGTCGGGTCGGAAAGGTTTCGAAAGGGAAAAGGCCGTGCTGGCGCGGTTTGCGAGGTCCACGCGGGGGGTGGGCCGGGGTCGAAGGATTTCGCGTTTGAGCGATTGCGTTTCATTGTCATATATTGGGATATTCGCTTTAGGGATCCGTGACGTGATGAACGACGGACCGGGGGCGATCGTTTTACAGGAGAGGCTCCATGCAACCGCCCGCCAGCGAATCAGGTTTACGGGTTGGGTCGCGCAGGTTGTTTCTGGCCGGGACGTGCGTTCAGGCGTTCAGTTTTCACGTCTTCCCGCGTCATGTATTGGGGGGCGGGGGCTTTGTCGCGGCGAACGATCGGCTGAACGTCGCGGGGATTGGCGCGGGGGGCATGGGGGGCGGCGACATTGCGACGGTCAGTCGTCTGGGCGCGAATATCGTCGCCTTGTGCGACGTGGACGACGAACGGGCCGCCGGCTCATTTCGGGCGTTCCCGCGTGCCAAGCGCTACCGGGACTTTCGCGCGATGCTCGATCAAGAGGGGGGGCGGATCGACGCGGTGACGGTCGGCACGCCGGACCATATTCACGCGGTTGCGGCAAGGGGGGCGATCCGAGCGGGGAAGCACGTTTACTGCCAGAAGCCGCTGACGCACACCCTGGTGGAATGCCGGGAGCTGACGCAGGCCGCGAGGCGGGCGGGCGTCGCCACCCAGATGGGCAATCAGGGGCACGCGACCGAGGGCGCGCGGCTGACCAATGAATGGATCCAGGCTGGGGTGATCGGCCCGGTGCGCGCGGTCCACGTCTGGACCGACCGGGCCGGTCGGCTCTGGAAACAAGGCATCGGCCGGCCCAGGGAAGCGCCACCCGTCCCCCAGACGCTGGATTGGGATCTCTGGCTGGGGCCCGTGCGTGCACGGCCTTATCATCCGGCGTACGTTCCGGTCAGTTGGCGCGGCTGGCGGGACTTCGGCACCGGGGCGCTCGGGGATATGGGTTGTCATATCATCGATCATCCGGTCTGGGCGCTCGGTCTGGGCGCGCCCAGCACCGTCGAGGCCCGAACGACGCTCGACGGCTCGTTTTTGGACGGGGACCAGCCGAACTTCGAGACGTATCCCATCGCCGCCCTCATTGACTTTGAGTTCCCCGCCCGCGGGCCGGCGCCTCCGGTCCGGATGACATGGTATGAAGGGGGACTGATGCCGCCGACTCCGGCGGAAATGGCCGCCGGCGAGCAACTCCCCGACAACGGCGTGCTCTACATCGGCGACAAGGGGAAGATGTACCACGGCTCCCACGGCGGTATGCCCAATCTCTTACCGCGCGCCTTGCACGAGCAGGCCGCCGCGGTTCCCAGGACCATGAAACGGTCTCCCGGCCACTACGAGGAGTGGGTCCAGGCCTGCAAGGGGGGCGCCCGACCGGAGTCGAACTTCGACTACGCCGGCCCCATGACCGAGATCGTGCTCCTGGGCGTGCTGGCGCTCCGTGCGCCGAGACGCCGCCTGGAATGGGACGGCGCGAGTCTCAAGGTCAAGAACGCGCCGGACCTCAATCAATATGTGCACATCGAGTATCGCAAGGGCTGGTGATATCAAAATCCCACTGAAATTCGGAGATGATGATGAAAGTATCAACGCCCGGCGGATCTGGCGTGTTGGCGATGGCGCTCGGCGTCTTGGCGGCGATTCCGGCCGCGGGGGCCGCCGCTGGCCCCGACAACGCCCTGACGCCCGCGGAAAAGAAGGACGGCTGGATCTTGCTCTTCGACGGCAAGAGCCTGCAAGGCTGGAAAACCAGCGGCGGGCGGCCCAGCAAGACGCCGGTCGAGGAGGCGTGCATCAACCCCCACGGCTGCGGCGGCTATATGATGATCCACGAGAGAATGTGGGGCGACTTTGTCCTTTCGCTCGATTTCAAGATCAGCCCAGGGTGCAACAGCGGCGTGTTCATCCGCACGTATCCGCTCACCCCGCGCCCGGGCAAGGACGTCGGCTTCAACGGCATCGAGGTCGCCATCGACGACACGACCACGGCCGGTTACCACGATTCGGGGGCGATTTATGATCTGGTCAAGCCTGGGCGCAACACTCAAAGGCCGCCGGGGAAGTGGAATCACATGGTGATTTCTTGCGAGGGGCCGCGGCTCTCGGTCGAGCTCAACGGCGAAACCGTGAACCGGATGAATCTCGACGAATGGACCACGCCCAACCGTCGTCCGGACGGCTCGACGCACAAGTTCGACGTCGCCTACAAGGACCATCCGCGCTCCGGCTACATCGGCTTGCAGGATCACGGGTCTCCCTGCTGGTTCAAGAACATCAAGATCAAGCCGTCGGGCGCGGTCCAGAAATGACGCGACCGCTGGTGGGAATACAGCCTACCCGAGCCTTTTTTCGAAGAAGTTCTTGAGCTTGAGCTGGAACCCCGGCAAAACGGATCCGCCATCGAGCGTGTCGTTCTTGGCGAGCAGGCTGGATTCGCCGACGCTTGTGTGTACGCGGACGGTTTGCGTCTTGGGGTCGATGATCCAGACGAGCTGGGATCCGGCGGCGAAATACTCGCGGATCTTGCGGTCGATTTCGGCCCTGGTGTTGCTCTTGCTCAGGATTTCGACGGCGAGCGTGGGGGCGATCTTGGGGACGGCGGCCCTGGGCCGGTCGCGGTCAGGAATGACGTCCCAGGAAATGAAGGAAACGTCCGGAACTCGGATCAGCCCGGGCCTGAGCCGAAGCCCCCCGGATTCGCCCGCGACGATGCCCAGGTCGTGGTGGGTGAGAAAGCTTAAAAGAGCGTGAATCAAGAAGGCCGCCAGTTCCGATTCCTCGAATCCCATGCCCTTCTCCACGAGCGTGCCGTCGACGAGCTCGCATAATGTGATCTTGCTTTCATTAATTCGGAGCATATCCGCTTGTTTTGCGGATCCTGGAGGGGGCTCGAGGATGACCCGGCGCGGGTCGATCCCGCCGAGGTCTTCCAGCAGGTCGGAAAGCCGGGCGCATCCCGGCTGGTCGCGAAGGCGCAACCGGCCGCGGTTCGCGTGGGGCGGTCTCGAGAGGGCGCGGGCTGAGGACATGGCTTGCGATCTCCGCTCCGGCGTCGCATCGGATCTTGGGAATCGAGTCAACTCTACCGCTGCGAGCTGGGCGACGCCACACCGCACGCGAAACGCTCTTGGCTTCGGCGACATCAAACCGGGGCATACAAGCCTAAAACCGGAACACACGGGGTTTTCCCCGTTCCCGTTTTCGTCCGACAAGCCGAGGTACGCCATTCTGTCTTGATCGCCGGCGGCTTCCTCTTTCCCTCCCTTTGAAGTCATGCCTGGTCTGATCCGAGGAAAAGGAGTAATCTCAATTGATGGGGAGGCGGCCCTGACCGTGGGAGTCAAGGCGGCCGTCCCTGGACCGCGCCCCGCCGAATCCTCCGCTGGCCCTAAAACCTTCCACCGGTCCTCGATCGTCGGACTCGAGGTGAAACCTCATGTGAGTGCTCGTTGAGGATTCGCGATCGCGGGTTTGCTCGCGGGGGTCGCTCCGTGCTCCGCCGTCTCACTTTTCAGGGACGGCGCTGGCTTCCGCCTGGTCTGGGAGGTCGTTGGACGTTGAGAGGTTGAGCGCGGTCTTGAAGGCGGTCGGGTCGACGAGCCTCTCGCGAGGGGAGGTCGACCGGCCCGGGGATTTGGAGTCGTCCTTGATGTTCACACGAAGCGGTTTTACGGAATCCTGGCGTTGCGGGCCTGGCTCGTCGGGCGGCTTGGTCCTTCTGGCGGCGCTGGTCGCGGCGGCTTGCGCGACTCCGGCGGCGCGAGCCGAGGAGAAGATCGTCTTCAACCGTGACGTCCGGCCGATCCTGTCGGAGAATTGCTTCGCATGCCACGGCCCCGACAAGAACAAGCGCAAGGCCGACCTGCGCCTCGACATTCGCGATCAAGCGATCAAGCACGAGGCGATCGTGGCGGGCCAACCCGATGACAGCGATCTTGTTCTGCGAATCAACAGCGATGATCCCGATGAGACGATGCCGCCGCCGAAGTCGCGCAAGACGCTGACGGCCAAGGAAAAGGATATTCTCAGGCGCTGGGTCGCGGAGGGGGCCCTCTACCAGGGGCACTGGGCGTACGAGGCGCCTGTCAAGCTCGCGACGAAGGGGAACGCCATCGATGATCTGGTCGTGCGGAAGCTGGCCGGGTTGGGTGCGAACCTCTCGCCCGAGGCCGATCGACGGACCCTAGCCCGGCGGCTGTATTTTGACCTGCTGGGATTGCCCCCCACGCCGAACGAGGTCGAGGTTTTCGTCAATGACGCTTCGCCCGGCGCTTATGAACGACTCGTCGAGACGCTGCTTGCGTCTCCCCACTATGGCGAGCGGATGTCGATCCCCTGGCTCGACGTGGTCCGGTTCGCGGACACCATCGGCTATCACTCCGATAATCCGCGGAATGTGTGGCCTTATCGCGACTATGTGATCAGCGCGTTCAACCGGAACATGCCCTTTGACCGGTTCACCGTCGAGCAACTCGCCGGCGATCTTTTGCCCAACGCCACCCAGGAGCAGAAGATCGCCTCGTGCTTCAACCGGTTGCTCTTGACCACCGAGGAAGGGGGAGCGCAGCCCAAGGACTACGTGGCGCGGATGATGGCTGACCGGGTGCGCGCGGTGGGCGCGGTCTGGCTTGGCCAGACTCTTGGTTGCTGTCAGTGCCACGATCACAAGTTTGATCCGTTCCAGATGCGCGACTTCTATTCGCTCGGGGCTTTTTTTGCCGACATCCAGGAGCCGGTCATCGGCGCGCGCGAGCCTGGTATGCTCGTGAGCGATGAAGCGCAGGCGAAAGAGCTCGCCCGGCTCCGCGAAGCGTTGGCCGTCGCGATCCGGCGTGAGGAAGGGCCTTCGCGCGAGCTCGCCGCGGGGCAGACGGCCTGGGAAAAGGCGGTGCTGGCCGAGCTGGCCGCGGCCGTGAGAAATCCCGTCCAGGCTGGGCGCGTGGCGGCGCCTCCCAAGGAGATCGTGGAGGTACTTCGCATCGACCCGGCGAAGCGCGACGCGGCACAGCGAGACCGCCTGACGGTTTTTTATCGCCAGAATGCCCCCGAGCGGGGCGAGGCGCGGGCGGGTGTCAAGGCGGCCAGGGAGGCGCTTGCCGCTTACGAGGCCGGCATCCCGCGGTGCCTGATCTCGACGTCGATGAGCACGCCGAACACCGTCCGGATCCTGCCGCGCGGGAACTGGCTGGACGAAAGCGGCGAGGTGGTCTCGCCCGCCTTTCCGCGATCCCTGGCGCGATCGAACGGGCCGGAGGGTCGGCGGCTCACGCGGCTCGACCTGGCGCGGTGGATCGCCTCGCGCGACAACCCGCTGACGGCCCGGGTCTACATGAACCGGCTCTGGAAACAGTTTTTCGGCGTCGGCCTGTCGAGGACGCTCGACGATCTGGGCTCGCAGGGTGAATGGCCGGTTCACCCCGAGCTGCTCGACTGGCTCGCCTGTGACTTCATGGATAGCGGCTGGGACGTCAAGCGGATGGTGCGAACGATCGTCGGCAGCCGCACTTACCGGCAGGTCTCGACGGCGTCAAGGGAGTGGCTGACCCGCGACCCCGCCAACCGGCTTCTGGCGAGGCAGAGCCGATTCCGGCTCGATGCCGAATTCATCCGGGACGACGCCCTGGCCGTCTCGGGGCTGCTGGTCAGTAGGGTCGGCGGTCCGAGCGTCAAGCCGTACCAGCCCGACGGCTACTGGGAGAATCTGAACTTCCCCCAGCGCCAGTACAAGGCCGACCAAGGGGCGAACGAGTATCGCCGGGGCCTATACTCCTGGTGGCAGCGGAGCTTCTTGCACCCCAGCCTTCTGGCGTTCGACGCGCCCAGTCGCGAGGAATGCGTGGCCGAGCGCAACCGGTCGAATATCCCGCAGCAGGCGCTTGTACTGCTGAACGACCCGACTTACGTCGAGGCGGCGCGGGTGTTCGCGGCCAGGATCCTCAAGGAGGGGGGCGTCGACCAACGGGCCCGGATCGCGTGGGCCTGGCGAGAGGCGCTTCAGCGCCCGCCGCGGAAAGACGAGCTGGACGTGATCGCCGCGCTGCTCGACAAGAATCGGACGCACTACGCCCAGGACCAGCAGGCCGCCCTGGCGCTGCTCAAGGACGGCCTCGCGCCGGTCCCGAGCGACGTCGACCCGCGCGAGCTGGCCGCCTGGACGAACGTGGCCCGGGTGATCCTGAACCTTCACGAGACCATCACCAGGAATTGAGGGATGTCCGATGAATCCAACGCCGCCGGATTGGGTGTCCCGGCTCACCCGTCGCGCCTTCCTGTCGCGCACCGTCATGGGCCCGGGAACCGTCGCGCTGGGGTCGCTGCTCGAACCGGGGCTCCTGGCCGCGAGCGCGAAGCCCGACCAGGCGCGGGGCGAGCTCTACCCGCTCCACCATCAGGCGCGGGCCAAGCGCGTCATCTGGTTGACGATGGCCGGCGGTCCTTCGCACCTGGAGACCTTCGACTACAAACCGGTGCTGGCGAGAATGGACGGCAAGCCCATGCCGGAGAGCATGACCAAGGGCCAGCAGATCGCCCAGCTCCAGGGGGCGAAGCTGGTCTGCTTCGGACCGCGGACCAGGTTTCGCCGCTTCGGCCGGTCCGGGGCCGAGATCTGCGGCCTCTTCGAAGAGACCGGCTCGGTCGCCGACGATCTGTGCATCATCCGCTCGATGACCACGGAAGCGATCAATCACGATCCAGCACACATGTTCATGAATACGGGGTCGCAGATCGCCGGCCGGCCGTCGATGGGATCGTGGGCGATTTATGGGCTGGGGAGCGAGGCCGACGATTTGCCGGGGTTCGTGGTGCTCACGTCGCTGGGTCGGGGGGGCCAGAATCAGCCGATCGCCGCGCGGCAGTGGTCGTCGGGCATGCTGTCGAGCCGATATCAGGGGGTGCAGCTTCGCGGCAAGGGGGATCCGGTGCTTTATCTCAGCAACCCGCCGGGGGTGAGTCGCGAGGTGCAAGGGGAAGTCGTCCAGTCGGTCAATTCGATCAACGCGCGATTCGAGGCGCTGGTTGACGATCCGGAGATCGCGACCCGGATCGCGCAGTATGAGATGGCGTTTCGGATGCAGGTGAGTGTGCCGGAATTGATCGACATCCGGAGCGAATCGCGGCGGACGTTCGAGCTTTATGGATGCCAGCCTGGGGACGGCTCGTTCGCCTCGAACTGCCTTCTGGCCCGGCGCCTGGCGGAGCGGGGAGTGCGATTCATCCAGCTATATCACAAGGATTGGGACCATCACAGCGGCGTGCAGGCTGGAATCGAGCTCAAGGCCGGCGAGATCGACCGGGCG
This sequence comes from Planctomycetales bacterium, assembly GCA_027459775.1. GTDB lineage: Bacteria > Planctomycetota > Planctomycetia > Isosphaerales > Isosphaeraceae > JAKBAP01. Next base: position 4,006 of record DAIDHE010000091.1, on the reverse strand, counting down.
TGCGCGGCCTTGATCAAGGATTTGAAGCAGCGTGGGCTGCTCAAGGACACGCTGGTCGTCTGGGCCGGCGAGTTCGGCCGCACGCCCATGTCGCAGGGGGGCGACGGCCGCGATCATCACAACAAGGGCTTCTCGATCTGGCTGGCTGGCGGCGGCGTCAGGGGGGGCCTCAATCACGGCCAGACCGACGATCTCGGCTACGCCGCCGTCAAGGACGTCGTGACCGTACACGATCTTCACGCCACGATGCTGCACTTGCTTGGCATCGATCACGAGCGCTTCGCGGTCAAGTTCCAGGGCCTTGACGTGAAACTGACCGGCGTCGAACCCTGCCGGGTGGTCAAGGAGATCCTGACGTAGAGGCTGTTTCGAAAAGGGACTGGTTCTGAGTCCTCGAGGCGTCTGATCCCTTCTGACCCCCAGCGGGGATCCGGCCTGACCGCTTACGACGACTCCGGCGAGTTCACAGCATCGCTTGCGTCGCGGTGAGCGGCCGGCCCTGACCCCATGCACCGCTCACGCACTTTCTACCAAACCGCGGAATGGGGGATTGTGGATGCTCGTCATCGGCTTCTCTTGGCGAGGGAAGAATCGGTGATTCGCGTCGATTTGGCGGCGTGCACCCTCCGATTGCCCCTTGGTATGATCGTCCTCGGTCGAAATTCGCGTCCCAATGGGAGCCTGGCCTTGGCGACGATCGAGCTTTCTGGGCTGGCCAAGACGCACGCGCGGGGCGTGGTGGGGCTGCACCCGATCGAGCTCGAGATCCCGAGCGGCGAGTTGCTCGTCGTATTGGGTCCGTCGGGGAGCGGGAAGTCGACGCTTCTCAGGCTGATCGCGGGTCTGGACGCGCCGACAGCCGGGCGGATCGTGATCGCGGGGCGCGACATGGCCGGGGTTTCGCCGCGCGACCGCGATCTGGCGATGGTGTTTCAAAGCCCTGCGCTTTATCCGCACCTGAGCGTTTTCGAGAACCTGGCGTTTCCGCTGCGGGCACGGGGCCGGCCGCGAGGGTCGATCGCCGGCCGCGTCCGGGAGGTCGCGCGGGCACTCGAGATCGAGCCGTTGCTCGATCGCGGGCCGGCGTCGCTTTCAGGAGGCGAGCGGCAGCGGGTCGCGTTGGGGCGAGCGGTGGCGCGTGCGCCACGGATCATCCTGCTCGACGAGCCCTTTTCGAGCCTCGACCCGCCGCTACGGGCGGCCCTCCGCGAGCGTCTGCTCGACCTGCACCGGGGGTCGGGCGCGACCCTCGTGCACGTGACCCACGACCAGCAAGAAGCCCTCACGACGGCCGACCGCATCGCGGTCCTCAACCAGGGCCGGCTGCTCCAGTGCGGCGATCCGCGGTCGATCTACGAGCGGCCCGCCGATCGATTCACGGCGTCGTTCGTGGGCAGCCCGCCGATCAATCTCATCCCCTGCCGGATCGAAGCCGATGGCGACGGCTTTCGGGTTCACGTCGAGAGCTTCGAACATCCCACGAGCTGGCCGATCTCCGGCGATCAGCTCCCTGCACGCGATACCCCCCTGGGCGCATTCGAGCTGGGTCTGCGGCCCGAGATGCTGCGGATCGCGGCGGGCGAGCGCGCACCTGGTTCCTCCGCGCCGCGTCTCTTCGCCATCGTGGACCGGCTGGAATACAATGGGGCCGAGGTCGTCGCCCGGCTGACGAGCGGGTCGCGGACGCTGACCGCCCGGCTCGGTGCGAACCCGACGGTTCGCCCCGGCGAGACGGTCGAGCTCACATTCGACCCGTCGCGGGCGATGTGGTTCGACGGCCTGGAACGTGCGTGCTCGTGGGCGAAAGAGCCGGCATGATCCTGCACGCTGGGTTGTCCGCGGCGGACCGCGCGGCTAGCCTGGGATGGCGTGGCTTTCCCCGAATGATCGAGCGAGACGGAAGCGAGACGAGCGGATGCGCGACGTTGTGGACTGGCTGATCGAGGCGCTCGAGCAGGATCGCGGGCCGATACTGTGCCAGGTGCTCGAGACCAAGGGCTCGACGCCGCAAAAGGCGGGGGCGCTGATGATCGTCGACGCCCAGGGCGCGCAGGCGGGGACGCTCGGCGGCGGCTGTGTCGAGAACGAGGTCAAGCTGCGGGCGATGCGAAGCGCGGTCGAATCGAGGCCCGCGGTTCATTCGTTCGTGCTTGACCACGATTACGCATGGGCCGACGGGCTCATTTGCGGCGGGAAGATGACGATTCTCACCCAGACGCTCGCCGGCCCCGAGCCGCTCGCCTATTTCCGGGCGCTCTCGGCGGCGATCGGGGCGGCGCGGGGATTCACCGAGGCGGTCGCCGTCGACCCCATCAAGGCGGGCTTCGCGCTTGGAGACCGATTCCTGGTCGAGGCCCAGGGGGAAATCACCGCCCGGCTCGCGGGCTCGAGCGATCGCGGGCTCGATCTCGAGATCCCGAGTCCCCTGGATCGGCCCAAGCCGGCGATCAAGGCCGGCTTCGCGCTGTTGCCGAGCTGGCCGAGGATCCGGCTGGTGATCGTCGGGGCGGGTCATGTGGGTCAGGCGGTCGCCGCGCTGGCGAGCCAGGCCGATTTCGACGTTTGCGTGGTCGACGACCGCCGCCAGTACGCGAACTCCGAGCGGTTCCCGGCGGCGAAGGAGATCGTCGTCGGTCCGATCGCCGAAACGCTGTCGGGGCTCGAGATCACGCCCCAGACCTATGCCCTGATCGTGACTCGCGGGCACGGTCACGATCAAGAGGCCCTCGAGATCCTGGCGCCGACCGAGGCCGAGTATGTGGGTCTGATCGGCAGCAAGCGAAAGATCCGGCTGATCTTCGAGAATCTCCTCGAGCAGGGGATCGAGCGTTCCGTGCTCGATCGAGTGTCCGCGCCGGTGGGTCTGGAGATCGGCTCGCAGACGGTGCCCGAGATCGCGATCAGCATCGTCGCTGAATTGATCGCCCGGCGGAATCTGGGGCACGGCGGCGTTTCTCGTCGGCCTGGAACCCATGACCGGAGCGCGACGCGGGACGAGGCTTCAGCCCCCCGCGCCGCCGTCCCATGATCGCGGCCGTGGTCCCGGCCGCTGGCAAGAGCGAGCGGATGGGCCGGCCCAAGCTCTTGATCGAGGTTGGCGGCCAGCCTTTGATTGTGCGAGTCGTCTCCGCTCTCAAGGAGGGGGGCGTGGGCCGGATCGTGGTCGTCGCCCCTCCGCATGACGCACCCGAGTCGGCCCCGCTCGTCGCGCTTGCGGAAAAGGCCGGCGGCGAGGTCGTGGTTCCGGCCGTTCGCCCCACCCACATGCGGGGCTCAATCGAGCTTGGGCTCGATCGTCTGGCTCAATCAGGCCCTCCCGATCGAGTCGTGATCACGCCGGGCGACTTCCCGGCCCTCTCGGGCTCCCTGGTGAAAACGCTCCTGGATCGCGCCCGCGAGCGGCCTGGCCGGATCGTGATGCCGAGATGCCAGGGCCGCCGCGGCCACCCCGTCGTCATGCCCTGGTCGATCGCATGGACGCTCCGCGAGCTTCCCACTCATCTGGGCCCGAACGCGCTCGCGGCCCGCCATGCCGACCTGGTCGACCTGGTCGAGGTCGCTGACGGGCGGGTCGCGCTCGATCTCGATACGCCGGCCGACCTGGCGCATTGGAACGACGCGGCGATTTCCGGCGGTTCCGTGATCCATCGCGTGCGACTGTTCGCCGCCGCCCGGGCGCTTGCCGGCGCAGGCGAGATTTCGGTCGAGCTTGCTCCAGGAGCGACGGTCGCCGACCTGAGGCGCGCGCTTGGCCAGGTCGAGCCCCGGCTGGCCCCGCTCGCGGCGGTGGCGATGATCGCCGTCGACGAGGAATACGCGCCTGAGAATATGTCCCTTACCCCGCCCGCGCGGCTCGCGCTCATTCCACCGGTGAGCGGCGGTTCGAGCACTCAGAAGGGGCCGGGGTCGTCCGTGCTTGAAAGGAGGCACGATCCATGATCTCGATCACCACTTCGCCCATCGTTCCGGATGTGGTTCTCGACGATATGAAATCGCACGACGCGGG
>DAIDHE010000302.1 GCA_027459775.1 Planctomycetales bacterium | reverse complement strand
ATTCTACGAGGAGTCGAGCGAGGCAATGATCAAGATTAGTTCGATTCATCGCATGCTCAGACTTTTGAAACCAGATGCCTCCAAGGAGACGCCACCCTTCAAATACCGAGAAATCCAGGGAAACTTTACCGGATAGCCTCTCAGTCCATTCTCCAAGAAGCGCTGCTGGCTTGATCCAACCCATCGCGCCGCAAGAACCGAGGAGATTTCGACGTCCTCAAGCTCTTCGGCGGGCTCGGCCGGACTGCCAAGTGAGATGAATTTATAATCACCCCGGTACTCTCGGCCAATGAGGATCCGTATGTCGCCGGAAGTTTCTTGGTCGGGGTCAGCGCCGGCCCTGACGATGCTGAAGCGAGGGTGGGAGCTCGCCAACGTCCAAAACTCCAGCACCGGCACTGACTCCAGATCCGTCTCGATCAAAGCGCGATGCGAGATCTGCCCTATCTGCCCGAGCTTCAGCTTGATTTTGAGACTCGCCTTCTCGCCGGACGTCAGGATCCCGGGTTGGAACGACTCAATCTCGCCGCAGTACGGTTTGGCATTGATGGCGCTGATTAGCTTGACGGCGTGACCGGTTGAATTCAGAATCTCAAATTCGTGAATGAGAGTCGATCCGGAACCGCCGAGCACGTCTCCGAAATCGAATTGACGATTCGCCTTGGGACCGAATGGGAGCGAAGCCGCGATGGCGTGGCGAGGTGGAGTTACGCTAGCCGGACGAGGCTCGTGGGCAACATCCGAACAACCCCCCCCCGAGTAGAGCGAGCGCCAGTACCAAGGACTGAGAGGATAAAGAAGTGCAAGACACAACTAATCCCTCCAGGTGACCGTCAAAGGAGCGACGACCGAGAAACAACTCAAATCTATCCGAGGCTGGGTCAGATTAGATCAAGGCTGCCGCCCGACGTCAAGGGGCGATTGTCCCTCCATCTCCGTTTTGTGTGCCGCGGTGGACCCGCGAGTTACAGGCGCCCTGGGTTGGAATACGGCTACGAGGCCCATGGGGGCGTAAGGGCCAGGCCTCCCACGCTGGTTGACCGTGATGGTTCCCACGAGCTGGCCGTGATCCACAAGTACGGCCATACCCATCTGGACGACCTGATCGCGCGCGCGGAGCGTTTTGAGAACGAGGTAATCATCGTCTCGCACTTCAGCACGCGGATGCACCCGGACCAGATTCAGCGGATCATCGAGCGGGCGCTGCCGGCCCAACTTCGGGGCCGGGTCAAGATCTGGCTTTGAGCGGGAACCGGAACCGGCGGCCGGGCGTGCCGTGACCGCCGAGGCGCGTGGACCAGGGGTCTTTCGCCCGGTCGGTCCAGACGAGTCGACAGCTCCCCGCCGCCGTGGCCGCCAGGCCGACCCATGCCGAGCATCCCATGCTGGGAGTCGCTTCGGCGAGCGGGTCGTGGCGGGGCTTGTTGTCGGTGGACGCGGCGACCGACCCGAGCTGGGGGAACTCGAGCAAGGCGTCGAGATCGGCGTCAGGAGCGGGCGGTTGAATCGCGGCCGGGGGCGCGGCCGCCGGCGGGGCGACCACGGGGGGCGCCTGCGCGGGTTTCGCCGGCGCCGCGCGCGGCGCGAGGGGCTCGATCACGTCGATCAACGAGACGTCCTGGGCCGCCGGGGGCGTCTGTCGGGTGATTGTCCGATGAGGCTGCCGGTCGCCCCCCTGTCCATAATGGGTGATCGAGGTTGGCTGCTCTTCGCTGAGCGCGAGTCCCAGATGCACGTGGTTGGTGGCCGGCGACGAGCTCGCGGCCAGATTCACCACCACGGTGGGCATTGGCGCGGGCACGATGAAGATCACTCCCGGGCCGGCGAGGCCAGGGCTTTCGGCGTGGGCCGGGACGACGAGGGGGGTGATCGAATTGTCGACGACGGCCGCGATGAACCCGATGGTGGGCGCCGAGGGAACAAGAGCGGGGGCGAACGGCGCGGCGGCGCCCGCGCCCGTGAGCATTTGCCGGGGCTCGAGCATCGAGCAGTCGAGCTCGCTGCGATGATTCAGCCGGGCGAATCGCTCGGCTCGTTCCGTCTTCTCGGATGTCGCAAACCGCGAGAACACACGCATCGGCTCACCTCCAGGCCAGGGTCGGCCCGCAAAACGATGTATCTAGGAGCGACCGCGTTACCTATACTATTCGCTGGATGGGCGGAGCGAAACGCTCTCGATCCTTTTTCCGTGCGAATCGACGAGGGCGGTGTACCGCCCCCTCGATTCGCTTCGGCGGCTTCCTTCACCACGATAGGCGGAACGAGCGGACCTCGATGATTCACCCCTGGCACGACGTGACGCCTGGCGAACGGCTTCCGACCGAATTCAACACGCTGGTCGAGATCCCCATGGGCTCGAGCGTGAAGTACGAGCTCGACAAGAAGACGGGTCTGCTTCGGCTCGACCGGGTCTTGTATTCGGCCGTTTATTACCCGGCCAACTACGGGTTCATCCCCCAAACCTACGCCGAGGACGACGACCCGCTCGACGTGCTCGTGCTTTGCCAGGAGCCGCTGTTGCCGCTCACGCTCGTCACCTCGCGGGCGATCGGGCTCATGACGATGATCGACAGCGGCAAGCGCGACCACAAGATCCTCGCGGTGGCGATCCACGATCCGGAGTTCAACTCGTTTCGGGAATCGTCGGAGCTGCCGCCGCACCGTTTGATGATGCTCAGGCGATTTTTCCAGGATTACAAGCAGCTCGAGGGGAAGTCGGTCGAGGTTGAGGATTTCCAGCCGGCGGCGACGGCGATTCCGGTCATCGAGGAATCGCTGCAAAGGTACAGCCATCACCGGCGGCGGGGATTTCACTAGATGAGCGCAACGGACGGGGTGGCGCCGTTCCGAGCGGTCGTGATCGGCGGCTCGGGTCAGATCGGCGGCTGGCTGTTGCGGGTGCTGGCCGAGCGCGGGCACGCCGCGGTGGGAACCTATGCCAGCACGCCGTTCCCAGGCCTGCATGCCCTTGATGCGTCGCATCGCGAGCAAGCCGCCGCCTGGGTGCGAGAACAGCACCCGGACGTGGTCTTTTACCCGGCCGGCTTCACGTGGGTCGACGGTTGCGAGCGCGACCCGGAACGGGCCTACGCGGCCAATCTGCACGAGCCGCTGAACCTGGCCCGAGCCGCCGCCGAGCTGGGGGCCCGGTTCGTCTACTTCTCGACCGATTACGTCTTTGACGGCCACGACGGCCCCTACGACGAGCACGCACTCCCCCATCCGCTGTCGGTCTACGGCAAGGCCAAGCTCGAGGCCGAGCAGGCGCTTGAGCGCGAGCTGGGGCCGCGGGCGCTGGTGGCACGGACGTCGTGGGTGTTTGGTCCCGAGCGGCAGGGCAAGAATTTCGCCTATCAGCTCGCCCGCACGCTGAGCGCGGGCCAGGAGCTCGTTTGCCCCAGCGACCAGATTTCCAGCCCCAGTTATGGGCCCGACGTGGCTCGGGCGGCCGTGTTGCTGGCCGAGGCCGGCGAATCGGGCCTGATCCATGTCGTGGGTCCCGAGGTCGTCGACCGGGTGACGTTCGCGCGGCGAATCGCGACGGCTCTGGGTCTTGATCCCGATCTCATCAAGGGCATCCCGACCGCGTCGCTGGCGCAGGGCGCGCCCCGGCCGCTGTCGGGGGGGCTCTTGAGCCCGCGGCTCGACGCCTGGCATCCCGGCCTCATGAAGTCGCTCGACGAGGCGCTTGCCGATTTTCAGGCCCGGCTGCGGGATCCCCTGCTCAAGGGGGAGCTCAAGCCGATCCTCTGAGGCCCACGCTGGTGAGATTTTGATCCGCGCGCGATCAGGCGTGCGAAAGCGCCGCCGCCGCGCTGGTCGGCTCGCCGACCTCTTCCTCCAGCCGAAAACAGCGCCAGCCATTCGCCAGCTCGATCAGCAGAATCACAGGCTGGCGACGCTCGGAAATGCGCTGGACCACCGTTCCATTCATGGTCCGGCCCGTGTTCATCTTGAACGACACCGTTTCGCCTACCACCACGGCTCGATTCATCGCAAGACCTTCCTTGGAGTTTCCATCAAGATCCTGACCCAGCATCACCAGATTACACCATCGTCCGATCCTTGTCATGATCTTTTTTCCACGCGAGCGTGGATGTCGTTTCGGCCGGATCTGGTCCGGTAAAGCCGACCCAGGGCTGCGCACTGGGCTCTCGCCTCTCAGTCGCGCCGACGGAAAAGGCGCGTTCCTCGCGCGCGGGGTGTGAGAGGTCGAGCCGGCGGGTGGTTCAGGCGTCGTTTACCTTGCCCGCATGGCGCGATAGCGCTTGATGAGGGCGTTGGTCGACGAGTCGTGGGCCAGGGCCGGCTCGGTGGGCGACTCGAGCTCGGGGATGATGCGCTGGGCGAGGGCCTTGCCCAATTCGACGCCCCACTGGTCGAAGGAATTGATCCGCCAGATCGTCCCCTGCACGAAGACGCTGTGTTCATAGAGCGCGACCAGAGCGCCCAGAACCGCCGGGGTGAGCTGATCGGCCAGGATCACGTTCGTCGGCCGGTTGCCCTCGAACACCCGGTGCGGGACCAGCCAGTCGGGGGTGCCTTCGCTCTTCACTTGTTCGGGCGTCTTGCCAAAGGCCAACGCCTCGGCCTGGGCGAAGACGTTCGACATCAAGATATCGTGATGCCTTCCATTCGGGTTCAGCGACCGCGCGAAGCCGATCAGGTCGCACGGGATCAGCCGCGTTCCCTGGTGGATGAGCTGGTAAAACGAATGCTGGCCGTTGGTGCCGGGCTCGCCCCAGTACACGGGGCCCGTCGGATGGGAAACCGGCTTGCCCTCGAGCGTGACGGACTTGCCGTTGCTCTCCATGGTGAGCTGCTGAAGATAGGCCGGGAAGCGTTTCAGGTATTGATCGTAAGGCAGGACGGCGATGGTCTCGGCGCCCAGGAAATCGGTGTACCAGAGGCCGAGCAGGCCCATGATCACCGGCATGTTCTGGGCGAAGGGGGCGGTGCGGAAGTGCTCGTCCATCGCGTGGAACCCGGCCAGCATCGCGCGGAAATGATCGGGGCCGAAGGCGATCATGTTGGACAGCCCGATCGCCGAATCCATTGAATACCGGCCGCCGACCCAGTCCCAGAATTCAAACATGTTGGCGGTGTCGATGCCGAAGGCCGAGACTTCCTTGGCGCTGGTGGATACGGCGACGAAGTGGCGGGCGACGGCTTTTTCATCCTTGAGCGCGGCCAGCGCCCAGGCGCGGGCCGAGCGGGCGTTGGTCATTGTTTCCAGGGTTGTGAACGTCTTGGACGAGATGATGAAGAGGGTTTCGGCGGGGTCGAGTCCGTGGACGGCCTCGGCGAAATCGGTGCCGTCGACATTGGAGACAAAGCGAAACACGAGGTCGCGGTCGGTGTAATGGCGGAGGGCTTCGTAGGCCATGACCGGGCCCAGGTCGGATCCGCCGATGCCGATGTTGATCACGTTCTTGATCGGCTTGCCGGTGTGGCCTTTCCAGGAGCGGTCGCGGATCTTCTGGGCGAAGGCGGCCATCCTGTCGAGCACGCCGTGGACCAGGGGGACGACATCGACGCCGTTGTGCATGATCGACGCGCCCGTGGGCGCGCGGAGGGCGACGTGCAAGACAGCGCGGTTCTCGGTGATGTTGATGGGAGCGCCCGAGAACATCAGGTCGATCCGCTCGCGCAGGCCCGACTCGCCGGCGAGCTGGATCAGGAGGGCCATCGTCTGGTCGTCGATGCGGTTCTTGGAGTAATCGAGGAACAGACCCGCGGCATTCGCGGTGTAACGGTCAGCGCGGGCGGGGTCGGCGGCGAAGAGGTCGCGCAGGTGGCGGGAGCGAGTCTCGTCCGCGTGCGATTCGAGGGCTTTCCAGGCGGGGGTGATCGATTCCGCGGTGGTCATGGGGCTTCTCCAGGGGAATGGGCGTCTGGGTTTGAGCGAGGGGCCGCGGGCTAGGCCAGCGCGCGGTCGACGATTTGCTTGGCCTCGGCGACGATGGCGTTCAGGTGATCCTGGCCGCGGAAGCTCTCGGCGTAGATCTTGTAGATATCCTCGGTGCCCGATGGGCGGGCGGCGAACCAGCCGGTCGCGGCGACGACCTTGAGGCCGCCGATCGACTCGCCGTTGCCAGGGGCGCGGGTGAGCTTGGCCTCGATGGGCTCGCCCGCAAGTTCCTTGTCGACGACGGCGCTGGGCTCGAGCTTGGCGAGGCGGGCCTTTTGCTCGGGCGAGGCCGGCGAATCGATCCGGGTATAGAGCGACGCCCCATACTGGGCGGCGAGCTCCTCATAATGCTCGCCGGGATCCTTGCCGGTCCTGGCCATGATCTCGGCGGCCAGCAGGTCCATGATCGGGCCGTCCTTGTCGGTGGTCCAGACGGTTCCATCCAGGCGGCTGTAGCTCGCGCCCGCGCTTTCCTCGCCGCCAAAGACGAGTGCGCCGTCCAGGAGCCCCTGGGCGAACCACTTGAATCCGACGGGGGTTTCGCGAAGCGTGCGCCGCGCGCCGGCGACGACGCGATCGATGAGCGCGCTCGAGACCAGGGTCTTGCCGATCGCGGCCGCGACCGGCCAGCGCGGCCGATGGGTCAGCAGATAACGAATCGCCACGGCGAGGAAATGGTTGGGGTTCATGAGCCCGCACGAGCGGGCGACGATGCCATGGCGGTCGGCGTCGGGGTCGTTGCCGAAGGCGACGTCGAACTTGTCCTTGAGCTCGACCAGGCGGGCCATGGCGTAGGGGCTCGAGCAGTCCATGCGAATCTTGCCGTCGTGATCGAGGGGCATGAACCGGAAGGTGGGGTCCACGGCGGGGTTCACGACGGTGAGGTCGAGCCCGTATTTTTCGGCGATCGGGGTCCAGTAGGCGACCGATGCGCCTCCCAGGGGGTCGACGCCGAGCTTGAGCCCGGCGGAGCGGATCAAGGGGATGTCGACGATGTTTTCGAGGTCGGCGATGTAGGGGGTGGCGAAGTCGACCTGGTGCGTGGTCGGGGCCGTGAGCGCGCGTTCGAAGGGGATTCGCGTGATGGATTTGGTTCCGGACTGGAGCAAGGCGTTGGCGCGGTCCTCGATCCAGCCGGTGACGTCGCCGCCCGCCGGTCCGCCGTGGGGCGGGTTGTACTTGAAGCCGCCGTCCGAGGGGGGGTTGTGCGAGGGGGTGATCACGATTCCATCGGCCAGGTGGGCCCTACGGCCGCGGTTATAGCCCAGGATGGCGTGCGAGATCACCGGGGTCGGCGTCACGCCCCCGCCGGCTTCGAGGGTCACGTCGACCCCGGCGGCCGCCAGGATCTCGAGAGCCGTGCGCTGGGCCGGCTCGGAGAGCAAGTGCGTGTCCTTGCCCATGAAGAGCGGGCCGTCAATTCCCTTCATTCGCCGATAATCGACGATAGCCTGGGTGATCGCCAGGATGTGAGACTCGGTGAACGTGCCGTCCTCGGACGAGCCTCGATGGCCGCTGGTGCCGAACGCGACCCGCTGGGCGGGTTGGGCGGGGTCGGGCTGTTGGGTATAATAGGCGCGTTCGAGGGCGGCGGGGTCGATGAGCACGCTCGCGGGGGCCGGTTTCCCAGCCAGGGGATGGATCGCCACGTGGGTGTCTCCGGGTGTCAATCAATCGGGTGGGGCGAGATCTTCCAGATGTCTCGCGCGTAATCGGCGATGGAGCGGTCGCTGGAGAACTGGCCTGAATGGGCCGTGTTCAGGATCGCGCGGCGGGTCCACTCCGCTGGCTTGCGGTAGACCTGGCCGACCGTTTCCTGGGTCCGCGCGTAGGAGCCCAGGTCGGCCAGATGGCGATAATGATCGCCGCGCGGCAGCAGGGTGTCCCAGATGGGACCGAAGACGCCGGGTTCATCGGGGCTGAAGGCGTCGTTGCGGATCATGTCGAGGGCTCGGCGGGTTTCGGGCTCTTGCTCGTAGTGCCAGAAGGGGTTGTACCAGCTCGCGCCTGACGCCACTTCCTCGGCGGAGAGGCCGAAGAGGAAGAAATTGTCCTCGCCGGCGGCCTGGGCCATCTCGATGGTGGCGCCGTCGCGAGTGCCGACGGTGAGTGCGCCGTTCATCATGAATTTCATGTTCGAGGTTCCGCTGGCCTCGTATCCCGCCGTCGAGATTTGCTCGGAGACGTCGGCGGCCGGGATCAACCGTTCGGCCAGGGTCACATTATACTCGCGGAGGAACATGACGCTGATCCGGCCCTTCGACGCGGGATCGACGTTGACCTTGGCGGCGACGTTGTTGATCAGCTTGATGATCAGCTTGGCGAGAACGTACGCCGGCGCGGCCTTGCCCGCGAAGAAGAAGGTCCGGGGCGGGATGTCGAGCCTGGGATTTTCACGCAGGCGATTATAAAGGATGATGATATGAAGGACATTGAGGAGTTGGCGCTTGTATTCGTGAATGCGCTTGATCTGGCAATCAAAGATGGAATCGGGGTCGACGATCAGACCCGAGGAGTCCTTGAGCCATTGTGCGAAGCGGGCCTTGGCGGCGCGTTTGGCGGATTGGAACCGCTCGGCGAAGGCGGGGTCGGCGGCCAGGGGGGCGAGTTTTTCGGTCTGGGCCAGGTCGAGCGGCCATCCGGGGCCGGCGACCTCGGTGATCAGTTTGGCGAGGTCGGGGTTGGCGGAGAGCAGCCAGCGTCTGGGGGTGACGCCGTTGGTGACGTTGCGGAACCGCTCGGGGAAGATTTCGGCGAGGTCGGCGACGACGGTGGTTCGGAGCAGGCGGGAGTGGATTTCGCCGACGCCGTTGGTGCTGTGGGAGCCGACGATGGCCAGGTTGGCCATGCGGACGCGTTTTTGGGGGCCCTCGGCGATCAGGCTCACGCGGGCGAGCCGATGGTCGTCGCCGGGATGGAGGGCGCGGACGTCGTCCAGGAAGCGGGCGTTGATCTCGTAGATGATCTCGAGCAGTCTGGGGGCGAAGCGCTGAAAGAGATCGACGGGCCAGGTCTCGAGGGCCTCGGGCATGAGGGTGTGGTTGGTGTAGGCGAGGGTCGCGGTGGTGATTTCCCAGGCTTTATTCCAGTCGAGCTTGGCCTGATCGAGCAAGATTCGCATGAGCTCGGCGACGGCCATGGCGGGGTGGGTGTCGTTGAGCTGCACGGCGACCTTGTCGGGGAGGGCGTTCCACTCGTTGCCGCGGCGGAGGAATCGGATCACGATGTCGGCGAGCGAGCATGCGACCAGGAAATACTCCTGGACGAATCGCAAATTGCGCCCGCGGGGGGTGGAATCGTCGGGGTAGAGGACGCGGGTAAGGACCTCGGCGGCGACTTTCTGGTGGACGGCGTCGAAGAATTCTCCCTTGCTGAACTCTTGAAAGTCGAATTCGTCGTGGGCGGCCGCGCCCCAGAGCCTGAGTGTGTTGATCGTCCTGCCGCCGTAGCCCACGATGGCCCGATCGTAGGGGATTCCACGGAGGGTCGTCGGAGCGTTCTCGATCATCGTGAGCTCGCCTTGCTGCAGTTGAAACGAGCAGCCGAGCGCGACCTCGCGAGCAGCCTGGGGCCGGGCGACTTCCCAGGGGTCGGGGTTGCGCAGCCAGTTGTCGGCGTGTTCCACTTGCCAGCCGTTCTCGATCCGTTGCCGGAAGATGCCGTATTCGTAGCGCAGGCCGTAGCCGAACGCCGGGATTTGCAAGGTCGCGAGCGACTCGAGATAGCACGCGGCCAGCCGCCCCAGCCCGCCGTTGCCCAGCCCGGCGTCGGGCTCTTCCTCAATGAGCGAGACCAGGCTGGCGCCCGTGTCCGAGGCCAGGTCGTTCTTGACGAATTGTTCGACCTCGAGATTGGCGATGTTGTTGGTCAGGGTCCGGCCGATCAGGAACTCCATCGACAGATAATAGACCTGTTTGACGTTCTTCGTTTCGTGGGCTTGGTGGGCTAAAATCCAGCGCTGGGCGATCAGGTCGCGGAGGGACCGAGCCAGGGCTTCGAAGCGGGCCCGTGTGGTCGCCTCTTTCATGGAAACGACGTGGTCGAGCATCAGATGGCGGTCGTAGTAATCGTTCCTGCTGAAGCGAAACGGCCCCTTTTCGTAGCGTGAAAGCAGGGCGGAATAGGGCATTGCGCGGGCTCCAGGGAGAGGATGAAGCGGTTCGTCGGCCGTCGATCACGAGTGCAGGCGGCCATAGTCGTTCCAGAGGCGGATCACAGGTTCTTCGAGCGAGTGTTCGTAACCCAGGACGCTGAACGAGGCGGTGTCGAGGACGAAGCACTGGCCGGCCGTGGGTGCGAGTCCGAGCCAGCGCGCGGCGAGCATTCGGATGAAGTGGCCGTGGCTGAAGAGGAGGATCCGGCCGGTGTGTTTGCGCATTTCCTGGACGGCGCGGTCGGCGCGGTCGGCTGCGGCCTCGACCGATTCGCCGCCGGGGCAGCCGTGGCGGAAGACTTGCCAGTCGGGGTTGTCGGCCCGGATCTGGGCGGTGGTGAGGCCGTCGTAGCGGCCGTAATCCCATTCCATGAGTTCGGGCAGGTCGGCGGCGTCGGGGAATCCGGCCAGGGTCGCGGTGCGGCGGGCGCGGATGAGCGGGCTGGTCGCGACCCAGCTAAAGGTCGCCCCGGCGAGCCGCTCGCCCAGGAATCGGGCCTCGTTTTCTCCGGCGGCGGTCAGGGGAATGTCGCTCCGCCCGGTATGTTGTCGGGTGATGGTCCAGGCCGTCTCGCCGTGGCGGGCGAGATAGACCTCTGGAAGCGGAGCGGGCTGGGACATGGCGTCGTTCTCGAGGGTGGAATGGGTCGGGAAGGGAGCAAGGCCGGATCTGGGGTTCGAACGGGACTCGCCGGGGCGGTCGATTCGGTTCCGGGATGCAGCAACCTGGTGATCAAGGGTGCGAGTCTCCGGGTCGCGGCCGCCTCGCGCTCATGAGGAATCGACGGTACGCGACGACGGGATGATGCGCGTCGGTTGGACTGAGTATAATGGTACTCGTGGCGTGGAACAATCGACCTGGCCGCGGCGCGGGCGCGATCTCTGGGGATGGGGCGCGGCGGAGTCGACTTTTGGAGTCCAGGGGAACGGGGCGGGTGGAATTGTCGCCTACTTGGATAGTGAGCGACGGGACGACCGGAGCGCGGTTGGGCGGGGGTTTCCTGGCAGGCCGCGCGTGAAGCCGGGGCTCGTGGTGGACGCGGGCCCCGCGTTTTGGGTTCCGGGCCTTGGTTCCGTTTCGAACTTCCCGTGGGTCCGGCCCGCCGGCGTTCTCATATGAGAGAGCCCTCTGTCGATGGCCGATGGCCCGTTGGAATTGTTGGCGAAGGCGCGGGCCGGCGAGGCCGATGCGCTGGGCGAGCTCTGCGCGCTTTACAGGAATTACCTGCGAATGGTGGTACGGACGGGTCTGGGCCCGCGGTTGCGGGAACGGGTCGAGTTGTCGGACGTGGTTCAAGAGGCGCTTGTGGAAGTGGTCCGGCAGTTCCCCCAGTTCACGGGAGAAAACGAGGCCGCCCTGGTGGGCTGGTTGCGGCGGCTGGTCGGCCAGAAGCTGGCCGATCTCGGCCGCTATCATAGCCGTGTGAAGCGGGCCGGGGCGGGGACGGCGATCCCGCTCGAGGCGGCGGCGGGCCGATTGGGGCCGGGGGAGGAAGGGGGCCGGCTGCTGGACGTGCTCGCGCTGAGCCAGACGAGCCCCAGCCAGTCGGTCAGCCGCCGCGAGCAGACGGTGCTCCTGGCCGACGCCCTGGCGGCATTGCCCAGCCCCGAGGCCGACGTGCTCTGGCTCTACTATGCCGAAAACCTGTCGTTCGAGGCGATCGGCGGGCGATTCGGCATGTCGCGCAAATCGATCCGCGGGATCATGGTCCGCGGGCTGAAGCGGCTCAAGCGCACCCTGGAAGGGCCTCCTGGCGGCCCGTTGAGGTATCACGATGACTCCGCGCCCGAGTGATTCGTCGGACCGCATCGGCGAGCCCTTTGACTCAAGCGAAGGCGACGAGCGCGTGGGCGAGGCGATCGAGGCCTATCTCGCGCTCGCCGAGCGTGGCCAGGCGCCCGAGATCGAGTCGTTCGCGGACGGATATGGCGCGCTCAAGCACGACGTGCTCGCGGCCCTGGAGGGGCTCGAGCTCGTGCATGGCCTCTTGGGGGTGGGCTCGGCGTCGAGCGGGCGGGGCGACGGCGTCGATCGCCGCATCGAATCGGGCCGGCGGATCGCCGGCTATCGCGTGGTCCGCGAGCTCGGCCGCGGGGGGATGGGGACCGTCTACGAGGCCATGCACATGGGTCTCGATCGACCGGTCGCGCTCAAGGTGTTAGGCGCGCACGCCGCGCCCAACTCCCAGGCGCGGCGGCGGTTCTTGAACGAGGCCCGGACGGCGGCGGGGCTCCATCACACCCACATCGTGCCCGTGTTCGACGTGGGCCAGGTGGGGGGCCTGTGTTACTACGCCATGCAGCGAATCGAGGGGAGCGGGCTGGATCGGGTGGTTCGCCATCTGCGCAGGTCGCGCCCCCAGGGGGTGGCTCTCTCGGGCCAAGCGCAGGCGTCCCTGGAAAGCCCCTCGGGCGGCGACTCCGGCGGGGGATTGCCCGGGTCGCGGTTCTCGCGGCTGTGGGGACGAATCTCATCGTGGCCCTGGCGGAACGGATCGAGCGGCGATCGCGGTTCTCGAGGGCGCCCGCGCGGGGCGGAGGACGGTTGGGGCGACGCCGCGAACGGGCACTCGGGCGAATTTGGCGAATCGACCGGCTCGTGGGCGCCGGGCGGGCTGGCGATGGAGCGCGATCGGGCCGCGCTGGCCGCCACGGGAACGGGGGTCTCGCTGGCCGAGCCGCCGACCCGCCCGTTGCACGATCCGCGGCGGACGCCCGAACCGCCTCCCTACAACCCTCCCCAGGGCTCGGCTTATTATCGCTGGACGGCCGCATCCGGGCTCCAGGCCGCCGATGCACTCGCCCACGCCCATCAGCAGGGGGTGATCCATCGCGACGTCAAGCCCTCGAATCTCTTGATCGACGCGCGGGGCACGGTCTGGGTCACC
>DAIDHE010000271.1 GCA_027459775.1 Planctomycetales bacterium | reverse complement strand
GCTCTGGCAGGCGCATTTCGGCGTTGGACTCGTCGAAACGGCGAGCGATCTCGGTTATAACGGCGGCCGGCCCTCGCACCCCGAGCTGCTCGACTGGCTCGCGTCGGAAGCGCTCGCCCAGGGGCTGAGCCTCAAGCGCTTGCATCGGCTGATCGTCACCTCGGCGGTCTATCGCCAGTCGTCCCGATTCGATCCGGCCGCGCACGCGCGCGACGCCGGCGATCGCCTGCTCTGGCGCAAGGCGCCCACGCGGCTCGAGGCCGAAATGATCCGCGATGCGCTGCTTTCGGTCGCCGGCAAGCTCGACGCGCGGGTCGGCGGGCCGAGCTTCCAGGATCACCAGATCGTGACCGCGCCCGGCACGCCCGCGCTGCT
The DNA here is from genome assembly GCA_027459775.1 of Planctomycetales bacterium. GTDB lineage: Bacteria > Planctomycetota > Planctomycetia > Isosphaerales > Isosphaeraceae > JAKBAP01. Next base: position 22,884 of record DAIDHE010000271.1, on the reverse strand, counting down.
CTACGTCGCTCTCGACCCCACCGCGCCGGGTCGGAACCGCCGGACGCTCTATCGCGCCTGGGCGCGAGGCGGGCGTAGCTCATTCCTCGACGCCTTCGATTGCCCCGACCCCTCGACGACCGCGCCCCGCCGCGCCGTCACGACGACGCCGCTTCAGGCGCTCGCCCTCATGAACAATTCGCTCGTCCTGCATCTGGCCGATGCGTGCGCGGATCGAATCCAGGCATCCGCCTGCGCCGATCCTGCGCTCCAGGTCGAGCTGGCGTATCGGCTCGCCCTGTGCCGCGAGCCCGACGCCGGCGAGCTCGAGCGCGCCCTTGGCGTCGTGACCAGGTTCGGCCCGGCGACATTGGTCCGGGCGATCTTTAACAGCAACGAGTTCCTGTACGTCGATTGACGAGCCGAGATCGAGACGCGCCAGGCGCGGTGAATATCGACCGCGTGAGGGAGACGACCATGGAACGACGCGAATTCTTTAGCTGGGTGCGCGACGGGCTCGCCGGGGCGGCGACCGCGTCGCTCTTGCTCAGGGATGGAGCCTTGCGCGCGGACGTCCCCGGCGAGGCGACCACGCCGTGCCCGCATTTCAGTCCCAAGGCGAAACGAGCGATTCATATCTGCCTGTGCGGGGCGATGAGCCATCTCGATACGTTTGATTACAAGCCGGGCTTGATCGCCGCGCATGGGCAATCGCTCCGGACCTCGACCAAGCCCGACGTCTTTTTCGGGCAGGTCGGTCGACTGCGCGGACCCGACTGGGAGTTTCGCCGCCGCGGCCAGAGCGGGCTCTGGGTCTCCGACATGTTTCCGCATCTGTCCCAGGTCGCCGACGAGCTGACGGTGATTCGATCGATGGTCGCCGAGACCTCGAACCATACCCCGGCGACGTTCCAGGAGAATAGCGGCTTTCGCTTGAACGGCTTTCCCACGCTGGGGGCGTGGCTTAGCTATGGGCTGGGGTCCGTTGCCGACGATCTGCCGGCGTTCGTGGTGATTCCCGACGCCCGCGAATTGCCGGCAGGCGGGTCGATCAACTGGGCGAACGGCTTCCTGCCCGCGCGTCACCAGGGGGTGGTGGTGCGGCCGCGGGGCGAGCCGATCGACGACCTATTCCCGGCGCGACCGGTCGCGGCCGGGGCGGATTCGGCCGCGCACGCGCTGCTCGATGCGATGAATCAGCACCATCTCGCGGGCCACCCTGGCGACGACGCCCTCGCCGCCCGCATCCGCGGCTATGAGATGGCGGCACGGATGCAAACCTCGATCCCCGAGGTCGCCAACCTCAAGGGCGAGGCCGCCGGTACGATCGCGATGTACGGCCTCGATCGCGCGGACACCGCTGACTTCGGCCGCGCCTGCCTGCTCGCCCGCCGCTTGCTCGAGCGCGGGGTCCGGTTCGTCCAGCTCTTCTCGGGAGGCACCTTCGGCAGCCCGCGGCGCAACTGGGATGGCCACGAGGACATGGCGGCCAACCACTCGCATGAGGCGCTCCGCATCGACCAGCCCGTCGCCGCGTTGTTGCGCGACCTCAGGCGCACCGGTTTGCTCGACGACACGCTCGTCGTCTTCACCACCGAATTCGGCCGCACGCCGTTCGCGCAATCCGCCGCCAACGTCGTCGGCAAGGGACGCGACCACAACCCGTACGGCTTCAGCGTCTGGCTCGCCGGCGCGGGTCTCAAACCGGGGATCGCTCATGGCTCGACCGACGAAATCGGCTGGAAAGCCGCCGAGAATCCCGTCACCTGGCCCGATTTCCACGCGACCGTGCTGCACCTGCTGGGCATCGACCACGAACGGCTAACATATTATCACAATGGCATCAAAAGACGCCTCACGAACGTCCATGGCCAGGTCTTGAAGCCAATTCTCGCGTGAAGACCGGGGTCCGCCAGGTTTCGACCGGTCCCTTATCGGCCACGTCCGCCAAGGCCGCTCATGAAATCGTCGCCGTTCGCATACCGAATCGACGTGGATCGATCGACCACGCCCGACCAAGGTAAGCCCGATCGTCCGGGCCCCTCTGCCTGGGGTGGTGAAAAGTTGATCGTGACGGGCCTTTTCCTTGATCCCGGTTTCGTTGCGATGGTCAGGCCGGGGATCGACCCGTTTCCGTTGGCCGCGTCCGGACCCTCACCCGGCCTTCGGCCACCCTCTCCCGGAGGGAGAGGGTTATGGGTTGATCCTTCTCCCCCCGGGAGAAGGTGCCGCGCAGCGGCGGATGAGGGGGGCCGTGGCAGGGAACCGGCCGCCACCAGGTCCAATAGGTGACGGCGCTCTTGATCTCGTTCCATTCGCGCGACAAAACCCCCGAGACGGCGTGCCCACGAAAACCATGGTCAAGACCAACTTTTCACCACCCCAGCCTCGGCCTCCCGCTGGATCCGTTCCGTCTCGGGAGGAAACGTCATCGACGAGCGATCCTGGTCTGAAAAAACGAGAAACCCGAGCTTCGGAAACAGACCATCCTCCAGCAATACCCCACCAGACGGCCCTCTGGTCTCTTCGGCCCGATGTAATCCGAACGACCGATTCAATCCCCCAGCCCCTTCAACCGATACCTGGGGAATACGCGATGGACTCGGGTGAACCGCTCCCTGTGGGGTTCCGAGAGCCCGATGGCGAGCCGATCGCGTGCCTGATTGAGAGGATGCATTCGCCCATGGAGCGATGTCGGGCTGGCAGGCGTTGCGAGCGTTCCTTTATCGGGAGCGTCCTCGAGCTCGAGGAGCGCCAAACACCCACCGGCGGGATGATCTCGCCCCTCCTGGTGAACCCCATCGGCTACCTGGCGATTCATCCCAACACGCCCGTCTTGCCGTTCGCGACGCCGTCCACCAAAGCGACGTACATTGACCCCCGGGTGAAGATCGTGAATGGTGCATCGGTGGTGGTCGGTCTGCAAGATTTCATCGGCCCCTACGCCACTCTCAACGGACATTCGGGTGCGATCAAGATTGGCAATCTCACGAGCGTCCTCGACAATTCGACGCTCGCACCCGATCCCGGCGGAAAGAATCCTCAGGCGGTGATCCAGATCGGCGACGAGGTTGTGATCGGGTTTGGGGCGACGATCGAAGGGGCGAGCACGATCGGCGGCTACTTCGCGGCGGGCCAGCCGACGGCAATCGGCGCGGGCGCTCTCATCGACGGCGCGACGGTCCAACCGGGTGCGATCGTATCCCCGAGGGCGCGGGTCGGCCCTGGCGTGACGATTCCCTCGGGCGACATGGTGCTTCCGGGCATGAACGTGACCACGCAGGCCGAGGCCGACACTCCGAAGCTGGGCTTCGTCGCGCCCGTGACGGCGCCGGAACTGTCGACGATCACGCAGACCATCGCCCAGAACCAGGGGCTTACCGTGGGCTATAGCCAGCTTTATCAGGGCAACGCGGCGACCGGGGTCAACATCGGGGCCAACCCCACGATCGGCGGGGTTTATTTCGGATCGCTGTCGAGCATTCTGGGTGCGAACCGCCAGCCGGGGCCGAACCGCGACCCCTACGAGACCTCGAAGAGCGGGCCCGAGTTCCTGACGCCGCATCAGGGCCTGGTGGGGACGAGTCTGAGCACGTTTCCGGCGCGAATTTCGGGCAAGGTCGAGATCGGCATGCGCGCCTGGCGGGCCGCCCATCGCATGGGCCGGGCCAATGCCTTCCGCGCGGATCAAGGGCAGCCGATCTCGATCGGGTCAATCGCCCATACGGGAGAGCATGTGACGATCAATTCACCGCTGGGCGGAACGCTCGCGATCGGCAAGGATTTCCGGGCCGACTCGGGCGCGGTCATTCTCTCGGGCCCCGATGTCAACGCCGTCCTGGGCAATCATGTCACGATCGGCGCGGGCGCGGTTCTGGATCGCGCGTCGCTGGGCTCGGGATCGACCGTCGGTGCGGGGGCGTATCTCTTCAATTCCACTTTCCCCGCCGACACCGTCATTCCCCCGAACGCCATCTACCTGAACGGCCAATACGCCGGCCAGGTTCAGTGGTAGCCGAAGCCATGCGGCCGGCTTGGGAAAGATTTCGAGAGGGCTGTTGATCCGGTCGGGCGGGTTGGATAAACTATTGGTGTCGGTCGAGATGGCGCACACCGTCGGCCGACTTTCGTGTCGCGCTACCGTGGCGCGACGGACTAGAGCCTGGCTTGGCTCGAGGCTGGTCTCCAGCTGGGTCAGGGAGGCTAGAACGAAAGGAGGTGATCGCGTGTGTAGTGAGAACCAGGGGCGGCTCGCCTAACGGCAGCCGACGGGTTGCCCGTCGGGCAGCCGCACTTTTGATCATAAACCTCACGGTTGAGATCAGCCAGCCTCACGGGCCCGTGCTCGTGGGGCTGGTTTTACCGTGAGCTTTCGGGTGTTGGGATCGCGAGGAGCATTGAGATTGGCTGGCTTGGCATTGTCAGGAACGACTGGCTGCTATCTTGACCGCGCGTGGTGGTGGTCCTGGGCGTTTACCAGGACGAACACAGGTCGCCGGGCCGAGGTTGGAGCGCCTTCCTAGTTCCAAACTCGTTGAATCACGCCGAGAACAAAGGCCCCGGAACCTGTCGCGAGGTTTCGGGGTTTTTTTTCGCGCTGAGTTAGACTCTCAGGGCCGTCGCGACGCGGCCACGCAGGCCTCGCTTGCTTGAAAAAAAGGGCGCACGGGGGAGCGCGGAACATCCCCTCTCTTGGAGGACGGTCGACCGTGATCGTGGTCATGAAATCCGACGCAACGCCCGCGCAAATTGATCATATGTCGCAACATATCGCCGCGCTAGGCCTGAGCCCGCAGGTGATCCATGGAGCGCATCAGACCGTGATCGCCGCGATCGGCGAGGAGAGCCCCGGCATGGCCGAGGTTCTCGAACCTGGCGAGGGAGTGGAAAAGGTTCTGCCGATCATGGCCCCGTACAAGCGGGCCTCGTCCGAGCTCAAGCGCGAGCGGACGGTGGTGAAGGCGCGGGGTCTGGAGGTCGGCGGGGTTCGGATCGCGATGATCGCGGGTCCGTGCTCGGTCGAGAGCGAGGAACAGATCGTCACGCTCGCCAGGCGCCTGAAGGCGTTGGGCGCGACGGGGCTGCGCGGGGGCGCGTTCAAGCCCCGCACCAGCCCCTATAGCTTCCAGGGGCACAAGGAGCTGGGGCTCAAGATGCTCGCGACCGCCCGGGCCGAGACGGGGCTCGCGATCGTGACCGAGGTCATGGCCCCCGAGCATGTCCCGATGGTCGCCGAATACGCCGACGTGCTCCAGATCGGCGCGCGGAACATGCAGAACTATCAGCTTTTGCAGGCGGTCGGCGATTCGGGCAAGCCGGCGCTCCTCAAGCGGGGCATGAGCGCGACGATGGACGAGTTCTTGCTCGCCGCCGAATACATCCTGGACCGGGGCAACCCGAATGTGATGCTCTGCGAGCGGGGCATTCGCACGTTTGAGGACCATACGCGGTTCACGCTCCCGCTGGCGACGGTCCCGTTCTTGAACGAAAAGAGCCACTTGCCGGTGGTCGTCGATCCCTCGCACGGCACGGGCAAATCACGGCTGGTTCCCGCGATGGCCAAGGCCGCCATCGCCGCCGGCGCGGATGCGCTGATCCTCGAGGTGCACGAGGATCCCGAGCACGCCGTCAGTGACGGCTCGCAAACCATCACGCCGGCCGTGTTCAAGCAGCTCATGGACGATTGCCGCCGCGTGGCGCTGGCCGTCGACCGGGCGATGTGAGGTCGCCCGCGCCACTTTCCCGGGCGGTTTTGAGAGCCCCTCGCGATGGAGAGAGAACCCGACGATCACTCTCTGAAAGATCCCGCCGCCCGTGTCGCTCGGCTGGCGAACGAGGCCCTTGCGCACTGCGAGCGGGGCGCGCTTTACGCGGCCGAGGCGCCGCTCTTGCGGGCTCTTGAGCTCGCCGAGAATGCGGACGGTTCCGGTCTTCATCAGACCGCTCACGTTCTGAGCCACCTGGGCTTCGTGGCGCTTTCTCGCGGGATGTACGAGCAAGCCGTGGCCTATTATCGCCGTGCCCTGGCGATTCGAGAAGCTCGACTCGGGCCGGCCGACGCCGAGACGCTGAGAAGCGTCGAGGAAGTGGCCGAAGCGCTCTTTCAAGCCGATGCGAGCACCGACGAGTCCGACGCCCTCGCCCTCCGCGCGATCGCCGGATACGAAGCGCTGGGCCACGACGACCCCGCGCTCGCCGTGCTCATCGGCACCCTGGGATGGCGCAGGTACTGGGTGGGACGCTACGCGGACGCCGAGCCCCTCTACCTTCGCGCTCTGGCCATGTTCGAACGCCTGCTTGGCCCCGACGATCCCTCGACCGCGGGCGCCGCGAGCGTGCTGGCGATGCTCTTTGATTACGGTCGATCCGACGGCGACCCCGAGCCCTATTATCGCATGGCGCTCAGGGGCCATGAAGACGCCCGCCCCGACGACCCGATCGCCGTCGTCGAGTACCGCTTTCGTCTCGCCGACTACCTCCACCGGCAAGGTCGCGACGACGAAGCGGCGCCGCTCTTCGCACTCGTGGAAAAGGCGATTCGCGCGAGCACGTCGTTCGACGGCCAAGACTTGCGTCACTGGATGATCAACGGATGTTACGATTTTCTGTGCGACCTCGGCCGCCTGGACGAGGCCGACGCCCTGGATCAGTGGGCCGGTCCTTACAGCGCGTCTCTCACGGGTTGCCAGCGCGAGGCGATTCGGATTGAGTCGGTCCACGGCCCTGAATCCCTGGAGATGGCCGAGTCGCTGCGCACCCTCGCTCTGGCTTTCGCCTTCGAGGGCCTGGCTGACGAGGCTGAGGAATCGGCCCGCCGCGTCCTGGCGATTCTTCAGGCTTGGCTCGGGCCCGACGACCCGCAAGTGATCGAGGACGCCCGCCGGGCGGAGTGCATCCGCGCGCACGCGGTCAGATCCGCCGCCGAGCGACCGCCTCGGCGCAGGGCGCGCAAGAAAGTCGCGAAGCAGTTCGAGACATTCACGGCACCCTGGCGCGACGAGCGCAGATCGGATTGGATCCGCGCTTACTTGAAAGACATGGCCGAGGACTCTGACGATGATCCGACGGGCGCGGTCATGGCCGTCAACGCGATGTCGTACGCCGCCGCCCTCGACGAGCAATGGGTCGTGATCCTGGAAATGATCGCCGAGTCCCCCGACAATGAACAGGTCTTGCAAGCGATCGCGGCCGGGCCCCTCGAATCGTTCCTGTCTGATTTTGATCAGCAGGCGATCGACCGCGTCGAGGCCGAGGCCGCCCGTGATCCCAAGTTTCGCCGCGTGCTGTCCGGGGTCTGGAAGCTAGCAATGTCCGATCCCGTCTGGCAGCGGGTCCGTGCGATCCAGGCGACCGTGCCCGATCCCTTGCCCGAGATGCTTCCCTTCCCCACGGGCTCTCGTGGGATTGGAGACGCCTTTGCCCTGTGAGCGGGCCGTCACGAGGGTCCGTCAGGCTCGCTGTGAGCCTGGCCGCGGAAACCGGAGATCCATCGATTCACGGAAATGTCTTCCATCACTCTCAGCTTCCTTCTCCGCGTGTCGTCGTCGCTTGTCTTGCTACTTGGTTTGGCGAAGGCATGCGCCGCCCAGGCCGGCGAGACCGAGCGCTCTTCGATCGTGCTCAACGACGTGGCGGACCAGGCGGGGGTGGTGTTTCGGTTTCATGATGGATCGCGAGGCAAGCACGACCTGCCCGAGATCATGGGGGGCGGCGTGGCCCTTTTTGACGCCGACGGCGACGGTCGGCTCGACCTTTATCTCTGCGACGGCGGCCCGATCGGGGCGGGCGGGGATCAGAGCGACCCTCCCTGCCGGCTGTTTCGCAACCTGGGCGGGATGCGATTCGAGGATGTCACAGGCGTCGCCGGCGCTCCGGGGCCGAGCTACGCGATGGGCGCTGTCGTCGGCGATTACGACGGCGACGGCCGGGTCGACCTGTTCGTCACCGGCTGGCGCGGCCAGCGGCTCTATCGCAACCTGGGCAATTGCCGGTTCCAGGACGTCACGCCTCAGGCGGGATTGGAATCGAACCGCTGGAGCACTTCGGCGGCCTTTGCCGACCTCGACGGCGACGGCGATCTCGACCTCTACGTCGCGACATATTTGGATTACGACCCGGCCCTGGCCCCGTACTGCGCGGCCCCGGACGGCCGCCGCGATTACTGCGGGCCCGAGGATTTTCCCGCCCAGCCAGACATGCTCTATCGGAATAACGGCGACGGCACGTTCACCGACGTGGCGACGAAGGCCGGAATTGATCAACCCCCCGGGCGCGGGCTGGGCGTGCTCGTCGCCGAGCTCACGGGCGACGCGCGTCCCGACGTCTTCGTCGCCAACGACGGCTCGCCGTGCCGGCTTTACGCCAATCAGGGAAACCTCGTCTTTCGCGAGACGGCCCTGGAATCGGGCGTCGCCCACGCCGCGTCCGGCTCAGCCCTCGCGGGTATGGGGATCGCCTTTGGCGACCTGATGGGCTCGGGCCGGCCCATGCTGGTGGTCGCCAACTTCCTGGGCCGGGGAACCGTGGCCTTCGAACGCGGCCCCGCCCTCGGCGGCCTGTACCGCGACGTTTCCGCGGCGATCGGGCTCACGCGACTCACGCACAAAACGCTCGGCTTTGGGCTCGCGATGGTCGATCTCGACGGCGACCGCGGACTCGAGCTGATTCAAACGAATGGGCATGTGCTCGATCGAGAGCGATTAGGCGAGCCGTTCGCGATGCGGCCCTTGATAGTGGGCGCGGTCGAGGGTCGGTTGAGCGTCGAACGGGCGAAAACCGTCGGCTGGCTTTCCCGACCGGTGTTGGGGCGTGGTCTGGCGGTCGGCGACCTCGACAGCGACGGCCGGCCCGACCTGGTCGCGACCGCGCTCGATGCGCCCGTCGCGATCTTGCACAACGAATCGCCGGGCAAGAATCGCTTGATGCTCGAGCTTGTCGATCACTCCGGTCTGCCCGCGTATGGAGCTCGTCTCCGACTGACGGCGGGGGGAACGACGCGATCGTTTGAGCTCGCCGCGGGCGGAAGCTATCTTTCGGCGTCGCCGCCTTGGCTTTCGATCGGCCTGGGGGCGGCCGAGGCGGTCGAGCGCATCGAGGTCGACTGGCCCTGGGGCGAGACGGAAGCCTGGACGCGGCCGGCGATTCCCCGCGATGGGCGGTTGCGGCTCACAGCCGCGGGTCGACAGGTTCGCTCTCGAGCGCGAGCACGCCAAAGACGCATTCGTGCACGCGTCTCAAGGGCTCGCGCCGTACAAACCGCTCGAGCGCCTCGATCCCCAGCGCGAATTCGCCCAGGGCCAGCGAACGCTTGCGATGGAGCCCGCGCGACCGCAGCCGCGCAAGATGGGCGGGAGTCGTGTATTCGGGGCCGTAGATGATCCGCAGGTACTCGCGACCGCGGCACTTGACCGCCGGCTGGGAAAGCCCCCGGGCCCCCTTGTGCAGGAACGACAGCGGCTTGACCACCATCCCCTCGCCGCCGTTGCCGGTGAGCTCGTCCCACCACGCGACGCCCGCTTCCTGGCTGGCGGGATCGGTGACGTCGACGAGCTGGTACGGGGTCGAGCGTAGAAGCTCGGGGTCGGCCTTGCAGACCTCGGCCAGCGTGTCCATGTGCCAGGCGTGGTCCTTATCGGTATGGACGCGGCCCTCGGTCGCGAGCAGATGGAACGGCGCGAGCTTGTAACCAGCGAGCGAGTCGACCGGCCAGCAATAGCGCCTGTAGGCGGCCGTGAAGAGCGCCACGTCGGTTTCGCGGCGGCGATGATCGGCCGCGATTTGAAGCGCGTTTTCGCGGTCGCCCCCTTCGAGCCGGCCGGCCGCTTGCTCGAGAAGGGCGACCGCGCGGGGCAGGGCGGCCGAGCCGGCCGCGGCGACGGCGGCGTACTGCGCGCGCAAGAGCTCCTGGGCCTTGGCCGACCAGGGCATGAGCTCACAGTCCAGGCACGCCCACGACGTCTCCAGCCGGCCCCAGAGATCGACGGCGCTCAGGGCCGAGCGCACGCGCTCATGGAATTGCTGCTCGATGTCGAGATCATTGAAGAATCGTCTTCCCGTGCGGGTATAGACGACGCCGGTCTCGCCGGTGTCGACGCCGAACCGTTCGCGCGCGGCGGCCGGATCGCGGCAGGCGATCACGACGGCGCGCGAGCCCATGTGCTTTTCCTCGCAGATCACCCGGGGAGCGCCCTTGCCGCGGTAATAGGCGAATGCCTCGGCTGGGTGCTCGAGCAGGGTCTCGGCCCGAGATGTCTCGCACGGCGACATGGTCGGCGGCAGATAGACGAGCCAGCGGGGATCGGCGGCGAAGCGGCTCATCACCTCGAGCGCGGCCGCCGCGTTTTCCTCGCGCACCGTGACCTTGCCGCGCAGCGAGGTCGTGATGAACCGCTTGCCGATCACGTCCTGGGCGTCCAGGAGCGAGTCGTGCGCCTGCTGCGCGGAAAGGGCCTGCGCCTGACTTTCGACGGGCAAAAACGGCCGCGCCGGCTCGCAATAGGTCCGCGCCGCCGCGACCGAGACGAACGCGCGCTCGGGATAACGGAGCGCCGTCAGCCGGCCGCCAAAGACGCAGCCAGTGTCGATGTTGACCGTACGGTTGAGCCACTCCGGCTCGGGGACCGGCGTGTGGCCGTAGACCACCATCGCCTGGCCCCGATAAGCGCTGGCCCAATCGTAACGGACGGGCAGCCCGAATTCGTCGGTCTCGCCGGTCGTCTCGCCATAAAGCGCGAATTCGCGCACCTGGCCCGAGCCCCGGCCTTGCATTTCTTCCTTCATCCCCGCGTGGGCGACCACCAGCTTGCCGCCGTCGAGGACGTAGTGGCTCACCAGGCCGTCGAGGAAATCGGCCAGCTCGCGGGTGAACGAGTCCCGGACCTCGGCCGGCAAGGCGTCGATCTCGGCCAGGGTCTCGGCCAGCCCGTGGGCGATCCGGACATTCCTTCCCTGGAGCTTCCGCAAGAGTTTCGTATCGTGGTTGCCTGGAACGCAGAGCGCCGAGCCGGCCGCGACCATGTTGCGCACGATCCGGACCGCGTCCAGCACCCGAGGCCCGCGATCGACCAGATCCCCCACGAAAACCGCCATTCGGCCGTCCGGGTGCGCGTAAACGGGACCGCCGGCAAGCGACCGATCATCAGAATTCGCAATCGTGAACACATAGCCCAGAACGCGAAGCAGCTCCTCGAGCTCGTCCGCGCAGCCGTGGATATCGCCGATCACGTCAAACGGCCCATGCAGGTCGCTCCTGTCGTTCCAGAGCGGCACGCGCTCGATCGTGGCCGCGTCGATGTCGTCTGGGTTCACCAGGGTGTAGACGTGGCGAAACCCCTCCCGGCCCAGCCCCGGGATCGATCGCCGCAACTGGGATTTCTGATGGCGGACGACGTGAGGACCGAGATCGCGGTCGGGCCGGGCCTCGTTTCGCTCGCGGCAGATGCGTTCGTGGACATCGAGCACGATCGCCACCGGCAGGCAGTGATACCGCCGCGCCAGCTCCACGAGCGGCTTCCGCGCCTCGGGCTGGACGTTCGTCGCGTCGATCACCGTGAGCCGCCCCAGCTCGAGCCGTTTGCCGACGATCACGTGCAAGAGCTCAAACGCCTCTTTGGTCACCGTCTGATCGTTCTCATCGTCGGCGAGCATCGCCCGGCACATGTCGGACGAGACGACCTCGTTGGGCTTGAAATGCCTGCGCGCGAAGGTGCTCTTGCCCGACCCGCTGGGTCCGATCATGACGACCAGGCTCAGTTTGGGAATGGCGATATTCATGGCTCACTCTCCACCGCTCCGCCGCGCGTGAAGACGCCCATCTGGGTCGGCGAGCCCAGCGTTTCGTGTTCCGGCCCAACGGAGACGAACCGGACCGCGTAGCCAAACCGCTCGGCGACCTCTCGAGCCCAGGCCTGGAACTCGGCCCGGGTCCATTCAAAGCGGTGGTCGGAGTGCCGCAGCCGCTCCGCTCCCACGTTTTCCCAGACGACGTTGTACTCGCGGTTAGGGGTGGTCAGCACGATCGTCCCGGGCCGGGCAAACTCAAAGAGCACGCGCTCGAGCGCGGCCAGGCGGGGCGGGTCGAGATGCTCGACGACCTCGACCAGGGCGGCCGCGTCGAAACCTTCCAGCCGCTGGTCGCGGTACATGAGCGACCCGTGCAACAGCCGCACGCGGGCCGCTTCACGCTCGGGCAGCCGGTCGATGTGCAGCCTGTCGCGTGCAATCTCAAGCGCGCGGATCGCCACGTCCACGCCCACGATCTCGTCGAATTGCTTGTCCTTGATCAGCTCTCTCAAGAGCCGCCCCTCGCCGCAGCCCAGGTCGAGCACCCGGCGGGCCGCGCTCGCGCGCAGCGCCGCCAAGACCGTCCCGATCCGTTCCTCATTCAGCCTGAGCGGTTGCTCGACCGCCTCATCGCGAACGGCGACGGCCTTTTCGGAGCTCGAATCCGCGTCGTCTTCCTCGACCAGCCGCTCGAGCGCCTCGCGAAACAGGCTGGAGCGGAACTTCAGGTAGCGGCGCGTGATTTCGTCCTTTTCCGGATGACCTGCCAGCCAGCCTTCGCCCTTGGCCAGCAGCTTTTCCATCTCTTCCTCGCCCACGAAATAATGCTTTTGGCTATCAAATACTGGAATGAGCACATAAAGCTGCGTAAGCAGCTCGGCGAGCGTGGCGGTCTTGCCGACGGTCACGGCGAAGTAGGGGCTTTCGCCCCAATCGGGGAACTGGTTGTCGAGCGGATGACGGGTCGCCTGGACGATGTAACCGAGGGGTTCGAAGACGGCCCGGAGGAACCGTTCGCCGCCGCGCACGGGAAGGACGTCGATCCGGGCCTCGAGCGGGATCGGGGTGGCGGCGAGCGTGGGCCGATCGTCGCAGCGCCCGTTCATGGCCGAGCCCCAGACGCGCGAAATGGCGACGCTCAGGAACGAGCTCGCGGCGTAGGGGCGGTCGTTCACGTATTGCGCGAGCGGGCCCTCGCCCGCGCCCTTGCCGCGGACGAGGCCGATCGGGTCGACGTCGATCAACAGGCAGGCCGTGGAGCGCTCGCGCGAAGCCTCGGGATAAAAGACGTGGGCCTTGCCGAAGCTCAATTCGTAGGTCTGCAACCGATCGGGGTGCTTGTGCAGCAGGTATCCGAGATCGGTCGCGGGCTCGTGGGTGGTGGTGATCGACAGCAGCATGGATCGGTCTCGCGCCAGTGCCGAGCAAACGAGCCGGCCATCATAACCTCCCTGGCGACACCCGGTCGCCAGGCGAGGTTCGCCGGAACCCCATCCCCGACATCGAGAGCACGATGGCAAAGGCGCTCCGGCGGGGCTATTCTGATGGGGAGTTCCTCTGCTGCCGGGTCGCCTGGATCGGGAGACCAGTCCCATGCTCGAGATCATCGTTCTTGCCCTGATCGGGCTGTCGGGCGGCGACGAGCCCAGGCCACCGGGGAAGGCCGAGCTGGCGGCGATCACGGCCCGGGGGCGGGATCTGGCGGGTTACGACGCGGCCGCCTGGCACGCCTCGGACGCCGTCATGGAAACGCGGCCCAAACCAGGGGCTTTCCAGCAATACATCGCCCAGAAGACCGCCAAGGGCTGGACCGTCGCCTTCGGCCGGCTGAACGAAAAGCGCGACCGGTTCCTGATCGCCTACGAGGCGACCCAGGGCGCGAAGCCCGACCGCTTCACCGTCAAACCCTTCGATCCCCCGCGCGCGGACGCGGGCTTCGTTCTCGCGGCGGCGCTGGGGATCGAGACCGCCCTGGCCGATTTCACCAACCATTTCGAGGGCGAACAACGTCCCTATAACGTTTACGTCTTGCCCGCCCCGAAGGACCGCCTCTGGACGTATCTCTTGCCCGCCCAGACCAAGGCCAAGGTCTGGCCCCTGGGGGGAGACGTCCGATACCTCGTCTCGCCCGACGGCAAAAAGATCCTCGAAAAAAGGCAAATGCATAAGTCGATCATCGAACTCGAGCAGCGCGAGGGCGATCCCAGCCAGCTTGTCGCCGGAACGCACAGCCACGTCCTTTCCGAGACCCCGGAGGATTCCGACGTGTTCCACGTCCTGGCGCGCAAGCCGGCCGTCGCGGAGCTGGTTTGCACCGAGCATTGCGTCTTCGTCGTCGAGCCCGACGGCGCGATCAAGTTCGTGGGCAAGCCCGACGACGTGTTCCAGAAAAAGTGAACCACACGAGCGCGGATCGGGGCGGCCCGAACCGCGCTCATGCCCACGACCAAGGTGCCCCTTGCCGATCATCGACCCGGTTCCCGAAGATCACCTCGAGATGCACTGCATGGAGATCTGGGGCGGCGTCGAGCCGGCCCTGCAGTCGATCGCGACTCCGGGGCTCGACATCTGGCTCTACTGCCAGCCATTCGAGGGGGATCTCGAAGGGGGCGACGTCCACTACGTCTCGCTCTGCGGCGGCGGGCTCATCACCAGGATCGTGGTGGCCGACGTCTCGGGGCACGGCGGGTCGGTCGCGGAGTTTTCGCGGTCGTTGCGGTCGATGGTTCGCAAGGCGATCAATCACAAGAACCAAGACCGGCTCGTCTCCGAACTCAACCTGCGCTTTTCCGAGCTGGCGCAACTCAGGCGCTTCGCGACGGCCCTGGTGGCGACCTATCTGGCCACGACCGATCGCATCGCCATCTGCAACGCCGGGCATCCCAGCCCACTCCTCTACCGCGCCCACGACCGCGCCTGGTCGCTCGCGCGCGAGTTCGAGTCCGCGGGCTCGGGAGAATTCACCGACCTGCCTCTGGGCCTTGATGAGCAGACGCGCTACCGCTCAGCCGATTACGACCTTGAGCCCGGCGACAAACTGATCTTCTACACCGATGCCCTGTCCGAGGCGGCCGATCCCAGCGGTCGAATGCTGGGCGAGCAAGGACTGCTCGAGCTCATGGGAACTCTGGACGTCGCCGCCGACCCGGCCCAACTGGGGAAAGCGATCCTCGAGGCCGTCGTCCGCCATCGCAACCACAAGGCCCCCGATGACGACGTCACCCTGGTCGTCCTGAACCATAACGCCAAACCCCAGCGCAGGCCGGGCCTCGCCGAAAAACTCGACGTCTATGCGAAGTTTTTCGGGATCAAGGACTTCTAGGTCCGGGAGTGGGGACTCGCCCCGGCGATCCCGATCGACTAGCCTGATGAGCAACGCGACGATGTGCGCGAATTCGCGCCGTCGCCAGGTCGATCGTGGGGGTCGTCATCATGAAACGCTCAATGCCGTTCGCACTTGTGCTCTTCGTGGTCGCTCGGGGGAATCTGGTCGCCGCCGATGCGCCCCTACCGCGACCCGAGCATCCCCGGCCCGACGCCGTCCGGGCGCACTGGGCCAACCTCAACGGCGCCTGGGAGTTTCGCTTCGATCCCAACGACGAAGGGACGGCCCAGGGCTGGGAAAAGCCAGGCGCTCCAGGATTCGACCGCTCGATCGTCGTGCCGTTCCCGTGGCAGAGCGAGCTCTCGGGGATTCATCAGGTCAAGGACGCCCCCAAGATCGGCTGGTATCGCCGCAAGTTCCGCGTGTCGAGCGATTTTCCCAGCGGCGATCACGTGTGGCTGCGGTTCGAGGCCGTCGACTGGCGGGCCGACGTCTGGGTGAACGGTCGCAAGGTCGCGGAACACGAGGGGGGATACTCGCCGTTCGCGGCCGACGTCACCGATGCGATCGATCGCTCCGGCGACAACACCGTGGTCGTCCGCGCCTTGGACCCGACCGACCCCGAGCTGCCGACCGGAAAGCAAGTCGGCTGGTACACGCCGACCTCGGGCGTGTGGCAGACGGTCTGGCTGGAATCGCGCCCGAAAACGCATATCGCCGGCTTCCGGATCACGCCCAAGCTCGACCCGGCCCAGGCCGTCTTCGATGTCGAGGTCGCGGGGGGCCAGGGGCCGTTCGAGGTCGTGGTCAGCGGCCGCAATCGGACCGTCAAAGCCAATCCAGGGGCCGTCGGGGCCGGCCATGCCTCGTGCCAGATCGTGTGCGCGATCGACCAACCCCAGCTCTGGACGCCCGAATCCCCGAATCTTTACGACGCGACCATCGAGCTCAAGGACCATGCCGGCGCCGTCATCGACTCGGTCGACACCTATTTCGGTCTGCGGACCATCCGTCGCGGCGTTTACGAGGGAGCGCCCTACGAACGAATCCTCTTGAACGGCAAGCCGATTTATCTGAGGGCCGCGCTCGACCAATCGTTCAATCCCAGGGGTATCTACACCGCCCCCGACGACGACTTTCTCAAGCGCGACCTGATCATCGCCAAGGAAATGGGCCTGAACGGCCTGCGGATCCACATCAAGCCCGACGAACCGCGGCGGCTCTACTGGGCCGACAAGATCGGCCTGCTCATCCTGGAAGACATGCCCAACACCTGGCGGCAGAGCCCGCGCGCCCGGTCGGCCTGGGAAAAGACCATGCGCGAGGTCGTCGCGCGCGACCGCAACCACCCCGCGATCATCGCCTGGGTCGCCTTCAACGAGACCTGGGGCCTGGGCCGGCCCGAGGATTACAAGAAAGACAAGGACACCCAGAGCTGGGTGGCCAGGATGGTCGACCTCATCCGCGCGCTGGACGGCCGCGAACGACTCGTCGAGGACAACTCCCCCTGCAATTACGACCACGTCGCGGGCAGCGATCTCAATAGCTGGCACTTCTACATCGACAACCACGACCAGGCGCGGCGGCATATCGCGGACGTCGTCGCCCGCACCCAACCGGGCGGCGAGTTCAACTATTGCCCTGGGGTCAGACAGACCAATTTACCTTTGATCAATTCTGAATATGGCGCGGTCTCGGCGGGGGGCGGCGATCGGGATATCTCGTGGGGCCTGCGCGATCTGACGACCCAGCTCCGCCGGCACGCCAAGATCCAGGGGTTCGTGTACACCGAGCTCGCCGACATCGAGTGGGAACATAACGGGCTGGTCAATTACGACCGCACGCCCAAGGCTTTTGGCTATGACGCCTGGCTCCCCGACATGCGCCCGAACGAGCTCATGGGGGCCGACTTCATCGGCTACGACGCCCCGCCGGCCATCGTGGCGAAGCCTGGCGAGAAAGTGAAGATCCCCCTGTTCGTGAGCCATTTCTCGGATCGTGCGCATCCGGTCAAGCTGCGCTACTGGGTGAGCGGTTACGACAGCCGCGCCGACATCCGGATGGTGGTTCAGCCCAAGAGCATCCCGATCACGTGGAAGGCATACGACGTGGTCGAGCTCGAGCCGCTCGAGATCGTCGCGCCCAGGTATCCGTTCGTGGGCGCGGTCCTGATCACGCTCCGCGACCCGGAGAACCGGCGGTTCGCGGCCAACTTCGTCAATCTGGTCGTGAAGCCCGAGAAGCCGCTGCCCAGGGTCGAGCGCCGCAATGATCACGACGCCGTCGTGCGGTTCGCCCCCGGCGAATTCTCGCGGTCCTCATGGAACGAAGCCGGCAAGACCCGCCCCGACAAGGCCTATGGTTACGGAACGGGTTTCTTCGAGTACCGGATCCAGATCCCCGCCGCCGTGGCCAAGGCCCATCCCGAGACGATCTACTACCTTCTCGAGGCCAGCTCCAAGGCCAAGCGCGAGCGCGTCGACTGGCCCGAAAGGGTCAACCGCCAGGACTACCCCCAGACCGACCTGGCACGGACCTGGCCGTCGACCCTGGCGGTGATGGCGAACGGGCGCGAGGTCGACCGGATCAACCTGCCCGACGACCCCGCCGACGCCCGCGGCGTGCTGTCGCACCTGAGAGGAATCGATCCCGGCAGCCACGGGGAACTGGTCGACGGCATGGTGAAGCTCACCGACCAGGACCGCGCGGCCCTTGAGGCCGGCGAACCGCTGGTCCTGCGGCTCAGGATCCCCGCCGACGCCGAGCACAAAGGGGGTCTCTGCGTGTATGGGGCCGATTCGGGCGAGCTGCCGCTCGACCCCAGCCTGGAATTCCACACCCGCGACCCCCTGCCGGCCGACCTGGGCGTCGACCCGGCCCTACCGGCCACGCGCCCCTCCGGACCCTGAAGGCCCGATCGTTCCCGCGATCGCCCCGATTCAGCCCACCAGTGAATCTTGTTCGGCGAACTGGTCTCCCTCGCCGGTCAAGAGCCAGTGCGGGTGCGCGCCGGTGAGCTCGATGAACCGCAGAATCACATGGGCCGGGATCGTGCAGCCCATCTCGTAATTGTGCAGCGTGCGAAACGGAATCCCCATCGACTTGGCCAGGAGCGGGCCGCCGTGCTCGCCGTAAAGCGCCACCCGGATCTCGCGCATTCTACGCGAAAGGTCGCTCTTGACGGCTCGCCAGTCGGATTCGGGCGGAAGTTGATCCATCGGAGAGCAGATCCTGAACACGAGCCTGAAAACAGGAAGGCGGGATGAATGAACCGTTCGAATCGCATTATGCGATGTCGCACTGGTGAATTCCAGAGCAGTCGACGCGAAATCCCGCGAGCGTTTTTCCGTTGAACGAGCGACGAGAGGCTGGAGCTTCGCCGTCCGCCGCACCCGCTTCGTGGAACTGTCCCAAGGTTTTCTGGAAGGCTCTTTGTCTTTGTCAAGTTCTTTCTCGCGGACTGGGGCCGCCTGGGATCGGGCCGACTTCGGCCCGGGGAGGGTGAATTCGATCGCGATTTCACTTTTTTTGGGAATCGGATGTCGCGGCGCGGCCGGGTTTGCGTTTCCTAGAGCCGGGCACTACGAAACGACCCCTGAATCGAAAAAAAAGACCGGAAGCAGAGCCGCTTACCGAGGTAGAAACCCGTGCTGCCAACACAACGAATGATTGACGGTCTCGCAAGCCGACTCGAAAACGCCTATGAACTGAGGCGCCCCGAGTGGCGCCGCGGATGCTCGACGTCGCGCATCTGGCATGAGGCAGCCTATCACTTGTGGCGCGTCCATCGGGATGATTCCACCCGAATCCCTCTCGACCCTGAGTTCTACGTGGCGACGCAGCCGCGCTCGACCCAGTATTCCGACCCCTGGGCGGAACTGGCAAGTCCCGCGGCCGCTCGCCGATACCGCAATCGAGTCCACCGCGTCATCCGCGGTCTGCGCCAGGAGCTCAAGGTCGAGGTCCGGACGGCGGAGCGACTGCTCGAAGAGGCCCCCGGCGACGCCTGTCGGCTCGCCAAGGACGCCCGGCTCTCGCCCCTGGGATGCTACATCGCCGCCGTCCGGCGGGAACAACACGAGATCGCCGCGCGATTCGCCAAGGGCGCTCTGGGCCAGCACGAATCCTGCCCTCTTTACCGTCCCGCCGCCTCGGGGATGATCCCCAACGATCTTTACCCCGTCGAGGTCGTCGAACAGACCCGCCGGACCGACGTCGTTCCGCGAGTCGATCAAGCCATTCTCTCGCTGAATTGAGCCGCCAACCTCGAAACAGGCGAATTTCAGTCGCGAAACGCCGCCCCGCGAGCCGACGAAACTATCTGGTCGCAGTCCGACCTCGATCCTGACCCGTTGATTTGTTCCAGCTCGATTTCACGCGAAGCGAGGCCCCGGTCATGCTCGGCCGGGCGCGCTTCCAGCGCAAGGCCGCGCTGTCCCGTCGCTTCATCCGCCCCCCGGCGCGATCGCTCATCGTCTCTTTCGACGACCGAGGTCTTCCAACCTCTGGTCGAGTGCTGATGTCTGCTTTTCGTTTTTATTGACTTTATGAACAAGGAGTTATCCAAGATGTCGACTCGAACCCGCCGCCTGTTCCAGCCCACGCTCGATTCAATGCCCCTTCGGCTCGCCCCCTCGGCCCTGGGCCTGCCGGTTTCCGCGGTCCATGTGGTTCAGCTGTCGGCGGCGGGATCGATCCCGACGGCCCACTCCATGGATTCAGGCGAGGATTCGGGGACGACTTCTCCGATCATCATCACGCCGACTTATCCCACGAGTCCAGGCTCGCCCACGTCTCCCACGTCGCCGTGCTGACGTGGCGGGCGGCCAATCGCTCGCGGCCGCGCCTCCCGTCGCGCTCCACACTCCTCGGTCATCCCCACCGAGAACTCGCGATGGGTCCATCGCGGGTTCTCTCATTTTTAGGCGAAGTCGAATTCACCGCGGGTTCTTTACCGCGATTCCACCGGTAAATCAGCCGCCACAGCCTTCCTAGACGTTACAAATTCGCCATATTGACAAAGTTTTTCCCGGGAACCCTGCCTTTTTTAGAGAAATCGTTCTTCATCCCCTTGATCATGCCGTGCTAAAATCGCTGGCGACGGGGCCACGAAAACGAGCGCGAGTGATGAATCGAGAGTCGAGTGTCGCTCGTGCTCGCGACCCGTTCCAAGGGGAGGGGTTTCTCAATGACGCCGACGTTTCATCTCGAGATCGAGGACGATCTCTCGACGACGCTCCGTGAAGCGCGGAATGGAAACCAAGAAGCCTGGCGGACTCTGTTTGAGGAATGTTATCCCAAGGTTCGACGCATCGTTCGCCGACGTTTGAACCGCTCCCTGCGAACGATCTACGATTCGCGGGATTTCGCCAACGAGGCCATGGAGACCCTGGCCGCCCATCTGGATCAGTTGCATTTTCCCACGGTCGGCTCGATGATCGCCTTCCTGGCAAAGATCGCCGAGCAGCGGGTGATCGACGAGCATCGGCGCCAGCACGCCGGCAAGCGCGACGAGACTCGCAACCGGTCGATCTTCGCGAGCGAGGACGACGACGGTTTCGGGGCGATGCAGGTATCGTCTCCGGAGCCGACGGCGAGCCAGCTCGCTCAGGCCAACGAGATTCAAGAGCGGCTCCTCAACTGGGGCGACGAGACCGAGCGGCGTGTGATCGAGCTCAAGCGGCAGGGCCACACCAACAACGAGATCGCGAATCTGACGGGATGGAATATCCGAAAGATCCAACGTTTTTTCAAGGACCTCCTCGATTCGCTGAATGAGTCAGGAGACTGAGAATGAATTCGTTCCCCGCCTCGGTCCGCGCTGATTGCGGCCCCGACCGCGTGGACCAAGCCGTGCGGCTGCTCGATGACGAGCGGCGGCGTCGCGGCACGGTCGAGATCGAGAACGTCTGGGCGCGGTGCCGCGCAGCCCCCGCCGGGGCCGCGGCCTCCGCCGACTTCCTGGCCGACCTGGTCAAGGCCGATCTGCGCAGGCGGTTCGACCTGGGCGAGACCCCCCAGGTCGCCGATTACCTCGAACGCCTCCCCGAGCTCAAGGGCGTCCAGAACCGCCTGGTCAGCTTGATCTACGAGGAATACTGCCTCCACGAGGAGCAGGGCCAGGCCCCCGACGTGGCGTCGTTCTGCGACCGTTACCCCGACTGGAAGGACTCGCTGCTCTCGCAGCTCGAGTACCACCGGCTCTTCAGCCAGGCGACTGGAAAGCCCGCCACGCCGCCGCGGTTCCCGCGCCCGGGCGAGGATTTCGAGGAGTTCCAACTGGTCTCGCTCCTGGGCGAGGGGGGGGCGTCGCGAGTCTTCCTGGCCCGCGACCTCTCGCTTGGCGGCAAGCAGGTCGTGCTCAAGGTCGCCATCGACCGCGGCGACGAGCCCAAGCTCCAGGGGCGACTCGACCATCCCCATATCGTCCCCGTGAATTCGGTCGCCTTCGCACCCGACCGGGGGCTCGTGGGCCTGTCGATGCCGCTCCAGCCGGGGCTGCCGCTCGACGTCGTCATCGCCCGGCTCGATCCGGCCTCGCGGCCCAAGCACGCCCGCGCGATCTGGAATGTTCTGGTCGACGGCGCGTCCCGCGGGCTCATTCTCACCGCCAGCGGCGAGTTCGGCGCGATGCTCCGCGACGAGATCTCGCGCGCAGGACCACGCGGCGATCGGTGGCACGGCTTTCCCAAGCAGGGAACCTACGCCCAGGGCGTCGCCTGGATCATCATGACCCTGGCCAGGGCGCTCCACTACGCCCACTCCATGGCCACCTTCCATCGCGACGTCAAGCCCGCCAACGTCTTGCTCACGCTCGCGGACGGCCCCCAATTGCTCGATTTCAACCTGGCCGAATCACCCCATTCGGCCGACCGCGCCCATGAAGCCTTTCGCGGCGGCACACTCCCCTACATGGCCCCCGAGCAGATCCAGGCCTTCTTGAATCCCGACCTCTGGGGTTCGGTGGGCGCGGCCGCCGACGTCTATTCGCTCGGCCTCGTCCTCCGCGAAATGCTCACAGGCGTCGCGCCGGAACCCCCAGCTCCGGATCTCAAGCCGCCCCGAGCCATGCTCGACGTGCTCGATCGCCGCGCCAAGCTCGACCCCTCGGTTCGCACCGCCAACCCCGCCTGCCCACACGCCCTCGACGCCATCGTCAAAAGGGCGCTCGCCTTCGACCCCGCCGCGCGCTATCCCGACGCCCGCTCGCTCGCCGTCGATCTCGAATGCTTCCTCAAGCGCAAGCCGCTGCTTCAGGCTGTCAATACGTCTCGACGCGAACATCTCGTCAACTGGTCGATCCGGCGGGGATGGATCGTCGGCGTCGCGGCGGGGTTCGTACTCGCATCGTCCCTCGCCCTCTATCGGCCGATCGTCGACCGCATGATGCCCCGGGTCGAATCCCTGGCCGCCTTCCAGTCCGCCGTCGCCGCCATCGAAGCGGGCGACGGCCCTCGAGCCCTGGCGCCCTTGCTCCAGCTCGAGAAAGACTATCCCAGCTCCAGCCTGGTGAAGCTCTACCTGACCCTCATTCTCGACGCCGGCGAGCGCCCCTTCGAGGCCGAGGAGCGGTATCGCGCGGCCCTCGCGGCGACCGACCTCGAATCCTCCGTCGCGCCCTGGGCCAAGCAACATCCCGACCTCGCCCATCGACTCGAGGATTTCGCCGCCCACAAGTACGACATCGCTTACCTTGACGACGAGGACGCCTCGATCGCGCAGGCGCGAGTCGCCTTGACCAGGGTGGCGCGCGATGGGCTGCTCCTGGCCGAATCCCTCAACCCCGACTCGCCCGTGAT
>DAIDHE010000264.1 GCA_027459775.1 Planctomycetales bacterium | reverse complement strand
CGCACGTCGAGCCGATTCTCTCGCGGCCTGGACCGCCGGTAGTGCCAGCCCGAGGACGACCAAGATGACCCCAACAACCGTGATCACTTCGACCAGTGTGAATCCCCGACGCCGCGCGCGTACCCGCTTCATGGGCCGCCTCCTTCATTCTCGGTCGTTTGTAGGACGACCACCGACACCATGGGCTGATCGGGATGATTGGTCGTCACGATCAAGTCGCGGACTGCGTGCCGTCTAAAAGCGGCTGAATCAAGAATAAGAGAAAGCCGATGCGTTTGTTTGGCTTCGGTCGTCGGGACGAAGGGCTTCGCCAGCGGCCCCTCAACCCCAACGATTCGAACCGGCCGGTCGAACGACGTGACGACGATCTCCACCGGCGTGTCGCATGCCGACCGTTTGACGACGATACCAGACGGCGCTGCCGCGACGCTTGGCGTCACCTCCCAGCGGAAAACGAATCGGCGAGACCGATCCTTGGGCCAAGGGAAGAGCAACTCCCCCTCCTGATGGCCAGGTGAAGGGCTCGGCAATAACTCCAACTCGAAATCCCGTGCCAGTTCGCCAATTCCTCTTGGTTCTCTCGCGCGCACCCAACTCCCTGAGCCTGACAACCTGACCGGACCAGAGAACCTCGGCTCTCCAGTGGGCTCCACGGCGTCGGGAGCGAGACTACGGCAAGTCATGCGAATAGCAAGATACCGCCGCTGCCCGATGGCTAACGCTCGCAATCCGCCTTCACGTAGCTCGATCTCCCACTCGGGAACGAATACAGCGGAGACATCAAACATTCGACTTGCGATTGGATGGGAATCTGTCTCGACTTTGAAGCGGGCGCGAATCGGCCCCGATTTGTTCTCCGTTTTCAGTCCAACCGGCACGGCAATCTCGCCTCCCGCAGGGACGAAATCGGCGATCGGGCCAATGGACGAGCAGCATGGGGATGCCGAGACGGCCCCCAGAATCCGGATCGCCCCCTCGGAGTGGTTGGCTAGCTTAAACTCATGGCGAATCGTCTGGCCTGAGGCCAACACCCGACCAAAATCGAATTCTTGGAACTGCTCACTAGACGAACGATCCGGACGAATCCTCTGCCTCGCGATCGACGCTTCGTGGCGAGCAACGAACCGAGTCCAGAGTCCAACGGCTAGAGCAGAGCAGAGCAGAGCAGCCACTGCACCTTTTTCATCGGTATCTCCGACGGACGAATGCGCCTTGGCCTCATAACGTGACTGATTCTCCTCAGAGATGGTAAAGTCCAGGGGAAGCCCTTGTCAAGGAGCAAGGGTATTTTGATTCCGCGCTCTAGACACGGCGACTTGGCGACCGTCCGTATAACAGACATTGAGGACGGTGGGTTCTGATACCAGGCGCTGCCGTTGTGACGCGAGTCGTAGCCCTTACCGCGCGGGTCAAAGCGGCGATCCGACCGGATCGATCACGGCGATTCCGTAGTCGTTGCGATGTCCATCAAGGTTGCCTTGAAGGACGAGTTGCGTAGTCTTCTTGTAGCTGAGCCCTCTTGAGGAGCATCGCGCGGTGACTCTTGACCACCCCTCCGCCGACCCCCTGCTCGCCTACCGCCCACGGTTCCCGATCCTGGCGCGGACGAATTACCTGATCAGCAACTCGCTCGGCGCGGTTCCCGAGGCAGCGGCCCAGCGGCTGCGCGAGTATTACGATCTCTGGGCCGGCCGGGGCGTTCGCGCCTGGGAAGACGCCTGGTGGACCATGGCGGCCGACCTCGGCGACAAGGTCGCGCCGCTGATCGGCGCGGGGCCCGGCGAGGTCGTGTTTCAGCCGTGCGTCACACTGGCCCACGCCGTGGTCTTGAGCGCGATCCGCTTCACGACCCGCCGGCCTCGCATCGTCGTCGATGAAATGCACTTTCCATCAATTCTTTATTTGCTCAAGGAACAGGCCGCCCGCGGGGCCGAGATCGTGGTGGTCCCTTCCGAGGATGGGATCACGGTCGACGCTGGACGCGTGGTCCGGGCGATCGACGATCGGACCGCGCTTGTTGCAATATCGCATGTCTTGTTCAAGTCGGCGTTCATCCACGACGCGGCCGCGATCGCGGAACGCGCGCGTGTCAAAGGGGCGCTCACGATCGTCGACGGTTATCAGGCGGTCGGGGTGATTCCGGTCGACGTCGGGGCGCTCGGGGTCGACGTTTACATCGGCGGGTGTTTGAAATGGCTCTGCGGCGGGCCGGGGGCGGCGTTTCTTTGGGTCGACCCCGCGCTTGGCCGCGCGCTCGAGCCCGCGCTCACCGGGTGGATGGCTCATGCCCGGCCGTTCGCCTTTGAGCCCGAGCTCGAGCGCAGGCCCGATGCCTGGCGGTTTCTGCACGGAACCCCGAACATTCCAGCGCTTTACGCGGCGCGGGCTGGGATCGAGATCGTGCGTGAGATTGGCGTCGCGGCGATTCGCGCGAAATCGATCCGTCAGACCACGCGGTTGCTCGAGCTCGCTTCGGCCGAGGGCTGGCCGTGCACCGCCCCCGCCGATCCCGAACGGCGCGGCGGGACCGTGGCGATCAACGTGGAGAACGGCCTCGAGATCGCGCGCTCGCTCAAGGCGCTCGATGTCGTTTGCGACTTTCGCCCAGGCGCGGGCATCCGGCTCTCGCCGCATTTCTACAACACCGATCAAGAGCTCGACGCCGCCGTCGCGGCCATTCGCGAGATCCAATCGACGGGGGCCTGGAGGGCGTTCTCGACGCGGCATGGAGCGGTCACCTGACGCGCCAGCGACCGATTCGCGGTACTCGTTCAACGTGGTGCGTTCAACGGAGTCCGTTCGCGACCCGGCCCTGGGCGTGGAAGGTGATCGTTTCGCGCGGTCGACAATGGAACGGGTCGCAGGCCAGCACCGTCGCCGAGCAGTCCACCTGGAGAACGCCCGGCGGGGCGTCCTTGGCCACGCGGATCGTGCGCCGGAAGACGGCTTCGCCTTCCAGAATCGGCTGGCCGTCGAGCCCCCGCGCGGGCTGGGGCGCCCGCCAGTCGCCGGACGTCTCGAGGCCCTTCGGCAAGGTGAGCGCGAACACCGTGGCCCGCGACGACCGCCCCGACGGATCGAGCGCCAGGATGTGCCACCGCTCGGCGACATTGAGCGTGATCACCAGATCGACCTCTCCGGAGGGTGAAAGCCGCGATTCGGAGAATCGAGCTTCCCCCAGAACCGGCCCCTTTCCCTTGGAGGGGCCGTCCAGGAGGGCTCGGGTAGGATCGATCCTGGCCGCCGAGTCGATCATTCCCTGGGGAACGACCAGGAATTTGTAACCACACACGTCGCTGAAGAAAATCCGCGACCGCGACGATTCGAGCCAGCCGCGCCAACCTTTCGCATCCGTGAAATGCTCGTTCGTGTACCGCGCCAGGATCCGCGCGCCCAGGCCGCCGGGATCACCACGCTCGAGCAATTGGACGCATCGATCCACGAGCAGGATCGACCGGTTCGAGATCCTCAATCCCTGAACATCGTCGTCGACCTCCCACGGCGAACGGGGTGCGGCGGGATGATAAAGATACTCCAGGTTGGCCTTGTAGTAAGCGATGTACTTGTCGGGGTCGTCTCCGAGCAGCCGCTGGACTCGTTCAGAAAAACCCCTCTGGTACGACTCGACGTGCTGCCGGTGATACTCCTTGAGCTTCGCGGGATCGTCGCGAATCGACGGGGGCGCGAACGTCTGGTCGGCCGCCTCGCTCGAGATAATCTTAAAATTATATGCATATTCAAGCGCCCATTCGCGCGCGCGGCCGTTCGCGTGAACGACCGGCTTCTGGCCGTCGAACTTCCGGATGTAACAGATCGCGTTCAGGAAGCACTTGCGCGCCTCGGGCGTGAGGTCGCGCGGCGCGGCGTGAAAGCCCCAGAGCAGAAAGTTGCCGTGCCGTCCGATCGCCACGGCGTCGTGGGACTTGAGGTTGAGTCCGGCGGCGATGTATTCGCCATCGGGCGAGTCGGTGAGGCCGTAGGGGGCGGCGACCATTCCAGGGAAAGACGTGGCATCCGGCGGCGAGTCCAGCGTCCAGCCTCTGGTCTGGACTCTCCACATGGCCATGGTCGGGCCCAGATGGTCCGCGCAAAGCCCATGCAGGTAGTGCGCGGGCGTCGGTCGCTCCTCGAACTTGAGGTCGACGGGAAAGGGCTTGTGAAAAATCTCATGCGAGACGTCGATTCCGTGCGCCCTGTCGGCCAGGCAGACGCAAAAATCCTTGATCTTGAGCTTGAACTCCCGCGCGGTTCCCAACGCGCCCCCGCCGATCAAGATCGTCGGCTTGGAATAATCGGTGCCCAGGTTCGGAACAGGAACCGGCCCGCGGCCATGTCTCGTGGAGGCGCGTCGGGCCAGTCGAGGAGCACGACGTCGCATTCGCACGCGTCCTCGGGTTTGAGCGTGAGATAATCGCGGATCGTCACGGTTTGAAAGTGGGCGGACAGAAAGACCCGGTAGTCTTCGGTTCGATTGTCGTCCGATTTGCCCGCGTAGAGCACCTTGAGCGGGATCTTTTCGTCCGCGAGGGTGTGGCCCGCGGTCGCGAACATCAATGTGCAGAAAGCGATCAAGACTCGCATCATCGCCATTCCCTCCATTCACACGGCCGCCAGCGGCGTGTCGACCCAGGCGCGTTTCTGGTGCGATTCGAGCACCGAATCGGCCACGAGCTGGGCGTTCAGCCCGTCCCAAAAACTCGGGACGGCCGGGCGCTCCTCGACGATCGCCGAGAGGAATTCCCACATGAGGTCGTAACGAAAAACCGTGGCGGGCGCTCCCACGGCGGGATCACGCGGGCTCGAGGCCGGCTTGAGGAATTCGGCGGGAACCGCCACGGGCGCGAGGTCGGAACCCGTCTTGCCCAGCAGGATCGTGTTGGGCTCGTGCAGGCGGTAGACGGCCGAGCCCTCGCTGCCGTTGATCTCGGCCCACTCGTGGCCGAATCCGTCGCGATGATAGCCCTTGGCGAGCGTCGTGCCCTCCCACACGCCCGTCGCGCCGGTCTCGAATTCGCCGATCAAGCACGACCAATCGTCGACCTCCGAGGGGGCGCACGCCTTGCCGTCAACCGTGCGATCGCGCGGGGCAAATCGCGCCGTCGCGCCACAGACCCGGCGGATCGGACCCATCAGGTCGATCGCGAAATCAATGCGATGGATGGTCATGTCAAACAGGTCGCCCGCGCCGGCGCGGGCCTTGTATTGCCGCCAGCCCCAGCTCGTCTCGGGCCAGTCGAGGAACCGCTGTGAGCGAAAATGCCGGGGCTCGCCCAGGGATCCCGATTTGAGCAGGCTCCTCATGTAGCGCATCGACGGGGCGAACCGATAGGTGAACGCCGTCATGTGGACGACGCCATGGTCGCGGGCGGCCTCGTACATGGATTGCACCTCGCCCGCCGAAAGCCCCAGCGGCTTTTCGCACATCACATGCTTGCCCGCCCGCGCGGCCGCCACGGCGATCGCCGCGTGGGTGTCGTTGGGCGTCGCGATCACCACCGCGTCGACATCGCTCCAGCCGCACAGCTCGAGCGGGTCGGTCGTGGTCCGGGCCGTCCCCCATTCGCTCGATCTGCGCTCGAGCAAGGCCGGATCGGCGTCGCACAGGGCGACCAGCTCGGCCCGCGAATCGAGCGCGAGACCCGGCACATGATGATAGGCTGTCACCGCACCCACCCCGATCATCGCCACACGAATCCTCGCCCGTCCGCTCGAAATCGTCATCACCAAAGCTCCCCCTGGTCCTTGCCTTTGCCGTCGCGTGCAACTATCTTGCACCAATCCCAACTCGCGACGCCACGGGCAACCAAACGGAGATTCCAGCATGGCGAACGATCAACCCATCCGCGTGGCCCTGGTCGGCCTCGGATTTGGCGCTGAGTTCATCCCAATCTATCAAGCCTACCCCGGCGCGGAGCCATACGCGGTCTGCCGCCGCGACCGCAAGGGCGTCGACGAGATCGGCGACCGCTTCCGAATCAAGAACCGATTCACCGAGTATCGCGCGATGCTCAAGGATCCCAACATCGACGCCGTTCACATCAATTCGCCGATCCCCGACCACGCCTGGATGTCGATCGAGGCGCTCGAGGCCGGCAAGCACGTCGCCTGCACCGTCCCCATGGGCACCTCGATCGACGAGTGCAAGCGCATCGTCGAGGCCCAACGCCAAAGCGGCAAGGTCTACATGATGATGGAGACGGTCGTCTACAGCCGCGAGTATCTCTTTGTGAAAGAGCTGTACGACAAGGGCGAGCTGGGACGGCTGCAATTCTTGCGCGGCAGCCACCAGCAAGACATGGATGGCTGGCCCGACTACTGGCCTGGCCTGCCCCCCATGTGGTACGCGACCCACTGCGTGAGCCCCTGTTTGGCGCTTGTCGGCAAGCCCGCCCTGGACGTCGTCTGCCACGGCTCGGGGCGGATTCGCGAGGGGCTGGTCGCCCGCTATCACAGCCCCTTCGCCATCGAGACGGCCACGTTTCGGATCAAGGACTCGGACGTTGTCGCCGAGGTCACCCGCAGCCTCTTTGACACCGCCCGCCAGTACCGCGAGAGCTTCGACGCCTACGGCAGCCGGAAGAGCTTTGAATGGCAGCAGGTCGACGGCGAGGAGCCGGTGATCCACACCAAGAGCACCGAGGCCCACCCGATCCCCGAGTCCGAGATCCCCAAACGCACGCCCGTCCCCGATTACGCCCGGCTCTTGCCCGAGCCGATCCAGCGGTTCACCACCAAGGGCGTCTATAGCCTGGACGAGGGCGAACAGCATCTCTCGTTCACCCAGGGGGGCGGGCACGGCGGCTCGCACCCGCACCTGGTGCACGCCTTCCTGAGCGCGGTCCGCGGCGAACGCCCCGCCCTGCCCGACGCCGAGGCCTCCGCCAACTGGACCATGGTCGGCCTCTGCGCCCACGAATCAGCGCTCCAGGGGGGCGTCAAGATCACGATCCCGGTGTTCTGAGCAGAGCCCCGCTCTGGGGTGGTGAAAAGTTGGTCTTGACCGTGGTTTTCGTGGGCACGCCGTCTCGGGGGTTTTGTTGCGCGAATGGGACGAGATCAAGAGCGCCGTCGCGTATCGGACTTCGAGGTGGCCGATTCCCTGCCACGGCCTCCCTCATCCGCCGCTGCGCGGCACCTTCTCCCGCAGGGAGAAGGATCAACACATGACCCTCTCCCTTCGGAAGAGTCTTCGACGCGCTAACCGGGGGCGCTGGAACCGCGAAGGATCAACACATGACCCTCTCCCTTCGGGAGAGTCTTCGACGCGCTAACCGGGGGCGCTGGAACCGCGAAGGATCAACACATGACCCTCTCCCTTCGGGAGAGGGTGGCCGAAGGCCGGGTGAGGGTCCGGACGCGGCCAACGGAAACCGGTCGATCGGCGGCCTGACAATCGCAACGAAACCGGGATCAAGGAAAAGGCCCGTCAAAATCAACTTTTCACCACCCCAGCTCTGCTCATCGCACAAACACATTCGCATGCAGGTCGCCGTGGGCGTTGAACTCGCGTGGGCGGCGGCCGATCGATTCATAGGGGCCGGCGAGTAGTGGGTAGGCGAGCGCCAGGACGAGCAACACCTTGTAGACGAGCTTGGACCGGCTGGGGTCGAGCCGCCAGATCCACTCGGTTCCGGCCGCGACCAGCAAGAAACCAAGCGGAACCAGCCCCAGCGACAGCCGGCCGTGCAGGGGATAAAACTTGAGCTCCGACGCGATCGCGTTCAGGAGCATGGGCGCGATCGCCGCGAGCACGATGGCCGGCGAGCGCTTGGCCAGCCAGACAGCCCCACCGAAGAGGAGCAGGATCGCCGGCGCGACGGCCAGCCAGCGATTCACCGGGGCGGCGAGGTTCAAGGGGTTGACGACCATCTCGAGCAGAATCCCCGACGCCTTCGAGGCGTCGAGCCAGCGGCCCGGCTCGACGGGCGACAGGAAGGCGAAATCCCAGAACGCATACATCGTCGTGAAGGGCGTGAGGATCGCCTTGGACGCGCGATAGGCGACCACGAAGCTCGCGAACCAGACGAGCCCCACCGCGGTCCAGACGAGCGCATCGCCGCGCCTGCCGCGCGCCAGGCTTTCGGCGACGAGCGTCAGCCCACAGCCGCCGATGATGAAGGTCGATGGAAACGACCACCAGGGCGCGAGGGCCGTCGCGAGCGCCATCAAGGCCGCCCAGCGGGGCGTCGGCGAAACGCCCAGCGACGCGACCGTCGCCAGCACGAGCCCCACCGCCACGAATACGTCGACCGAGTACGGCTTGAGCTCGCTCGAGTAATAAATAAGATCGTCGGAAAGCGCGAAGAGCGCCAGCGCGAGAAGCGCCGGCCGCTCGGGCAAGACGCGGGCGGCAAGCCGGGCGAACAGTACCAGAGCCCCCATCCCGGCCAGGAGCGGAACCAGGCGCATGGCCATCCGGCCGGTTCCATAAACCGACGCGATCATCCGCTCGATCACCAGAAAGCCAAACGGGGCGAGCTGGTCGCCGGTGAGCGGGTGGTCGAACCGAAACGGCGATTCCTGGGCGATATTGCCCCAGAGCGACATCTCGTCGAACCAGAGCGAGCGATCCTGCAGAAACACGAGCAGGCGCAGCATGAGCCCGATCACGATCAGGGTCCGCGGCAGGCGTCCAAGGACCGCGCGGACGAGCGGCTCGGGGTTGATCGGCCGCGCCCAGAACGACCGGAATGTCGTGGCCCAGTCCATCGACCGGCGTCTCCCGCGGACCCATGGTCGGCTCGTGTCTTCAGGCGAGCTCGCGCGCCATCGCGTCGGCCCGCCGCAGGGCCGCGAAGCCCGCCATGGGGTCGCCCTTGGGGCTCATCTCCATGCCGATCACCCCCTTGTAGCCGACGTCGTGGATCGTCTTGAGCACGAACGGATAATTGATCTCACCCGTGAACGGCTCATGCCGGCCGGGGTGGTCGGCGAGCTGATAATAGCCGATCAGGTCGTGATAGTGCTTGATATTCCCGCTCAGGTTTCCCTCGCTGATCTGCTGGTGATAGATGTCGAAGAGCATCTTCACATTGGGCGAGCCGACCGCCTTGAGCACGCGGGCGGCGTGGGCGGAGTGCACGATAAGCTGGCGGGGATGGTCGACCAGGATGTTGAGCGGCTCGAGGATCAGCGTGATCCCCTCGGGCTCGACGACCTTGGCCCCGGCCTTGAGGCAGCTCACCACCGCGGCGGTCTGCTCGTCGCGCGAATAGCCCTTGGTCTCTTCGCCGGCCACCACGCACAGGGTCCGCACGCCCAGCTTCTTGGCCGCCGCCACGGCCGTCCTGATCTCTTCCACGAATTCCTCACGGCGGGCCGGGTCGGGGTTCGTGATCCCGTGGCCGAAACCCTTGACCGGCGACGACGAAAACTGCGACGTCGTGAGCCCGAGCTCGCGATTCAGAGCCGCGATCTGGTCCAGATCCTTGTTGCGCCAGGGCCAGAATTCATAGAACGCAAACCCGGCTTCCTTGACCTTGCGGATCCGCTCGGGATACGGCAGCTTGGTCCAGGTCATCTCGATGTTGACCGCGTAGTTGAGCCACGTCGGCCCGTGCGACTCGGGCGTTTGCGATCGTGCCTGGCGGCCGATGATGGCGGACGAGCCCGCCACGGTCGCCGCGGCGCTCAAGAACGTGCGACGGCTTGACATCGTCTCTCTCCGTTTGGCCTTTGATGGATTGACGAAACCCGACCCTGGGGTCATCGTAGCGAAAATGAAAATCACCTGGTATGGCCATGCGGCTTTTCTGATCGAGACGGGGAACCTGCGAATCATCCTGGACCCCTATCGCTCGCCCGATTCGGGCGGTTACGAGCCCATCGCCGAGCCCGCCGACCTGGTCGTGGTGAGCCACGAAAACGACCGTTATCACAGCCACACGGGGCAAATCATTCCGCCGTTCGAGCTGGTGCGGGCGCTCGAGCTCGAGCCGGAGGGCCGGGTGGTTCGTGGCATCCGGTTCCAGGCCGTCCACGTCTTTGAGACCCCCGAACGATTGCCCGAGGACGAGGTGGCGATCATCCATTTCGTCGCCGAGGGAATGCACGTCGTCTTTCTGGGCGACCTGGGACATGCGCTCGAGACGGCCGAGCTCGCGCCTCTGGTGGGTGCTCACGTGGTCTTCGCCGCCGCCGGGGGCCCGCCGACGATCGACTTTCCCGAAATCCCCGCCTTGCTCGATGCGATTGGTCCGCGGATCGTGATCCCGATGCATTACAAGACGCCTCGGATCAACCTCGCGATCCAGCCGCTCGAGCGCTTCCTGGAGGTCTTGCCCAACGACCCCGTCGTGCGGCCGGGCTCGAGCACGTTTTCGCTCACCGCCTTATCGCTTCCGGCCCAGCGCACGATTGTCGCGCTCGAGCACGCGCGATGAGGCCCGCGCGGAACAGAGCCCTTCGTGCTCGTCCCCGTGGCCGACTTGTCGACGTTTCTCGCCTTGCCCGCTCGGCTGTTCTGGGCGTATCTTGGACAAATGGATCGTTCCACGAACAGAGCGGGGCCGACACATGAGCATTACTATTGACCTGACCCCGGACCAGGAGAAGAAGCTTTCGGAGCGTGCGGCGCGTACGGGGCAGGATCTGGCGGGCTATGTCCATCGGCTGATCGAGCGGGACATCAAGGAAGTCGACGAGGCTCTTGCTCCGTTTCGCCGGCAGGTCGCCGACAGCGGCGTCTCCGACGGCGAGTTGGCGTCGTTCTTCGAGTCGATCCGTGACGAGGTCTGCCGGGAAAAGCAGGGGTCGCCGCGCGATTCGTGATCATTCCTTCTAACGCTGTTTTCGTCCCGACCTGTCCAACACAAAAGCCTGGAAGGCCACGCCGACAACAAGGCCAATGACGAAAGCCCACGCGCTTTGCTTTTTGAGCATCCTCTTCAAAACCTCGGAGTAAGGATCGGGGCCCATTGGAGAGCCGATGCCCACGAGCGCGAGAACATAGGTCAGGAAAAAAAGGCACACAAAAGCCAAGCCATAAGCGAGCACGAGTATCGGCACTACCGCGACCCATCGTATTCTCCGCCGACGATCCACACCCGTCGGGACGACGGGCTCATCGGCTGGGCTCATGCGAGGCAGCCGCTCCAGGTCGTCGGGCTTGTCCTTCATCGATCGCCATCCTCTCTATTCTCGACTCACCCGCCCTGCTGCGCCCGATCCCGCGCCGCCGGGCGCTGGGCGCCGATGATCGTGAACCCGC
Organism: Planctomycetales bacterium; assembly: GCA_027459775.1. Lineage (GTDB taxonomy): Bacteria > Planctomycetota > Planctomycetia > Isosphaerales > Isosphaeraceae > JAKBAP01. Next base: position 7,756 of record DAIDHE010000264.1, on the reverse strand, counting down.
CATCAGGCGCGGCCACGACCGTCGCCAGGCCCCAGACCGGCACGCCGCCGTCGAGGCGCTCGATCGCGCCGGAAGGCCGGCCGTTTCGGTCGAACACCTGCCACGCGAGCGCTCCGCCTTTCTGCCAGCCGGTTCCCTCGGTCCAGACCAGGATCGTCTCGTTGCGAACGTTGCCGGCGATCGCGGGATGCTTGCGGTCACCGCGCCCGCCCGGCGGCGCGATCGCCGGGGATTGACTCGTTTCGCGGCCAATCCGGCGAAAGTAGACCTCGCCACGGGTCTCCCACGCGATGAGCAGGCCAGCATCCGTATCCGCCATCGCGGCGGTGCTCATCGGACAGGCGTTCGTCCGCCAGCGATCGATCATCGCGCCGCGAAAATGGCCGGCGTGATCGTCGGAGCTGAGCAAATACATATCACGATCAGAGCCACCCGTCGCCGCCCGGTAAAGCAAATGGAGCCCGCCCCGGCGATCGACGAGCGCCCGGGTTCCACAGCAGCCGCAGGCGCCGGTCTCGCGCTCGAAGGCGGGCGCCTCGGGCGTGAAGGTCGCGCCCTCGTCCGTCGACCGCGCCACCCACATCCGCCGCGCCGTCTCGGTCGCGCCGCCGTCCTCGGCCAGGCCGTGCCAGGCCACGTAGACGTTCCCCTCACGGTCGGCGGCGATCGTGCCGCCGCCGTCAAGCATCGCCGTCCGCCGCATCAGATTCCGCTCGGGCTCAAACGAGGAACGCCCAGCGTCTGATCGTGAATAGAGCATCGGAACCCCGCCCAGCGGGTTCTTCGGCCGAGCGCTGTTCGATCCGTTCCACGCGACGTGAATGCGCCCTCCCTTGCCAATCGCGATCTGGCCGCCGCGAACCGTCCCGATCGCGATCGCCGAGCCCCGCTGGCTGTTGACCCGAACCCGCCGGGTGAATTGCGTCGTACCCGGCTCGAGCCGTGTATAAAACAAATCGCCGCCACCCGGCTCGCCCTTGAAGAAGACAAGATGGATTGCCCCACCCTCGTCGACGACCGCCTGGGGCTGGATGCCGCCGTCGGGGGCCTCGACCAGCCGCGTCTTGACGGCGGTTTGATCGTATTCAGCCCGGGACGATCCTTGGACGGACCCAACGCCGATCACCACCAGCGCCCACCATGCAACGGATCGACTCGACGGCATCTCGCGGCCTCCTTGGTTTTTTCAACGTACTGCCCCGTGCCACCGTCGCGATCATAATTCAGATGAGGTCGGAAAACAAAGCGTCCGGGCCGCCGTACACAGAACACGTATCACCTATCAAGGGCGGATGATCGAATCGGGAAGGGCACGTTTGAGGGAGCTCAAGCCTTCGGGAGTGACCTTGGTTCGGGCCACGTTCACGTCGCGGAGGTTTCTCAGTTGCTTCAGATGTTCCAGGCCGGCGTCGTCGACGGCGGTGTCGATCAAGGCCAGGAGCTCGAGGTTGGGCAACGACTTCAGGTTTTCCAGGCCCTCGCTCGTGATCGAATCGCCGCCCAGCCAGAGCATTCTCAACTGGGTCATTCCGCGCAGGTGGTCGAGCCCGCGGCTGGTGACGCGGGTGTGGGTGAGGTCGAGGCGCTCGAGCTCGGCCAGTCCGTCCAGTTGCGCCAGCCCCGCGTCGGTGATTGGCGAATTGCGGAGATTGAGCTGATTGAGCCGCCTGAGCGCTCCGATCCGGGGCGCGAGCGTGTCGGTCGCCCCGCGCAGGTCAGCGCCCGTGACCGTGGCGAAATGGTCGACGCCCAGCAAGCGCACGAGCCGCTCGAACCAGGAGGGATCGTTGCCCACGAGTCCCGCCGACACGCTCCAGTCGTAATGAACCGACCCGCCCGCCGCCAGGATCGCCGCCACGCTCGTGCGCTGAACCCGCGCCAGGTTCGCCTCCCAGGCCAGGGCCAGCCCAGTCACGACCACGATCGCGCACAACACCCGCAGGCTGATCCGCCGCGGAATCGTGAGCCAATTGAGCGACCGACGAATCGGGCTCGTGTTCGCCTGGTCGGAAACGAGAGGCTCCATGGAAAAGCGCTCGAGGTCCGGAAAGCAATCGAAAATCCAAAACCGATCAGAGTTCCCGGAGGGCCAAAATGACGTCGAGCCGGACCGCGCGGAGGGCCGGGAACATGCCGCCGAAGACGCCCATGGCGAGGGTCATCGCCAGCGCCACCCCCATCACCAGCGGGCCAAAGCGAAACGCGACGGTGACCGCGGCAAAGCTATTGAAATCACTGGTTTCGTAGGTAAGCGAGCTGAGGGGGATGGTCCCCAGGAGCCCGATCGCGCCCCCCATCATACAGAGCAAGAGCGACTCGCCCAGGAAGCTGATCAAGACATCCCGACGTGAAAATCCGAGCGCGCGGAGGGTGCCGATTTCGCGGGTGCGGGCGCTGACGGCGGCGAACATGGTGTTGGCCGCGGCGAACATCGCGCCCAGCGTGAGCAGCACCGCGATCATCGTGCCGGCCGCCTTGAGGAACAGGCTCGACCGGCTCTGGCTCTCGAAATAAACCGTCTCGGGAATCGCGGCGAGCTTGAACTGGGGGTCGTCGTTCAGGGTCGCTTGCAGCTTCTCGAAATCGGCCGCCGTGGCCGCGCGAAGCTGCACGCACGAAACCGTCCCCACCCGGCCGGTGTTTTTCTCGAGGTCGCGGAGGTCGGCCCAGATCTCGCTCTCGGCCGAGCTTCCCCCGGCCGTGAACACGCCGACGACCCGGTATTTCTCCTTCTCGCCAAACTTGAGCTCCGCGCCCAACTGGGCGCCCTTGAACGACCGCGACAGGTTGCGGCTCACGATGCACTCTTCCTTGCCCTGATCGAGGAACCGCCCCTCCACGATCTTGAAATCGGGCCGTAGGTTCCGCGAGGCCGGCTGGACCCCGCGGATGATCACGTTGGTGGTCGTGCCATCCTTGCGCTGGGCGATCGGGATGTTGAGCAGCTCGAGGGCCGCGAGCGGCTGACCCGCTTCGTCGCGCGCGATGCCGGGGAGATTCAGGATCTCCTCGGCCTTGGACGACGCGAACCCGCCGGTGGTCTCGTTCGACGATCCCTTGCGCATCACGATCAGATCGAGCGGCTCGCCCGAGACGCGAAGGCTGTATTCGAGCCCTTCGACCAGGCCGAACAGGATGCACGACGACCAGACGACAAGCCCGGTGCCGAGCATCGTCATCAGCGTGGTTTTCCACCTCACCCTGAGATTACGAACGTTGTATTTGAGGGGGATCATCGCCTTAGATCACCTTCCGCAGGCCGTCGACGACCGATGAGTTGGCCGCGCGCAGGGCGGGAAAGAGGCCGCTCACGAACCCGATCAAGAGGGCAACCGCCAGACCCTCGAGCGCGATCGGCCAGGGGATGTAATAAAACGGGAGAAAGCCCGCGCTGTAGCGCGACAGATCGACCACCTCGCAGAGGGCCTTGCAACCGAGAGAGCCAATCGCGCCGCCGATCGTGGCCACCAGAACGGCCTCGGTGAGCACGAGGGTCAGGACAAGCCGTTTACCGAACCCGATCGCCTTGAGGACGGCGACCTCGGTGGTTCGCTCGCGCATCGACATCGCCATCGAGTTGCCAGCGACGCAAAGCAGCGAAAAGACGACCGCCATCCCGATCACGCGGATCATCCCCTTCAGGTCGCCCAGCATCTCGGCGAACATCTTGCCAAAGGCTTCCTCGGTCTGGGTTCGCGTGGGGTAGTCGCTGTTGCGAAAGCGGTCGTCGACGGCCTTGCAGATGGCGGGCATGATGTTGGCGGATTTGCATTTGATGAAGACCATGCCGGCGTTGCCCGAGAGGTGGGCCTCGCTTGCCGACCCGGTCGCCCCGACCCGCTTGAGCAGCTCGTCCAGATAACCCCAATGGAACAGGCACATGCGGAGGTCGCGGTTGGCCGGCCCGTCGTAGATCCCCTGGATCGTCAGATCGAGATCGACCGGGTACAGGTCGCGTTCGAGGGGCATCGGGTCGCCGATCTTGAGCTTGCGCTCGTTCGCGAGCTTGCGGCCGATGACGCAGCCGTTCTTGTTGGTCTGGAACGCCTTGAGCTGGTCGGGCGCGATCGTGAGCTCGTTCATGATGGTGAAGGCCGTGTCGGCGTCGACGGCGAACTGGGCGAACGGGAGAATCTCGTCGTGGTATTTGCCGCCGAACCATGAGAACGGAGTGGCGGCCTGGACGCCGTCGATCTGGGCGATCTCGTTCATGAAGGCGATGGGAATCCGCCCGGCGAAGCCGTTGGCGTTGAGGACGCAGACGCGGTTATAGACGCCGACCGAGCCCGTCACTTCGTCGTTGATCGCGAAGAACGAGAGCAAGATCATCATCAGGAACAAACAAACGGACGTGGATGCGATTGTGAGCAGCGACCGGACGGGGTTGCGGCGGGCGTTGCGCCAGATGTAGTTGAGATACTTCATGTCAGGACGCGGCCGAGATTCGGCCCTCCTGGGTCACGTCGCCGACCAACTGGCCCTTGTCGAGGTGCAAGATCCGGCTGGCTCGTTGGGCGGCGAGCGGGTCGTGGGTGACCATGACGATCGTCTTCTGGAACTCGCGATTGAGCTGTTCGAGCAGCTCCAGGATCTCGCCGGCCGTCGCGCGGTCAAGGTCGCCGGTGGGTTCGTCGGCCACCAGCAGGTAGGGGTCGGTGACGATCGCGCGGGCGATCGCGACCCGCTGTTCCTGGCCGCCGGAAAGCTGGCGGGGGTAATGATGCTCGCGGCCGGCGAGCCCGACGATTCGTAATGCGGTCGCCACGTTTTCCCGGCGGGCCCGCTTGGAAAGATGGGTCAGCAACAGCGGCAGCTCAACGTTTTCAAAGGCGGTAAGGACCGGAATAAGATTATATGTTTGAAAGATGAATCCAACATTATCCGCCCGCCAGCGGGTGATAAGGGCGTCGGACAGCCGGCCCAGATCTTGGCCGTGGACGTTCACCTCGCCGCGGGTCGCGCGGTCGAGCCCGGCGATCAGGTTGAGAAGGGTCGTCTTACCCGAGCCGGAAGGGCCCATGAGCGCCAGGAATTCGCCCTCGGCGACGGCGAGGTCGAGATTCACGAGCACCGGAATCGTGAACTCGTCGCGGCGGTATTCCTTGTCGACGCCCTTGAGCTCGATCGAGGCGGAATTGTGCGTCATGGGTTTTTCGATTTTGGATTCTTGGTTTTCGATTCTCGACACGTCGGAAACAGAAGGTTCGACTCGAGCTCCGCGGGTGGAACGTCTTACTCGGCGACGCGGATCGTCTCATCTTCGTGGAGCGCTACGGGCGGGTTGAGGACGACTTTTTCGCCGGGCTCGAGCCCCGAGGCGACGCGGGCGAGGGCCTCGCTGGTCGCGGTCGCATCGACGGTGCGTTTGTGGATCTTGTTTTGGGGGCCCAGAATCCAGACCCGGTCCTGGCCGTTCTCCTGGAACAGGGCCGCCTTGGGCACGAAGACGCTGGACGAGCCGGCTTCGGCGGTGGCGGCGTTCTTCGCCGGCAGGAAATGGACCTTGGCGGCCAGGTCGGGGAACAGGCGGTCGTCGGGGTCGAGGATCTCGACCTTCACCTTGACGGTCCCCTCGGCGCGGTTGCCCATCGGGATCACCTGGCGCAGCCGGCCGCGATAGCGCTTGGAGGGGACGGCAGAGACCTCGACGGCGGCCGGCTGGCCAGCCTCGAGCCGCGAGAGCAGGCCCTCGGTGACGTCGGTCTCGACCTCCATCTTCTGAAGATCGGCGATCGTCACCACGGCGGTTCGTCCCTGGCTCGAGCTCATCCCCGACGGCGAGACGATCTCGCCCTGTTCGCCTTCCTTGTCGACCACGGTGCCATCAAAAGGGGCGTAGAGCGACATCGCGTCGATCTGGGCCTTGATCTCGTCGACGTTGGCCTTCATCAGCTTGACGGCGGCCTCAAGGGCGGCCACCCGGGCGCTGGCCTTCTTCTGTTCGGTCTGGGCCTTCTCGGCTTCCTCGGCCATCATGCTCCGTTGTTGATGCAGCCGATCGGCGCGCCTGGCCTCGCGCTGTTTTTCCAACATCTCGACCCGCGCCTCCTCGAGCTCGGCCTCGATCCGGGCCTTCTGCGCCGCCCGCGAATCGAGCTGGGCGATCAGGTCGTTGTGCTCGAGCCGGGCCAGCAGGTCGCCTTTCTTGACCTTCATGCCCTCTTCGACATACATCCGCTCGACCCGGCCCACCAGCTTGGCGCCGACCATCGCCTGATACCGCGATTTCAGATAGCCCTTGGCCGTGAGCAGTTTTTCGGCCTCGCCGGCGGTCATCCGCTCGACCAGCCCCACCAGGAGCTCGGGCCGCGAGCGGACCTGGTCGAGCTCGCGATAGGCGACGAACCCGGCCCCGGCCAGGAGCGAGAGCGGAATCAGCCACAAGAGCCACGACGCCAGGCGAATGCCGCCGTCGCCCCGCCCACGGGCATGCGCGCCCCGCGACCCCGCGGCGGACGACCGGCCGGTTTTCGGCCGCCGCTCGATCTTGAGCGACGCCAGCTCATCTCTCAGCGTACTCGACATCGACAACCTCGACATCCCAGGGCGCGATCGGGTTCAGCTCCAGGCGACGCACGTTCTTCGGCGAGCGAGTTGCAACATTCAAGCTCGGATCCCGTCGATCCCCGCCGGCATCGTGAGAGGGGCCGCGTTCAGGGCTTCTCGAGCGCGGGCTTGACCTCGGGCGCGACGGGTTCCGAGCCGTCGACCACTAGTGTATACACCCGGCTGCGCTGATTGAAGGACTGGAACCGCCCGCGATGGACGGTGACCTTGCCGTTGTGTTTGACGCGGACCTGCCACTGGGTCGGCTTGGGCATGCCGCCGAACCCGCCCCAGTACACCACAAACCACTTGTACACTCCGGGCGGGCCTGGCCCCTTGACTTTTGTCCCGTCGAGAGCCTCGGCGTCGACCAGCCAGTAGATATTCTCGGGTCCGAAGCCCTTGGTGTTGTCGACGTCGAGCTCGCCCCCCTTGGCGCCCTTGGGGTCTTCCCAGTAGATTTCCTTGCCGCCGGGCTCGATGACGTGGAGGTCGAGGTCGACGCCGTCGGCGTTCCAGATCAGGGTGAACTGGGGGTCGCCCACCTTGACCTCGACTCCATGGATGAGCTCGCCCCCCTGGCCGAACCGGGCGAGGCCGAAGCCGTCGCCGTCGCCCGCGCCAGGATTGACGTCAGGCACACCGCCGTCCGCGGCTGGCGATCGGGCGCGGCCGGGCCGGAGCTGAGGCTCGAGCCGCGCGAGCTCAAGCTGTTCCAGCGTCGGGTCGACATCGCTCGCGGGCTGGAGAAACGGCTCGGGGGGGATCTCCAGCGGACCGTTCAGGCCGCCCGTCATGAGCTCGCCGTTCTCGACCCCGTTCTCGGAACCGGCCAGCCGACCATCGAACACGACCTGGGACCGGATGTGGGGCGAAAAATACCAGAGCGCCAACGTGAGCAAAAGCACCCCATGGAGCACCAGCGAGCCCGACAAGCCCTTGATGTCGTCTTTCGTTAACCCGCGATACGGCTTTCGCGGTTCAACCAGCGGGCGCAGCGTCGGCGCGGGCGGCGGGCCGGCCGTCGGAATTCGCGACGCAGTTTGCGTCGTGATCGCGGTTGTGGATGAGGCGGCTCGGGACATCGCTGGCTTGACTCCGCCCGATTCCACCACGCCGGAGACGCCCCGTCAGACGCCCTTCACGGCTGAGATCGTCGCAACATCAGGAATACAACCTTGGTCCACGTTACCAGAATCGAGCGCGGGCT
>DAIDHE010000256.1 GCA_027459775.1 Planctomycetales bacterium | reverse complement strand
CGTGCCGTCCTCGAGCGGTCGTCCAAGGTGGTGGTCGTCGAGGCGCCCTACCGATGGAGCGACGTCGGCGATTGGCGCGCCCTGGCGGCCTTTCTCGAAGTCGACCCCGCGGGCAACGCGGTGCAGGGAAACGTGGTCGCGCGCGATTCGCGCGATTCGATTCTGGTTTCCGAGGAGGGGGGCCTTGTTGCCGTTCTGGGCGTCGAGGGCCTGGTCGTGGTCCAGGCCGGCGGCGCGGTCCTGGTCGCGCGCAAGGACCAGCTCGACCAGCTCAAGGCGCTCGTCGAAAAGCTGTCGGGCGCGGGGCATTCGGCCTTTCTGTGAGACCCGCGAGCGAGGGAGGCGACGGATGTTGCGGATCATCGCGGGCGAGCGTCGAGGGCATAAAATCGAGGGTCCAGCGGCCTCGTCCGAGACCCGGCCGACCAGCGACCGGGTGCGGGAGTCGCTGTTTAATATCCTGGGCGAGCTGGTCGTCGATCGGCTGGTGATCGACCTGTTCGCCGGGACGGGCGCGCTCGGCCTCGAGGCCCTGAGCCGCGGGGCGGCCCGGGCGCTCTTTGTGGAACGCGACCGCAAATGCGTGGCCCTGATCCACAAGAACATCGCCACTCTGCGATACGAGGATCGGGCGTCGGTCCGGCTGGGCGACGCCTATCGCTGGGGCGGGTCGTTCGAGTCGCTCGAGGACCGGCCGATCGTCGCCCTGCTCGATCCCCCTTATCGCGATTACGAGACCAAGGGCCGACGCGTGCACGACCTGATCGACGAGTTCATGAAACGCTCGCCGCCAGGCTCGGTGATCGCGCTGGAATCAGGCCAGGCGCGGGATGATCAAATGCTGCCTGAACCCGAGGCGTGGGACGTGCGTCGGTACGGCAATACGCGGATCGCCATCTGGCTCGCGAAAGGCGCCCTCGCACGCCATGAGGCGCTCCCCCAGACCGAGTCCGCCGAGCAATCCACCCCCCTGGACAAGGACGGGCCCGATGTCGAGCTTTGATCCGGCGGCCCGTGAATTCGCGCTCGAGGTGGTGCGAAGGCTGCGCGCGGCGGGATTTCAGGCGCTCTGGGCGGGCGGCTGCGTGCGCGATCTGCTCCTGGGCGAGTCGCCGGCCGACTATGACGTGGCCACCGACGCCCGGCCCGAGCAGGTGATGACGACCCTCCGCTTTCGCACGATCCCGGTCGGCGCGGCGTTTGGCGTGGTGCGGGTGCTGGACCCGCGCGGGGGCGGCCGGGACGTCGAGATCGCCACCTTCCGCGGCGACGGCCCGTATCTCGACGGCCGAAGGCCCGAATCCGTCGTCTTCGGCTCGGCCGAGATCGACGCCCTGCGCAGGGATTTCACCATCAACGGCATGTTTCTCGACCCCATCGCGAACGAGGTCGTCGACTATGTCGGCGGCCGGGCGGATCTCGAGGCGCGCGTGCTCCGCGCGATCGGCGAGCCCCACGCCCGCTTCCGCGAGGATCAGCTCCGCTTGCTCAGGGCCGTCCGTATCGCCGCTCGATTCGACCTCGCGATCGAACCCGCCACCCGCGCGGCCGTCCAGGATTTCGCACCCTTCCTGAGCACCGTCTCCGCCGAGCGGATCGCCCATGAATTACAAAAAATGCTGATCCACCCCAGCCGCTCGAGAGCCCTTGGCCTCTTTCTCGAGCTCGGGCTGGCCAAGCCGGTCATGCCCCCGATCCTGCGCTTGAAGGGTCTGTTTCACGGCAAGCCCATGCAGCCTGAAGGCGATCTCTGGGACCACACGCTGCTGGTTCTCGACCTGTTGCCAGCCGCGCCGAGCTTCCCGCTGGCCCTGGCCGCGCTGTTGCACGACGTTGGCAAACCCCAGACCCTCACGCTCAAGGACCACCGGATCGAGTATCCCGGCCATCCCGCGGCGGGCGCCTGCATCGCCGAGCCGCTCTGCCGCGCGCTTCGGATCTCGAACGCCGAGCGCGAGCGAACCGTCTGGTTAGTGGCCAACCACGACGTCCTCTGGGGTGCGCGCTCGATGCGCGATTCCCAGCTCAAGCGGCTGCTGGTCGCGCCCGGGGCCGACGAGCTGCTGGCCTTGCATCGGGCCGATGCGCTGGCCTCGTTCGATGTCGCCGACCATGTGGATTACTGCGAGTCTTATCGCCGTGAACAACCGCGCGGCCCGCTCGATCCGCCGCCGCTCGTGACCGGTCACGATCTGGTCGAGCATGGGCTCAAGCCGGGCGTGCGGTTCGCACATTGGCTCGAGCTCATCCGCGACGCTCAGCTCGATGGAGGGCTCGAATCCAAATCTCAGGCTCTCGCGTGGCTGGACCAGGAGGCCGCCCGGTTCGAGCCGGCCGCCACGTTGCCGGTGGGGCGCCGCCGGTCTAGAATGACACCACGAAAGGGCGGGCGCGATTCGCCCGAGAACGACTCCACGGACGATCCAGCCCCCAATGACTGAACCAGTCGACCACGCGGCGGTCCTCATGAGCGGCGGGCTCGACAGCGCCGTCCTGTGCTGGGAATTGCTCAGCAATTTTCGCCGGGTCACGCCGATCTTCGTCCGCTCAGGACTGCGCTGGGAGGCGATCGAGCTCGAGAGCCTCGCGCGCTTTCTTGCCGCCGTCGATTTGCCGATCCTAGACCCACTGGTGGTGCTCGACGAGCCAGTCGCCGACGTCTACGGCGCACACTGGAGCACGACCGGCCAGGGCGTGCCCGCCGCCGACACAGAGGACGAGGCGGTCTATCTCCCCGGGCGAAATCTGCTCCTCGTGGTGAAGGCCGCCGTCTGGTGCCGATTGCGGGGCCGGCAGGCGCTCGCGCTCGGCTGTCTGGGCTCGAACCCCTTCCCCGACAGCACCCCCGCGTTCTTCAGCCGGCTCGAGGAAGTGCTTTCGCTCGCGCTCGGGGGTTCGCTCCGGCTGATCCGGCCCTTTGACCGCCTCCACAAGCACGACGTGATCCGCCGCGGCAGTCGGCTGCCGCTCCATCTCACGTTTTCCTGCATCGACCCCGTGAACGACCAGCATTGCGGCATCTGCAATAAGTGCGCCGAACGCCGTCAGAGCTTTCGCGAGGCCGGCGTCGCCGACCTCACCCGTTACGCCCGGTAACCACGCCCCAACTCAGGGCGCTCCCGATCGACGACACCCAGCCCCCGCGAGGAAGAGACGCATGTTTCGGGTCACCCGCGAAATCGAGTTTTGTTACGGCCACCGCCTGCTCCATTACGACGGCAAGTGCCGTCACCTTCACGGCCACAACGGCCGAGCCGTCATCACGCTCGAGGGCGAAGATCTCGACCCCCGCGGCATGCTTGTCGATTTCGTCGAGATCAAGGACCGCGTTCAGCGCTGGATCGACGATCATCTCGACCACAACATGCTGCTCTGTCGCGACGACCCGCTCCTCCTGGTGTTGCTCGAGCGCGGCGAGCGCGTCTTTGTGATGGATCAGAATCCCACCGCCGAGAACATCGCTCGGTTGATCTACGAGCACGCCAGGTCGGCCGGCTTGCCGGTCGTCGAGGTCGTGCTGTGGGAGACCGAACACTGCTACTCCACGTACACGGACCGATAGCCAACCCCCGGGAGACGCCCCTGCGAGCCGGCGGCGGGCCTAATGGGCATGGCCATGGCCGTCGTCGTCCGAGGGCTTGGCGGCCGGGACGAACGACTTCGGCTTGTAGGGAAAGGCGATGTCGTCGGCCCACCATTCGTATTTTCGCCCCATGATTTGCCCCTTGAGAACCACCAGGGCATTCTGCTGGGTTTCGGGAGAGTCCTTGGTGGGCGGCCCCGTGATCTCGAAGAGGGCGAGTGCGTAATAGGTGATCTCGGACGATCGCCCGTCGTCGATTCCCGTGTCCTCAATATCGACGAAGCGGATTTTTTGCTCGGCCGAAGAGGTCAAACGGGCGCGGAGTCGAAGCACCGGCCCCATCTTTTGCTCCATCGCCATCCGTTCGCGGGTCTTGGCCGCCTCGAACTCCTGGACCATCTGAGCGGTCGTCCGGTCCTTGCGCTGAAGCGGATTGAGGTTGTACAGCAGAACCTCGCCCATCGTGGGCGCCTTGAGAATGTCGATGTATTTCAGGGCGAACTTGCTGGCCTCACGCTTGATGACGTAGGTCTGAACCGAGGAGATCGTCCCCGCGATCAGCCCGAAGGACAGCCCCAGCGCGATTCCGGCGTTCGCAAGGCCAGCGCCGGTGAGAACGTCCGGCTTACGCTGGATCGATCGGTTGGCCAGGATTCCCAGGATCACCGCCAGAACGGAACAGATGTAAAACACCGTACTGGCGAAACAAAACAGGGACAGAAATCCGAAAGCCAGGCCCGCCACGGCCAGCCTGCTGATCGCCCGGTAAGTCGCGATCTCGTTTTCGATCGGTGATTGGGCCGGCGGGGCGCCGGCCGTCATGGTAGGGGTCTTTTGGTCGGTCGCCACGGCTGATTCCCTCTCGACGGCTCGTCGGCCGTCGGGTGCGGACAGGAATGGGCGAAGCAATCGGCGCGCTTCGCCAATAATGACTGCCTTTGAAGCTACTCGGCGGAGCCTGGCTCGTCAAGAATCAGCGCGCGGCCAGGCTGGCCCTGCCGGCCGACGAGAGCAGCCACGAGCTGGCGGCCATGCCTACCCAGAACAGGCCAAGCATCCAGCCGGTAACGTTCGTCCAGGACCATTTCCATTCCTTGAGGCCGCACTTCCAGCCGGCGATCAGGACGGCGAGGACGACCATCCCGATCGTGTGGTCGCTGATCGGGGTTGCCCAGCGCACCGTTCGCCAATCGCCCCGAAGGACGGCTTCAAGGTCGCACATCCAGACGAGCAGCCCGACGGTCATCCAGACCAGTTCTCCAAGGTCGCCGGCGAGCTCGCCGGAGCCGAACAAAATGAGTGGCCCGACCAGAGCCAGGCAACCGGCCAGAGTCGCAAGACTGGCCAGCAGGCCATGTGGAGGCCAGGCGAGCCGGCCGCTGGCGACAAGTCGCGACAATCCCCAGCCGACCGCGGCCAGCATGAGAACCGCGTTCAGAACGGGACGGGAACTGTTTTGGGAGCGGCTGGCCGACATCAGAAGGAATCCGCCCAGCGGGTTCGACTTGGATCGAGCGTGACGTACCCACAAGAGGGATCGTCGACCCGCCGCCCGCGCGCTCACTCGGAACCGTCGGCGGGGTGGAAGCAGGCCGCTAAGTTCGTCGCGATCAAACCAGTCGCATTGCGGGGCGGCCTAGCGGGTCGCGGCGAGTTTGTCGCGCGAGGGCGCTGGCTCGAAGCGTGCGGCGACCGGTGACCGGGGGACGTCGGCCGAGGAATCATCGCCCGGCATCTCGTCTGGAGGATTGAGGACCACCTGCTCGCCTTCCTTGAGACCCGAGGTCACCTCCGCCATGTCTTGAGTTGTTTCCCCGAGCGTGATTTCCCTGCGCTCGAGCCCGTCCTCGGACACGACGAAGCAGAAGTCGTGGCCGTCGTCGTTCGCGACCGCCTCGGTCGGCACCGCCAGCACGTTTTCCCGCCTCGGCATCGAGATTTCCACCGAGGCGGTCATCCCCGGCCGAAGTCCGCGGGGCGGGTTCGAGAGCTTGATGATCCCCTCGAAATTCCGGACGTCCGACCGCCAGTTCAGAAGCGCGATCGGAGCGATCGAGGTGACATGCCCCTCCACCACTCGGTTCTTGAGAGCCTCGATCTGTACGTGTGCGCGCATCTCAGGCCGAACGCGGTCGACAATCGATTCGTGCAGCGAGGCAACGACCTCCATGTCGTCGAGATCGGGAAGGTAAAACAGCGTCTGGTGCTGTCTCACGACCATCCCCTCCTCGATGAAGATCTGTCGGTCGGAGTTGTTGGCGTGGATCAGGAAGCCGTCGTGTGGCGCTCGGATCGTGCAGAGCGCAACCTGATCCTCCAATAACTTGAGGCGGTCGAGATGACGCTGACACCGCATTTTCTGGTACTCGAGCGTCACCAGGGCGCCCTTGACCGCCCCCTCGAGCTGAAGAATGAGCTTGGGCGCGGTGAACCGCTTGTAGAGATTGAGAGCCGATTGCTGGCGGGTCAGGTCGACCGCGAGCTGGTTCTCGCGAAACAACTCCGACGTGACGAGGCTGGCCGGAACGTAGCCCTTTTCCTTCATCCGCCGCGCCCACCCCAGGCGCTCGACGGCCCGCTCATGCTCGGAACGCGACAGCAGGATCTTTCCCTCCATGTCCTCGAGGGCCTCCTTCATCACGCCGCCCCGATATTCCTCGATCGCCATCTGGGCGATCTGGTGGTCCAGATCGGCCTGCATCAGGTCGGCCCGCGCACGCTCGACGGCGATCCGCTGGACTCGCAGCAGCTCGTCGTAATTCGAGGAGTCGATCACCGCGAGGATGTCCCCCTTCTTGACGAGCGACCCCTCGGGAAGCACCGAAAGCAGCACCGCCGAATAGCCCGAGTACAACCGCTGACCCTGAACGCCGACGGCGACGTTTTGCACCTCGCACTCGATCACCGTCCGTTTGCCGCTCTCGACTCGTCCGCTCGCTGTCACCGTCGGAAACAGGTCGGTCCTGCGCACGTCCGTCAACTGATAGCCCTCAGCCGGCCTCGAACGCCCCGACAGCCTGGACCAAAGACCCGCCGACGTAGCGGTCGCCAGGACAAGCCCCAGCACCAGCACCAAGCCGCGTCGTCGCCGCTTCTTTTTTCCTGCTTGCATGTCTTGCTCCAATCGTCACGCAGGCCCCGGCACCCTCGCTGATCCCGATCGGACTGGCTCGACCCGAATCCTGTCTTCCTCTGAAGATAGGACGTCGGCCGCGCCTCGGTCGGTGCGCCAGAACTCCTCGAACTTCAATTCCTCGTGGCCGCGGGGGGCGGCCGGCTCACGCGGTTGAGCCGTACTCGATACCAAGGGGTGATACACTCGCGAGCTCCAGGAGCCCCTTTGCCGGCGTCCCCAAGAGCCCGCCTCGCACCCAAGGTGATCTCTTGATAGTCTAACCGATCGGCCCCGAGTGCCATAGGTTCCCGATTGTAAAACAATAGTTTCACAGTTGCAAGGTGGATTTCGCCGGTTTGGGGGTTCGTGAGGCTCAATCGGTAGGGCTGGTACGGGCGGCGAGCTTGCCAGACGTCACGGACGGCGGCTGGAGAGCGACTGGCTGGGGTCCGCGGTTCGAGGCCTCTCGTCGGATTCCGCGAAGCCGAGGAGTGGTTGAGGACGGAGCACGGTGTCAGGCGGTTCGAGGGCGAATTCCTCGCCGGGCTCGAGACCACTCACGACCTCGATCAATTCCGGGGTATCGCTCCCGACCGTGACGTCGCGTCGTTCGAGGGATTCGCCCTTGAAGACGTAGCAGAACTTCTTCCCGTGGTCGGACAGGACGGCCCGGTGGGGGATGCCGATCACGTTCTCGCGTCGTCCCAGCCGGATGTCGACCCGGCTTGTCATGCCGGGCTTGAGGCGGGGCTCGACCTTGTCGAGACGAACCGATCCCACGAAAAAGCGAACGTCCTCGCCACGGTCGTTTTGAGGCACGGGGATCTGGTTGACCGTGGTGACGGTTCCGGGGAGCGACAGCTCGGGAAAGGCCTCGAAATAAATCACAGCGTGCTGCCCGATCCCAACCCGGTCGACGATCGATTCGATGAACGCGGCGATGACTTCGAGCTGGGTGAGATCGGGCAGGTAGAACAGGGCCTGGCCCTGGCGGACGGCAAGCCCCTCCTCGATCTGGACCGGCCGACGTCCCTCCTTGCAATAAAAGAGATAGCCGTTGTGCGGGGCGAGCAACCGGCACCCGTCGACCTGAGCCTGGATCATCTTGAGCCGATCGAGCTGACGCGACAGCCGAAGCCGCTCGTTATCGAGCGCGATCTTGGCCATCTTCACTTGCCCGGTCAGGGTCTTTTCGGCCTTGAGCTGGGTGAATCGATGAAACAAATCGACCGAGGAGAGCTGCCTCTGGAGGGTGATACCGAGCTGTTCGGTCGTATTCTTATCGTTGATGACCTGAGCCGTCGAAGCGTACCCCTTGCCGTTCATTCGCTGCGACCAGTCCATGTGGTCATGGGCGCGCGACAGGTCGGACCTGGCCAGGGCGATGGTCCCTTCCATGCCCTTCAGGGTCTCGGGGACGGTGCCTTCCTCGTATTCCTTGACCGCCAGGAGGGCGATCTCGTGCGAGAGCCGGGCCTGCAGCTCGCTGGCCCGCGCCTGCTCCACGACGATCGCCTGTTGCCTGAGCATCTCCTCGTAGTTCGACCCGTCGAGCCGGGCGACAACATCCCCTTTTTTCACCATCGACCCTTCCGGCAACAGTTCGATCAAGGTCGACGACCCGCTCCCCGCCGCCGAACCGGAGAGATTCTCCAGCTTGCAGCGGATGATCGTTCGCTTGGTGCTCTCGAGCCGCCCGGGCACACTCAGGATCGGCGACATATCGACCCGCCGCGCCTGTCCAACGCGGTAGCGTTCACGCATCGTCCGGTGATCGCCAAACGGCCACGAATCGAGGCTGTAGCTGATCCCGAAGAACGAGGAAACCGCGATGGCGCAGATCCAGAACCCGGTCTTAAGGGCTCGTTTGAGGCTCCAGCCTGGTTCAGGCAACGCGATGATCTCGTCCATCCCCATTTCCATCATTCACTCCCGTGCGATCTGCCGCGCGCACCGTCAACCGCGACTCTTCCCGAGTGGGAACGAACTGCCCCCGATGTAACTGGCGTCCATGGCATTCCGACGCCATACACCTTCTAATGAGCGACAGTCGGCCGTCATTGGGCAGCGCGTTCCCGCGGTTTTCCCGCGTGCGCGGTGGGCTGCCCGCCGAATACGCCTCTTTCCCCGATCCGTCGGATTGACGCGCCCCAGTCCGACCTGCACGATGGCATGGTCCTTGGCAGTTGCTTCGACGAGGTAGTTCTGTTGGGTTCCAGCCGCGTCTTCGTGCGACAGGGGCTCCATGAAAGTCGAGGGCCTGGCGTGTCGTCGGATTCCGAGTCAGCGAGATCCGCGGCGGCGGGCGGCGAGGGCCGTGTTTCCTCGGCCCCTTCATGCCTGGTTCTGCACGGGCTTGGAGGCGGCCCGTACGAGCTCGGGCCGCTCATCGAGGCGCTCGAATCGGCTGGCTGCCGTGTCCATGCGCCTGTGTTGCCCGGCCACGACGGACCCGGGCCCTTCATGCCTCACTCGCACTGGCGGGATTGGGAACGAGCCGTCGTCGAGCATTTTGACGCGTTGTCGGCCGCGGGATCGCCCGTGACCGTCGTGGGGTTCTCGACGGGGGCCACCCTGGCCCTCCGGCTGGCGCTCGTTCGCCCGATCGCCGGGATGGTCTTGCTCGCGCCGTTCCTGGCGATCCGGCATCTCGGCGGGCTGCCCTTCCGGGCGCGAGCCGTCCTTGGCCCCGCCGCCCGCCTCGTGAGGAGCATCCCCCGTCGCGGTCCCGCCGTTCGCGATCCCGAAATGAGGCGCTGGGCCGCCTCGCAAGACCGCTTCCGAACCTTCAGCATGATCGCGACCGAAAGCGCGCTCGAGCTCATCGAACAAATCGAGCCCAGAGTCGGCGAGATCCAGACGCCGGCGCTCATCATCCAGGGCCAGCTGGACACCTCTGCTCGCCCTCGACCGCGATCGGGAACAGGTCGTCGAGCAGGCGCTCGAGTTTCTGCGGACCCGGAACGCACCCGATTCCTCGTCGCCGTAGACCGTCTCGTTATTGCCCCCCAGTCGCGAACAGCAATCGCATTCCTCCCTTCGTTCGGCACGCCGGATGTTTGCGCGCCAGTTCGAACTTCGGTGGACAGGGGCCGGCCGCCGGCATTACAAAGAGACGTCCCAACGACTCGCACCGTGGAATGACGAGGTCACTCGCGATGACGGCCCCTGCTCTGTATCCGCTTCGCTTCGAGCCGATTCTCCGCCGGTTGATCTGGGGCGGGCGGCGACTCGGCACGGTGCTGGGCAAGAGCCTGGGCCCGGCGGCCGACTACGCCGAGAGCTGGGAGATCTCCGATTATCGCGACGCGGTCAGCATCGTGAACAACGGGCCGCTCGCGGGGACGAGCCTGCGAACCCTCGTGGCCGAGCGCCCGGCCGAGCTGCTGGGTCCGCGGCTGGCGTCGCTCGAGCAGTTCCCGCTGCTTGTGAAGTTCATCGACGCGTGCGAGGTGCTTTCGGTACAGGTACATCCTGACGACGAGCAAGGCCGGCGGCTCTCGGGCGACCGCGGCAAGACCGAGGCCTGGGTCGTGATGGCCGTCGAGCCTGGGGGCGTGATTTACGCGGGCCTCGAGCGAGGGGTGAGCCGATCCGACTTCGAGGCCGCCGTCGCGGCCGGGACGGTCCCTCCGCTCTTGCACCGCATCGAGCCTGGGCCGGGCGATTGCATCTTGATCGAGTCCGGGACGGTCCACGCGATCGGGGCGGGCGTGTTGCTGGCTGAGATCCAGCAGACCTCCGACGCGACCTATCGCGTCGACGATTGGGGGCGAGTGGGCCCAGACGGCCAGCCCCGCCCCCTTCACTTGAAGGAGGCGCTCGAGGTGATCGATTTCGACCTGGGGCCCGTCGATCCCATCACCCCGACGATCGAAACCCATCCCTGGGGCCAGCGCGAGCGGCTCGCCCGATCGGCCTATTTCGAGTTTGAACGGTTCACGCTCCACGACAAGACCACGCTCGGCCGCGACCAGGGCTGCACGATCTTGCTCGGGCTCGAGGGGCGGTCGATCGTGGAGCACCAGGGATCGGGCTATCCGCTGGACCATGGAGCGTCGATGCTGGTCCCGGCCGCGGTGGGGCGGGTCGTGATCGCGCCTGAGGGCGCGTCGACCGTGTTGTCGTGTGTCATTCCTTGAAACCTTGGATGCGCAGGGTAAAAACCAGTCGCCGCGATCGAGCCGGGAGAATCCCGCTTCATGACCTCTTCGAATGACGATCGGCTCGCGCTGCCGCGGCTCTTTCCGGCGATCCGGTTGATCGCGCGGATGCGGTTCCGCACGACGCTGGCCCCGAGCAAGCTGGTGCTCGCGGCCGCGGGCTTGCTCATCGTCCAGCTCGGCTGGTCCGGCCTGGACCTGATCCTGGGAGCGCCCGCCCACCCATGGACGCTACTCGATCCTGGCGAACGAAGCCCGGGCAGCGCCTGGGTGTGGGATTTCGCCACGCTGAATCGGCTGTTCCTGGAACCGATCCGGCAGGGCTACGTCCTCTTTTGGGGAACATTCGGCGGCGGCGCGGGCTGGCTGGGCGTTGTTCATGGCATGCTTGCGCTTGTCTGGTTTTATGTGATTGGCGGGGTCTTCGGGGGCGCGATTTGCCGGATGATCATGGTCGAGATCGGCCGGGGCGGCCGCGTGGGGCCGCGCGAGGCCCTTCGGTTCGCCTGGAGATCGAAGACGTCGCTGATCCTTGCGCCGCTCTGCCCCTTGCTTTTGTACATTCCCTGCGCCTTCCTGGTCGTCTTGTACGGCTTGCTCTACCGGATTCCCGGCGTGGGCCCCGCGCTGGGGGGTCTTGCGCTGGGCGTGCCGCTCGTGCTGGGTTTCCTGATGACAATGCTGGCGCTCACGCTGTTTCTGGGCTGGCCGCTCATGCTCGCCGCGATCGCCGCGGGCGCGGACGACGCCTTGGACGCGATCTCGCGCGCAATCAGCTATGCCCAGCAAAAGCTAGGGACGGTGGTGATTCCCTTGATCCACGCCTATCTGGTCGGCATGGTCGGGCTGGTGTTCCTCAGGTTGATCGAGGATGACACGATTCGGATGGTGCTGTGGGGTCTCTCTTTCGGGGGGCCCGAGCAACGAGCTTACTTACTCATGGGCAATCCCAACGCGGGCGATGTGGCCGCGCTTGCACACGCCGGCTGGATGGCGGCGCTGCGGCTGATCGTGTCGGGGTGGGTCTGGTGTTATTACGCGACGACGGCGTGTTATTTGTATCTGTGGCTCAGGCAAGAGATCGACGGAGCGCCCTGGGACGAGCTCGACCGCCCGAAGCCGTTGCCGCCGCGCGGGGTTTCGCCGGCCGCGGCCGACCCGAGTTGACAGTCCCGGAAGTGATCTCGCGTGCACAGAGTCCCCCCGCGCAGTCGGCGATGTTCGAGGGCATGAAGAGAATCGTGTCCGATAAGAGTATTGACGATGCTTCGGCACATTCTCGCGAGATTCGCCGCCCTCACGCCCCGACCCACGGCCCCGCGACGAAATCGCCCTCGAAAAGCGTCGATTCGACGGGTTCGGCGGATTCAAAAAGGAGCGTGAACGGGTCGCGGTCGTCGCGATCCGGCAGGGAAATCACCGCCAGGTCGGCGGATTTGCCAGGTTTCAGGCTGCCGGTGGTCAAGTCGGCGCGGAGGGCCCATGCGCCAAAGAGGGTGCCCATGGCGAGCAAGAGCCCGCCGGGAATCGAGGCGTCGCGGGCGTGCAAGAATCGCAGCTCGTCGAGGACGCTCAAGGTCGGCGTCGAGGCCAGGCTGTCGGTGCCGATGCAGACGATGGCCCCCCTGTCGATGAGCTTGCGATAAGGATGGGGCGCATGGCCGAACCGGGCGTGCGTTCGAGGGCAGTAGGCGACGGCCACGCGCTGGCCGTCGGGGGCGGCTTCGGGGCGAAGCTGCCAGAAGTCGTCGGGATCGAGATACGTGCCATGGGCGATCAGCCAGTCCGCCCGGCGAAGGTCGCCCTTGCGAATGTAGTCGGACGACCGGGGCCCGACCTGATCCCAGTCGTCATCCCAGGCGCCGATGTCCTCGAGGAATTCACGCAGCGGGCCGTCGTGACGCTCCAGAAGCCGCAGCTCCTCGGGCAACTCGGCCAGGTGGGTCGTGAGCGGCATGCGGGATCCGGCGGCCTTGTAAAAGAGCCAGCCCGCCGTGCTGTAAGGCGCATGCGGGCTGAGCCCCGGGCGGGCGCAGGCGGCGACCTGGTCCTCGGGACGGATCGTACTCAGCCACCGCCAGGCCGCTTCGCTCGTGTGCAGGCCGCGTTCGCGCTTGAGGCCGATCAACTCGGCGAAGACGACGCCGCGAACGGCGGCCGCCGCGACCGCGGGCCAGCTCGCCCCCGCCATGGTCACGTCGGCGACCAGCGTCGTCCCGGCCGCGATCGCCGACGCCAGGTTGCACACCGCCGCCGCCCGGAGCATCTCCTCCGTCGTCCGGCCGCGCTGGCCGACGACCCGTCTGAGCCAACCCACCATGTCTTCGTTCGACCCCGACCCATCATCGTCATCAAGCGGGTCGAGCTCGAGATGCGTGTGCGCATTGACGAACCCCGGCACGATGGCCGTGTTGCCCAGGTCAATGTCGCCCTCGCGCTCGCTCGCCGGACCCACCCACGCGATCCGGCCCTCCTTGATCGTCACGCACCCATTCTCGATCGGCGGGCCCTCGACCGGGAAGACGAACCGCGCTTGCAACGTGAACGTTTCCCGTGTCATCGAGCGTCTCCCGCGCCTCATTCTTGATCGGCGGGCGTCGTGCGGATCAGTCTCAAGCCCCGAGCGCGGCTGGGATCGCGCGTCACGCGACCGCCGGAGCGGCCAAGGTCGGACGCGCAGCCCCGGCGAACTTCAACCGCCAAAGATAATAGAGAAGAGCCCCCGAACAAATCACGCTGGCCGCGATCCAGACCTCATGATAAAGCCCCTGGGACGGGTCGCGAAAGGCAGCGCTCAGGAACGGCTCGAGAACCTTCACCCCGAGCAGCTTCGGCAGCGCGATCGCCCAGGCGTTGTTGACCGCGTGGAAGACGACGCCTGGCCAGAGGCTCTTGCTCCGCACCGCCAGCAGCCCCAGCACGATTCCCAGCAGAGTCGCATTGAAGAGCTGCTGGAACAACGATAAGAGCACATGCAGGAATCCAAACATGAACGCCGACAAGACAATGGCCGATCGGGTGCGGCGCTGGCGCTCGAGCCCCGACAGGATGAATCCGCGGAACGCGAGCTCCTCGCAGATCGCCGGCAAGATGGCGAGCACCAGGATCGCGACCGGCAGGCTGGGGGCCTCGGCCATCAGCTTTCCCAGGCTCTCGCGGATTTGCTGACGGATCGGGAACAGCCACTCGACGAGCGGGCGGAGCTCGTTCACGAGGGGGTTGAGCGCGACCACGAGACCGAGCGCCAGGATGACGTAACGCCCCTCGGGAATGGTCAGGCGCAGGGTTTTCTGGGGCGCTCTGGTCAGCATCAGGGCCATGATCACGGGGGGAAGCATGATCATAAGCTGACCGGAGGCGACCGCGGCCAGATCGACGCCCGCCCCGCTCGACGCCAGATAGAGCGTGAGAAACCACGACGCGCTCAGGATCAACGCGAAACACAGGACGGCGTGCGCGCCCGTGGGGGTCGGCTCGCGGTCGCGGATCAGGTGTCTGAGCCACGCCGCGATGCTGAATCGTTCGGCCTCGCGGAACAGAACGTCCTCGCGCTCAAACTGGTCGACGGCCCAGCGCAGGGCGACGGCGGCGTAGATCAGGGTCGGCAC
>DAIDHE010000247.1 GCA_027459775.1 Planctomycetales bacterium | reverse complement strand
CGCGCTGAACGCCCTGATCGAGCTCGTCGCCTCGGGAACCGCGCAAAACCGCCGCGCCGCCGCCGAAGCCCTCGGCCGTGTCGGCGACCCCGCCGCCGTCACCCCCCTGCTCGCCGCCGCCGGGCAAGCCCAGGAACGCATCCTGGAACACTCGCTCACCTATGCCTTGATCGAAATCGCCGACTTCCCGAACACCGCCGCCGGCCTCAAGTCGTCAAACCCCCGCATCGTCAGGACAGCCCTGGTCGCGCTCGACCAGATGCACAAGGGCGCGCTCGACCCCCGCTTTGTCGCCAGCCTGCTCGCCTCGAGCGACCCCGCGCTCAAGGCCAACGCCGCCTGGTTGATCGGCCGCCACCGCGAATGGGCCGGCGAACTGGCCGGAGCGCTGGGCGAGCGACTCGACCGCGCCAATCTGGCCGCCGCCGACCGCGCTGAGCTCGAGACGCAACTGGGCCGGTTCGCCCAGGCCGCGCCGATCCAGACGATGCTCGCCGATCGGCTCGAGGCCGATCGTTCACCCTTCTTCGTGAAAGCAAGCGCCCTCCGCGCGATGGCCCTGGCGGGCCTCAAGGAAAAGGAGACGCCCGATCGCTGGATCGCCGCATTGGCGTCGACCCTCAAGGCGAGTGGCGACGATCGCGGCAAGCTCGTCCCCCTGGCCGTGGCGACCTGCCGCTCGCTGGCGATCCCCGTGGACAAGGCGGCCCCGCTCGCCGGCCCGCTCGTGGCGATCGCCGAAGATCCGAAACAGCCCGCCGACCTCCGCGCAAGCGCCCTCGCGGCCGTGCCCGGCGGGCTCGCCAAGCCCACCCCCAGTGTGTTCGCCTTCTTGCTCGCCCAGCTCGATCACGAGCGCCCGACCGCGCTACGCACCACGGCCGCCGACGTGCTGGCCCGCGCCAAGCTCACGCCCGAGCAACTTCTCAAGCTGGCCGATGCGCTCGTCGCCGTCGGGCCGCTCGAGCTCGACCGGCTGCTGTTTGCCTTCGAACAGTCGACCGACGCCGGCCTCGGCAAGACGCTGATCGAGCGGCTGGCGACGGCGGGGGCCGTCGGCAGCCTGCGGGCCGACGCGATCAAGAACCACATCGCCAAGTACGGCCCCGAAGTCCAACAGGCCGCCCAGGCCCTCTACACCCGCCTGAACGTCGACGCCGATAAGCAAAAGGCCAAGCTCGACCAGCTCGCCAGCACGCTCAGCGCGGGCGACGTTCGCCGCGGCCAGCTCGTGTTTCAAGGCGACAAGGCGTCGTGCTACGCCTGCCATGCGATCGGCTATCGCGGCGGCGACGTCGGACCCGACCTGACCAAGATCGGCACGGTCCGTTCGGAGCGCGACCTGCTCGAGTCGATCCTCTACCCCAGCGCAAGCTTCGTACGGAGTTTCGAGCCCATCGCCGTCGCCACCAGCGACGGCAAGATCCACAACGGATTGCTCAAGGGCGAGACCGCCGATGAGATCGTGCTGGCCGTGGGCGTGAACCAGGTCGAGCGGGTCGAGCGCTCCAAGATCGACGAGATCGCTCCCAGCAAGGTCTCGGTGATGCCCGCGGGGCTCGACCAGCAATTGACCCCGCAAGAGCTCGCGGACCTGGTGGCGTTCCTCAGGGCCTGCCGTTAAACCAGGGGGCGAAACGCTCGGCCCGGGCTTCGTTCACGGCTTTCGCGCGGCCGGTACGACCGCGGCGTCGCCCTTGGCGGCGGGCCCGGCGATGTCGCGTGGGCCGTCGTCGGCCGGCAGCAAGTTGAATTTCCGCGCCCGTTTGCCCTGGATGTCGCCCAGATAGAGATTACCCGCCGCGTCCAGCGCCATGCCGTGAACCCACTCGAGCTCGCCGCTCTGTTTGCCGAGCGGGAAGGTCGCGATGCGCTCGACGCGTCCTTCGGGGTTGAAGATCATCACGAGTTGATCCTTGGGCGGTACGCCCAGGGGCAGGCCCAGGATCCCGAGCTTCCCCCAGCGCATCGGGGACGAGCCGCAAACGACGATCTTGTCGCCGGGTGCGACCACGATATGCCAGGGGGTGATCAGGTCGCGCCATTCGTCGAGGAACCGGCCGTCCAGGTCAAAGATCTGCACGCGGGCGTTGTTGCGGTCGGCCACGTAGAGCCGGCCGTGGGAATCGAGGGCGATCGAGTGTGGCAGGCTGAACTGCCCCTTGCCCACGCCCAGCCCGCCCCACTCGGCGAGGTAATGACCGGCGGCGTCGAAATGGACGACGCGGTTGTTTCCGTAGCCGTCGGCCACGTAGACGTCTCCATTTGGAGTCACCGCGACGTCGGTCGGGCGATTGAAATGCGTCTTGTCCTCGCCGGGAACCCCGGCCTCGCCCAGGGTTTGCCTGAGCTTCTCCTCCGGGCTGTAGCGTCTGACGATGTGCAGTCCGCTATCGACCAGCCAGACGTCGCCCGCGGGGTCGATCCGCACCTGGTGCGGCTCCTTGAAATCTCCCTTGCCCCACGACCGCAGCAGCACTCCCTCGGGTGTGAGCACCTCAACGGGAGTCTCTCCCCGATGAAACAGCCACACCCGCCCCCCCGCGCCCACCGCCAGGCCCGAAACCGCTCCCCATGTTCGGTCCTTGGTGTTCAAGTACCAGCCCGCGTCGAGCTCGTACCCCGCCGCCAGGCTGATCCGGGGATACTTCGGCTTCGCCCCCCGCCCCGCCGCCGCTTGTTGCGCGAAAACATGCTCAGGCGAGACGACGCCCAGCAGCAGCGAGCACGCCGCGAGCCATCCCCAAGACCGCGCAAAGGGAACCCTCAAAACGCACGCCCGTCCCCCCCCCAGAGCCCCGACCCTCGCACGGCGGGTCCAAGGGAGCACGGTCACGACTCTTCCTGATCTCGCCAGACTTCTCATGTTCCTCATGTCCCATATCATAACCGTCTCGTGGTGGTTGGACAACCGTTCGAGAGCTGGGACTGGGCGAAAGAGTCAAGGACAAAAGAGTCAAGGACAGGACAAAAGAGTCAAGGACATGCGTGGTGATCTCGCATGCATGCTCGACGATCCGGAAACCAGGCTTTATCTCCGTTGGGATCGGCCTGACGGCTCAGCGGCATGAGTCAAAGGCGGCGCGGCGGGGCATGGTGCGTCGGAACCTTCCGATTCCTCGCCGAAAAGGAGTCCAGACACGACCGCACGCACCGATCGGCGCGCGGAATCACCCGGTCAGGCCCTGATTTCGACCGCGAGCGACCCCTCGCGGCGGCCCTAGGGCGCGGGGCACCCGCAGTAATTCGGCACCCGGCGCAGGCCCAGGCGTTGGGCGACCTCGACCAGCCGCTGGCGGGTGGCCGCGAGGAAGCGGCCGAAGAAATGCTTCTTTCGCAGCATCTCCAGCCGCGACCGCCAGGTCTCG
>DAIDHE010000240.1 GCA_027459775.1 Planctomycetales bacterium | reverse complement strand
GGGCGTGCACGCGATCGGCCAGGGGATGACGCAGGGCGAGATCCACGTTCACGGCCGGGGAGGTCATCGGCTGGGGATGGAGATGGCGGGGGGTAGGATCCACGTCGAGGGGGACGTGGGCGACAGCCTGGGCCTGGCCATGAGCGGCGGGAGGATCGCGGTTTCGGGCTCGGCCGGCGACCAGGTCGCCGGAGCTCGACCCGGGGCGAAACGAGGCATGACCGGCGGCGTGATCACGGTCGGCGGCGCAATCGGCGGGTTCGCCGGGCTCAAGATGCGTAGGGGACTTTTGGCGGTCGCCGGCGGATGCGGGCGAGGACTGGGCCACGGCATGATCGCCGGCACCATCGTCGTGGGCGGCGATTGCGGCAACCACGCGGGCGTCGAGATGCGTCGAGGCACGATCCTGCTTTGCGGGCGAACCAGCCCGCGCCTGCCGCTCACGTTCCGGCCGGCGGGATCGTTTCGACCGGTGTTCCTTCGCCTGCTCGTCCGCGAGCTCGAAAGGCTCGAATTCGCCGTCGATCCCGACATTCTGGCGACCGACCTCGAGCTCTATCACGGCGACATGCTGGCGCTCGGCAAGGGCGAAATCTGGATCCGATCGTAATCCTTATATAATATTATATTACTTAATATAGAGATCCATAACCGGTGCGAGCGGAATATCTCAAAATCGAGGCAGGAACGGTCCACGACCCGGCGAATGGCGTCGACGGGCGGACGTGCGACGTCTGGATCAAGGAGGGGAAGATCACTCTCCCGCCCGACGAATCGGTCGATCATGTCGTTCGCGTGATCGACGCCCGGGGGTTGGTGGTGATGCCTGGCGGGGTCGACATGCACTGCCATATCGTCGGGCCCAAGGTCAATGCGGCCCGGTTGATCACGCCGGAGCAGACCAGGAAGGGAGCGCCTGGCGACGTGCCGACCACGTCCCTGACCGGCAGACGCTATGCGGGCATGGGTTATACGACGGCCTTTGACGCGGCGATTCCGCCGCTTTCGGCGCGGCACGCCCACCTCGAGCTCGAGGACGTCCCGTGCATCGACCGCGGCTTTTACACGCTCGCGGGGAATAATCAATACCTTCTGGAAGCGATCAAGAACCACGAGCTCGAGCGCGCCCGGGCGTTTCTGGGCTGGCTCATGAGGGTGACCCGGGCTTATGCGATCAAGGTCGTGAACCCCGGCGGCGTGGAGGCGTGGAAGTCGGGCGCGACCGGGACGGCGCTCGATCTCGACACGCCGATTGACCACTTCAACGTCTCGCCGCGGCGGATCCTCACGACGATCGCCGGCGCTGTCGACGACCTGGCCATGCCCCACGCCGTCCACATTCACGCCAACAACCTGGGGCTGCCTGGCAACTGGGCCAGCACGCTCGAAACCATGCGGCTGCTCGAGGGCCGCCGCGGGCATCTGACGCACATTCAGTTCCACAGCTACGGCGGCAAGGAAGACGACCTAGCCGGTTTCTGTTCGCGGGTCGCGCAGCTGTCGGATTATGTGAACACGCATACGAACATCACCGTCGACGTCGGCCAGGTTCTCTTTGGCGAGACGGTCAGCATGACGGCCGACGGGCCCGCGGGGCATTACCTGGCCCGGCTCTACGGGACCAAGTGGTACTCGCACGACGTCGAGCTCGAGTCGGGCTGCGGCGTTTCGCCCATCGAATACCGCGACAAGAGCCTGGTCAACGCCTGGCAGTGGGCGGCGGGGCTCGAGTGGTATTTGCTCGTCCAGGATCCCTGGCGGGTGGCGATGAGCACCGACCACCCCAACGGCGGCTCGTTTCTGGCGTATCCTCATGTGATTCGTTTGCTCATGGACAGCGCGTATCGGCGGGAGGTCTTGAAGACGACCCCGGAGCGGGTTCGCGAGCGGAGCGTGCTTCGGGATCTCGACCGCGAGTATTCGCTGCAAGAAATCGCGATCATCACGCGAGCGGGGCCCGCGCGGATTTTGGGGCTCGCGAACAAGGGGCATCTGGGGCCGGGCGCCGACGCCGATATCACGGTCTACACGCCGGACGCGGATTACCAGGCGATGTTCGAGCTGCCGCGGCATGTGGTCAAGGGGGGGCGGCTGGTGATCGAGAACGGCGAATATCGCGAATCGCCCGCCGGCGCGACCCTCTTCTCGGCCCCCGAATACGATCGCGGCGTCGAGCACGACGTCGAGCGCTGGTTTGAGGCGATGTACTCGGTCCGGTATGCCAATTACG
The DNA here is from genome assembly GCA_027459775.1 of Planctomycetales bacterium. Classification (GTDB taxonomy): domain Bacteria; phylum Planctomycetota; class Planctomycetia; order Isosphaerales; family Isosphaeraceae; genus JAKBAP01. The sequence goes on along the minus strand of DAIDHE010000240.1, from coordinate 608 downwards.
CGGTCGGGAGCCCGTGATGGAAATGGATCGCGTTCCGATCGAGCCGGGTTCGTTCGCCGAGGCGTTTCCGATGACGGCCGCGCGAGTGATCGTGACGGCCGATTCCGCCGCCTGGGCCGAGATCGGAGCGCGGACGATGACGGGCTATGCGACCTCGGTGATCGCGTGAGACGCCGAGGCCGGCGTCGAGCGCGTGCTGGCCCCTACCCTTACCCCCGACGGCCGGCCGGGCGTGAGCATGCTGCTCTTTGCGTTCAGTCGAGACGCCCTGGAAAAGGCGGTCGCGAATCGCGTCGGCCAGTGTTTGATGACGTGCCCGACGACGGCCTGTTACAACGGGCTTCCGGTCGGCGAGAAGACGATCAACGTCGGCGGCCGGCTGCGTTATTTCGGCGACGGCTGGCAGATCTCGAAGGTGATCGGCGGCCGGCGTTATTGGCGGGTGCCGGTGATGGACGGCGAGTTCGTGTGCGAGGAGACGTTTGGAACGCAAAAAGGGGTGGCCGGCGGCAACCTGATCTTGATGGGCGAGGATCCCGCGCGAACGCTGGCCGCCGCCGAGTCGGCCGTCGCGGCGATGCGGCTCGTTCCCGACGTGATCTTGCCGT
>DAIDHE010000199.1 GCA_027459775.1 Planctomycetales bacterium | reverse complement strand
TGGGCATGGGCATGGGGGGAATGCCGATGATGGGTGGTATGGGCGGGGGTATGATGTGATCGCCTGATCGAGGCAGGGAGGTCGGAGGATGACGCGATTACCCGATGGAGCACGCCGGCGCGGCCGACCCTGGCCGCTGGCCCCCCTGCTCCTGGCCGCGCTCGCGCTCGGATGCAACAGCATGGGCGTCCGGCCGCCGGGCGAGCCCAAGGAAGACCGAGGTTTCCTGGGCTGGCATTTCTACGCCCCGTTCGACACGAGCGAGGTCAAGACGGTGTTCGTCTACTTCAAGACCCAGACGTTTCACCGCGACCTTCAGCTTCAGCTCACGGAAGCGGTCCAGAAGGAGATCAGCAAGCGAACTCCGTACCGGGTGGTCGGTACGCCCGAGCAGGCGGATTCGATCCTGACGGGGACGATCATCTATGCCAACCGCAACCTGATGGTGGAAGCGCCCACCAACCTGCCCCGTCAGCTCACGGCCTCGGTCACGGTGACTCTCGACTGGACCCACAACCCACCCACCGACGCCGAGAAGAATCGGGGGCCGACCATGGTCGCCGAGAGCGTCAACTTCGTCCCCGAGGTCGGCGAGACCACCCTGAGCGCATACACGCGCGCCATCACGAGCATTTCCCAGCAAATCGTCGACATGATGGAAGCCCCTTGGTTCAATGAAGACGATGTGCGGTAGGTCCGGATTGCGAACGCTCGATCGAGAACCCGCGGTGAGACGAGAATCGATGCTCTGGAGGTGTGAGCGGGGCGTGCTCCTGGGCCCCGGCGATCCCGCGCCCAAGGTCATGGGCGTGCTCAATCGCACGCCCGACAGTTTTTCGGATGGGGGCGAGCGGATGGATCTGGCCTCCGCCGTCGCGGCCGCGGTCCAGATGGAATTGGAGGGCGCGGACATTCTCGACATCGGCGGCGAATCGACCCGGCCGGGGAGCCTGTCCGTTTCCCTTGATGAAGAGCTGGCGCGGACGATCCCGCTGCTCGAGGCGCTCGCGGGAAAGATCCAGACGCCCGTCTCGATCGACACCTCCAAGGCCGTGGTCGCCCGGCGGGCGCTTGAGCTGGGCGCGGCCGTCGTCAACGACGTGACCGCCCTGCGCGGCGACCCCGCCATGGCCCAGGTGGTCGCCGGATCGGGCGCTGGCGTGGTGCTCATGCACATGCGTGGAACACCGGCCACCATGCAAGACGACCTCCATTACGACGACGTCGTCGCCGAGGTGTACGATTTCCTGGCCGAGCGGATCGTGTGGGCGATCGACCAGGGAATCCGTCGCGAACGGATCGCGATCGACCCGGGCATCGGATTCGCCAAATCTCACGCGCAGAGCATCGAGCTCTTGCGGAACGTCGGGCGATTCGCCAGCCTGGGCTGTGTGGTGGTGATCGGGATTTCGCGCAAGGGGGTCGTTGGCAAGCTGACGGGCCGCAAGGCGGGCGAGCGGGTGACGGGGTCGGTCGTCGGGTCGCTGGCGGCGGCCGTTCATGGGGCTCGGGTGCTCAGGGTGCACGACGTCGGCCCGATGCGCGACGCCGTCCGGGTCTGGTCCGAGCTCCACGGTTGGGAGATTGAGCGATGAACCCGAGCACGATGACGCCTGTCGCCGCGCAAGCGGATCTGGAGCGACTCTGTCGCGATCTCGCGCGCCACGCCAAGGAGGCGTCGCGGGCGCTCGCGGTGGTGCGGGGCGAGCTCAAGAACGCCTGGCTCGAGGGATCGGCCCAGGCCTTGCTCGCGCGCACGGCCGAGATCCTGGCCGCCAACGCCCAGGACTGCGCGGCGGCGCCTGCCTTGGGCCTGAACGCCGCGGCCGTCGACCGACTCACGCTCACGCCGGGCCGCATCGAGGCCATGGCCCAGGCCCTGCGCGACGTGGCCGCCCTTCCCGACCCGATCGGCGAGGTCGTCGAGGCGAGCCGGCGGCCGAACGGGCTCGAGGTTCGCAAGGAGCGCGTGCCCCTGGGCGTGGTATTCATGATTTACGAGAGCCGGCCCAACGTCACCGTCGATGCGGCCGCGCTTTGTGTGAAGAGCGGCAACGCGGCGATTCTCCGCGGGGGCAAGGAAGCCCTCGCCACCAACCGGGCGCTCCATGCCGTGCTCAGGGACGAGCTGGCCCGCTGCGGCCTGCCCGAACACGCGGTTGCGCTTGTGCCGGTCATCGACCGCGAGGCCGTCGGCCGCCTGCTGGCCATGCCTGAATGGATCGACCTGGCGATCCCACGGGGCGGCGAGAGCCTGATTCGCCGGGTCGTCGCCGAGGCGCGAATGCCGGTGCTCAAGCATTACCAGGGCAATTGCCACGTCTACGTCCACGATCCTTGCGACATCGAGATGGCGGTGCGGATCACCGTCAATTCCAAGGCCCAGCGCCCCGGGGTCTGCAACGCGGCCGAGACGCTTCTGGTCCACCGCGGCGTGGCGGCCCGGTTCCTGCCGTTCGCGGCGGAGGCGCTCATGAGCGTCGGCGTCGAGCTCCGGGGCGACGACCGAGCCCGGGCCGTCGTTCCGGCGATGACGCCGGCGGTCGCTTCCGATTGGGATCAAGAATATCTGGATAAGATTCTGGCGGTGGGCGTGGTCGATTCGCTCGATCATGCGATCGCGCACATCACGCGGTACGGATCGGGACATACCGACGCGATCGTGACCACCGACCTCGAGGCGTCGCGGCGGTTCGTCGCCCTGGTCGACAGCGCGGCCGTGATGGTCAACGCCAGCACCCGGTTCAACGACGGCGGCGAGCTGGGATTGGGGGCTGAGATCGGGATCAGCACCGACAAGATCCACGCCCGCGGCCCCTGCGGGCTTCGCGAGCTGACCAGCACCAAATGGATCGTCATCGGCTCGGGCCATGTTCGCGGCGAGTGAGGGGACCTGCTCCAAAACGAAAACGGGGCGCGCGACTGGCGTCGAGCGCCCCGTTCGAGGGTGGCTTGGCTCGTTCAGGGTGCTTCGAGGCCGGTTCCCAGCCCCAGCCGCTCGGCTTTTCGCACCAGCTCGAGGAACTCAGCGCGGTAGCCGCCGGGGTCGTGGTCGAGGGTCGGCCGTGCGATCGTGAGCACGCTCGCGGCGGTGAGGTCGCCGTGATAGGGCGAGCGCCTGAGCAACATTCCAAACGCCGCCACCGCCGCGGCCAGCCGCATGTCGTCGGAAGACGTGGCGAAGCCGCCGCCGCGATCGGTCACCGGGCGCTCGATCAGCTTGCTCTCGTCTTCCTTGGGAGGCTTGTACCGCAGCCTGACGGTGAACGACGTCTCGGGGGCCGCGAAATCGAACGAGCCGTCCTGTTTGGCCGCTGGTTCGTTCCCGGCGAGGATGGGGTCCGACGCCCCGCGCGGGACGATCTCATAAAGAGCCGTCACGTGCGCCCCTGCCCCGATCTCGCCGGCGTCCTTCGTGTCGTCGTTGAAATCGCGGTGCGCGAGCAGGCGGTTCTCGTAGCCGATCAGCCGGAACGCCCGGACCATCGCGGGATTGAAGATCATCTGGATTTTCACGTCCTTGGCGATCGTCACCAGGGTCGAGCCCATCTCCTCGACCAAGACCTTGTACGCCTCGCGCGGGGAGTCGATGTAGGCGTAGTGGCCGTTTCCCTTGTCGGCGAGCTTTTCCAGCGTCGCGTCCTTGAGGTTGCCCATGCCATAGCCGAGCACGCTCAGGAACACGCGGCTCTTGGCCTTGGCCTCGATCAGGCGGACGAGGTCGTTCGGGTCGGTGGCGCCGACGTTGAAATCGCCGTCGGTGGCCAGGATCACGCGGTTCGTGCCGTTCGTGATGAAGTTCTGGGCGGCCACGTCATAGGCGAGCTGAATGCCGGCCGCGCCGTTGGTCGAGCCGCCTGATTGGAGCTCTTCGATAGCCGAGAGAATCCGGGCCTTGTGCATGCACGAGGTTGACGGCAACACGAGCCCCGACGCACCGGCATAGACGACGATCGCGACCCGGTCGTTTTCGCCAAGCTGCTCGACCAAGCGCGAGAGGCTCCACTGGACGAGCGGGAGCTTGTTCGGCGCCTGCATCGAGCCCGAGACGTCGACCAGGAAGACCAGGTTTGACGCTGGCCTGCGCGATTGATCGATGGGCTTCGCGGCGATCCCGATCCGCGCGAGGCGATGGCTTGGGTTCCAGGGGCAGCCGGAGGTCTCGACATGGACCGCGAACGGATGCGGCCCGTCGGTCGGAGGCGCATCGGCATAGGGGAAATAGTTGATCATCTCTTCAATTCGGACCGCGTCCGGCGGCGGAACCTGATTCTGATCGAGGAATCGGCGGATGTTGGCGTAGCTGGCGGTGTCGACGTCGATCGAGAAGGTCGATCGCGGATCGCGGTCGACCTTCTGGAAGAGGTTTTCGACCAGCCGCTGGTAGTCCTCGCCGCTGTTTCTCTTGCGGCGACCCTCCTCACGAAGCTGCCTGCTGGCCTCACCGTCGCCGATGACTTCCCTCTCGGGATCATTGGCGGTCCTGGGCTTAGTCGCGTTGGGGGCGGGCATGTTCGCGGTCTTGTCCTTGCTCTTGCGTTCCTTCTCGAGGCCCTGGGCGAGGGAGAGGGTCACGGCGGCCCTGTCCGGTTCGCCGGCCTTCGCGCCGTCGCGGGCGGGGGTCATCCCCATTCCCCCTCCCATCATCCCCTTCGCCTTCATCTGCTGCATCGCCATCATCATGCCCAATCCATTTTGCTGTTCGCCAGTTTTCCCGGTGGACAGGGGAGAGGCCGGCGCGGCCTGGCCCGCGGCCGGGTCCGCTCGTTTGGCCACCATGGCCTTCCGGGACCGCGCAAAGGTGGGTGGCTGCTCGGGATTCACGCTCCTCGCCTGGGCCAGCGTGGGCTCGGCGGGGAAGGCGTCGGAGCTGAAGACGGCCCCTGGCGGTTGGCCGCCCTGGCTGAACCAATCCCGCGGATTGGGCGCGGCCGACTTGGCATAGTATTCTGGGGTCTCGCGACCCGCGAGCTTGGCCTCGATTCGAGCCATCTCCTCTGGAGTCACCAGCCGAGCCGCCTGATGCGCCGGCAGGAGCAGTCCGGAGACGATCCCAACCGCAGCGATGGAGCCCAGGGCGAGAACCTTTCGCCTCAAGGTGAAGAACCTGGCCGGAGTGCTGAGCGCGGTCTCGATCGGCAGGATCGGCCGCGGGGCCGGCGTGCGGGCCAGCTCGGCCTTCATGTGTTCGGTCAGGAGCGCGGCCGTCTGGCGGATCTCGTCGACGGTCTGGCGGCAGAGGTCGGACTGGGCGAGCGCCTGCTCGACGGCGGCTTGCTCGCAGGGCTCGAGCTCGCCGAGCGCGTAGGCGGTCAGTCGAGGGTCGCTGGGGTCCATGGTCGTCGGATGGTCAAGGTTCATGGCGGGGTCTCCTGGTTCGTTCAAGCCTTGGCCGCCTGGCCATGAATGAGCTGGGCGCGAAGCGACGTGATCCCGGCGTGGATCAGGTAGCCGACGTTGGAGACGCTGTGGCCGGTGATGCGGCTGATCTCTTGATATGAGAATCCGTTCTGGAATTTGAGCCTGATCACCTCGCGCTCCTTGTCGGGGAGCGACTCGAGCAGGCGCAGGATCTGGTTCGAGCGTTCGTCGTGCTCGGCGATTTCGGGTGGGCCTGGCTCGGGGCTCAGGCAGAGCTGGATGTGTTCCTCGCGAAGCGTCGCCATGCGATTCTCCTTCCGCAAGAGATCGAGCGCCCGGTTGCGACAGACGGTGAAGAGCCATTCGGCCAGATGGCCGTCGACGGCGGCGCGGTCGGCCGCGCAGAGCCGCAGGAAAGTCTCTTGCACCACGTCGCGGGCGAGCTCGCGATCGCGCAGCAGCCGGGCCGCGTAGAGGATCAGCCCCCCTTCGTGGCGAAGGACGGCGTCGCGAACCCAGGCGTCGTGGTCAGGCTCTGGCGATTTCGGCATCATCCCGCCCCAGGCGAGGGCCAGCTTGATTGCCGTCCCGAGAGCTAGACGCACGACCGGCGGATTTCTTAGGCGCGGGCTGCCGAAATCAGCGGACGATCAGCCAGAGCGGGCAATCGCGGCGGGCGGCTTCGTTGGCGGCGAGGGTGATGAGCGCGAAGCTCTCGGCCTCGTCGTCGCGCTGGCCTTCCGCGATCAGGGCGCGCAGGCCGTGGTCGTCGAGCGGCAGCCGCCAGCATTCGGCGAGATCGGCGAGCTCGTTGCGCAGGCCGGGCAGACTGGCGCACTGGAGGGCCTCGCCGGCGGAGAGGGGAAACGACGCCGCCTGCACGTGGGCCGGTAAAAAGACCCCTCGGCCGCTATCGCGCAGGGCCATGAGGTTGGTGGTTCGGTCGGACCCCAGGTCGCGGATTGCTCGGCCGACCATTCGCTCCCAGCCCGCCGTCGTGAGCTCGCCCAAGGACGCGATCGGAGCGCGCTCCCAATCGCACTCGCACCCATAGGCGTGATCGAGCACGCCCGTCACTTCATCGGCGAACGTCTCTTCAAACGCGCCCCGCGCCCCACCGACCGCGAATGAAAGTGCCATGCGCATCCCCCGCGATCACTTGCAAAAAGCGACCTATCGACCGCGCCTCTACCGCACACAAGGGCTGGAGAGCCCCGACCGACGACCGAAGGAACTGGCTGGCGAGATCGAATGAACGCGGGTCGCGCACCCTCGATCGTCGCGCATGGGAAGAGTGTATCCAGGGCGCGCGACCGAGATCAAGAACCAATTTGATGAATCGAGTACCGAACCCACGATGCCGGGACGCGGGGCGTTGCCCCCTTTCAAGTCGTCGCTCGAGGCCGTATCCTCGGAGCCCTGCCGCGCGATTCAGGCCGCTCCCTCCGGCCGCTCGCGCGTTGCCGGCGCTGGCTTTTTTCGCTCTTTTTCCATCCACGCCCGTCCGAGGAACGACAATGCGGAGTTCGGTACGACGCCACGCCAGCGCCCTGGCCGGGTTGATTTCCCTGGTGCTTTTGGATCTGTCCTGGAGTCCGAGCACCCACGCGGAAGACGCCCCCAAGCCCTTGGGCTTTTCCAGGGCGTCGAGCCCGGCCCAGCTCGAGGCTGAAAAGGCGGCCCTGGCCGTCCCGTTGCCGGAAAACGCCCGGCGATGGCTGCGAACCCTCACGGCCGAGCCCCACGTCGCCGGTACCAAGGCCGACTATCAAACGGCCGTCTTCGTCCGCGATAAACTGCGCGAATGGGGCTGGAAGGCCGAGCTGGTCGAGCTGAAGGTGTTGCTCAATTATCCCGTTCCAGATCGGTACTCGGGGTTGTCGATCGACGGGGCGAAGCAGTCCCTGCGGATCGACGAGCCGGCCATCCCCGCCGACAACGATTCGGGATCGGCATCGGCCTTTCGCGGTTTTCACGGCTACGGGGCCTCGGGCGCGGCCCATGACCGGGTCGTCTATGCGAACTTTGGCCGGCCCGAGGACTTCAGTACGCTCGACAAGATGGGCGTGGACGTCGCGGGCAAGATCGTCCTGGTCCGGTACGGGGCGATTTTTCGCGGGCTCAAGGTTCAGAACGCCCAGAAGCACGGGGCGGCCGGCGTCTTGATCTTCTCGGATCCGGCCGACGACGGTTTTGCGAAGGGCGAGGTCTATCCCGAGGGCCCGTATCGGCCCGGCGGCGCGATTCAGCGCGGGAGTGTGCAATTCCTGTCGATGGGGCCCGGCGATCCGTCGACGCCGATGGGACCATCGATCGAAGGGGCCGAGAGAATCCCCTTCGATCCCGTGAAGGGGCTGCTCTACGACGAATCGTGGGCGAAACGAACCGGGATCGCGAAGGAAGACTACCTGGCGCTCATCCCTTCGCTCCCGATCGGCTATGACGCCGCCCACGCGATCCTGAAAAAGATAAGCGGCTCCGTCGTTCCGACAGGTTGGCAGGGAGGGCTGCCTCTCACCTATCACATCGGCCCCGGGCCGGCGCGGGTCGCGATGGAAATCAATCTGCACTACGCCGTCACGCCCATCTGGAACGTGATCGCGACGATACCGGGGACCGAATCTCCCGAGCGCTGGGTGATGATGGGGAATCATCGCGACGCCTGGGTCCACGGCGCAGTCGACCCTGGCAGCGGCACCGCAGCGACCCTGGAAGCCTGCCACGCCCTGGGCGAAGCCGTGAAAAAAGGCTGGAAACCGCGGCGAACGCTGGTGTACGCGAGCTGGGACGCCGAGGAATACGGCCTGGTGGGCTCGACGGAATGGGGCGAGGCCAACGCGAAGGAGCTCGACCAAAAGGCCGTGTTGATGCTCAATGTCGATTCGGCGGTGAGCGGGCCGGAGCTCGAAGGCTCGGGCGTGCCGTCCTTGCGCGACCTGTTCCTGGACGCGGCGGGCTCGATCACGAACCCGCGGACGGGGAAGCCGCTTTCCGCGAGTTGGGTCGCCGCCAGGCGGACGGCGTGGGCGGCCGAGTCGCCGCTCGTGCTCGCGGACCCCGCCTGGGGCAAGGACGCGCCTGGCGAGGGTTTCACGCCCCAACTTGGGACACTTGGCTCGGGCTCGGATTACACGGTCTTCATCGACCACCTGGGTATCCCGTGCCTGGATTCTGGCTTCAAGGGGAGCTACGGCGTCTATCACTCGGTCTACGACGACTTTCACTGGATGGAAAAGCACGGCGACCCCGGCTTCTTGACCCACGCCATGGCCGCCCGGCTGTATACGCTGATCATGATGCGCGCTGCCGCCGCCCCGCTCTTGCCCTTCACATTCACCCCGTACGCGGCCGCCCTTCGGCATCACGTCGACGAGCTGAGGCTCCATGAGGCGCGGCGCCTGCGCAAGGTGGACGAACCCACGAGCGAGGCGTTCGAGGGCCAGCCGGCCTTGATCGAGGCGGTCCTGGAGTTTGCCCACGAAGCGTCCGCGCTCGACGTCGATCTGAAAAAAGTGGCCGAGAGCGACGATCTCGGGCCCGCTCAGCTTGTCCCGCTCAACGAGGCGATCGCCCGCGTCGAGCGTGCGTTCCTGCTCGAGCCGGGCCTGACCGGCCGCCCGTGGTTCAAGCACGCGGTCTACGCGCCTGGGCTCACCACTGGCTACGCGGCATGGCCGCTGCCGGCGATCCGCCAGGTGCTCGAGGAGCCCAAATCGGCGAAGCTCGCTCCCGAGGTCGACCGCACCGTGAAGAGCCTCAAGAAAGCAACGGCCGTGCTCAAGTCGGCGCGTGAGCAGGCGGCGGGGCTGATTCCGCGCTGATCGGATTATGCACCTGGAAACCAAGGAATCGTCCATCCCCATGAATCGCCCCGCCGAGACCACTCCCCGCACCGAGCTGCCGCGCGTGCTCGGGCCGATCCAGGCGTTTTGCGTGGTCGTCGGCTCGGTGATCGGGTCGGGGATTTTCCTCGTGCCCGCGCGGGTCGCGCACGAAGTCCCCAATCTGAGCGGCGTGCTGGTGGTGTGGATCGTGGGGGGGCTCTTCAGCGCCGCCGGGGCGCTCACGCTGGCCGAGCTGGGGGCAATGCTGCCGCGGGCGGGGGGGCTTTACGTGTATCTGCGTGAGGCGTATGGGCCGCTGCCCGCGTTTCTGTTTGGCTGGGTCGAGTTCCTGGTGGCGAGGACGGGCTCGATGGCGACCTTGGCGGCGGCCTTCGCCCGCTATTTCGCCCAGCTCGCGCCCCCGCCAGAGCCGATTCCAGGCGAGCTCTGGCAGGCCGGCGCGGCCGTGACGGCCATCGCGGTCGTGGTCGTCGTGAACGTGCTGGGCACGCGCGGCGGGGGCGCGCTTCAGGTCGTTGGCACCGTCCTCAAGGTCGGCGGCGTGCTCGGGCTCATGAGCCTGCCCTTCGTGACCGGCGGCGGCTCGACCGCGAATTTCGCCCCGTTCTGGCCCGAACAGGGCTCGAGCGGGCTCGTGCTCGGGATGGCCGCGGCGATGGTCAGCGTTTTGTGGGCCTACGACGGCTGGACCAACGTCACGCCGCTCGCCGAGGAAATCCACGAACCCGGCAAGAACATCCCGCGGGCGCTCATCATGGGTATGGCGGTACTTGTATTAGTGTATGTATCTATGACGCTCGCATATCACTATGTCTTGCCCTGGACTGCGATCGCCGACACGGGGCGAGCCGCCAAGGGGGGCGTGGAAAACGCCGTCGCGGCCATTTATTGCAAGAGCCTGATCGGGCAAAAAGGGGTGGTGGCGATCTCGATCCTGGTGATGTGCTCGACGTTCATCTCGCTCAATGGAAATGCGCTCTCGGGGCCGCGGGCCTATTTCGCGATGGCCCGCGACGGCGTCTTCCCCGCCCGGTTGGGCCGGGTCCACGCGGTTCACGAGACGCCCGCGGCCGCGATCATCGCCCAGGGCGTGTGGGCGATCGCGCTCACGATCCTCGGCACGGTCCTGATCCTGGTTCCGCCCCCGACCGGAACGAGCCTGCCCCGGCCGATCCTCGCGGTCTGGACGACGCTCAATCAAACGCCGCTTTACGACTTGCTTTATACCTACGTGGTCTTTGGCGCGAATCTATTTTACATGCTGGCGATCTCGAGCGTGTTCGTGCTCCGCGTCAAGCGCCCGGACCTGCACCGACCCTATCGGACGCTGGGTTATCCGGTGACGCCGATCGTGTACGTGGTCGCGTCGCTGTTCCTTCTGGGCAGTATGATCGGCGACCACAAGAGCCAGGCGCAATCGCTGGCCGGCCTGGGCATCATTGTGCTCGGCGTGCCGGCCTACTGGTTTTTCCGAGCTCGGGGACGAGTCGTCCGGAGCTGACCCAGGAACCGGCCGGTCACGAGCCGGGCTGGGGTCGGGCGGCGCGTTTTTCCATCATTTCGATCCAGGCCGCGGGGGGCGGGGGCTGGTTGTGGAGATGCTCGTCGTCGCGGGTGAAATGGAGGAATCCGATGCACATCTCGTCGGTCGTCTGCTCGCCCCATTTCACCACCTTGGGCGGTTTGTTGGGATTGGTCGGGTTGGCGGCCGAGTTGTCGAAATGGGCGAGCAATTCGACCTTGGTCCCGGCGGGGATGGCGACCGGGGACTGGAAATCATAAATGTCTTGCCAGTTGAAGTCCCAGTGGTCGACCTTGATCAGGGTGCGTTTCTTGCCGTCGGGGAATACGGCGGTGAGCAGCAGATCCTTGCCCAGCCAGTGCATGTGCGGGGTGAGCGCGTGCAGGTGGATGTCGGCTCGGGCCGTCCACTCGCCGCGGACCTCGTAATTGGGATCGCCGGCGGGGATGCTGAGCTTTGGGCGTGAGAACAGGCCAGCCCGAGGGGGCAAGACGAGCGAGCCGCGGACGAGCTTGTCGATCGGTTCCTTGGCGAAATAGATCCCGATCGACGATGCGTCGGTTTCGACCTTGCCGTCGCGATGATAGTGGACCTGCAACAGGACGTCGGCATGGGCGGGGAGATACCGACCCACGCCCCCCTTGAGCACGTTGGGGAACTTGCCGGGCGCCCAGCCGCCCAGCCCGCCCGCGGGGAAGAACGGCAGCCCGCTCTTGAGCCGGCCGTAGCCGCCGAAGGTCAAGTAGCCTGGCCCGGGCTCGTCGTCGTCCATCTCACGAGCGCGGCCCGACACGTCGAACGCGCAGAGCATGTGGTGCACGATACGGGTGTTTCCGGGCTTGAAATCGACCGCGCGGATCCAGCGCCCCTCGGTCAGACCCGATGGCAGCACGAAGACGCGGAGCTCGTCGGCGCCCGAAGCGGCCAGGGTGTAGGCCGCGGCCGGCTTGAGGATCAGGTCGGGCTTGCCGAGGGTCCAGTCCGAGTCCCATTTCCGTGGGGTGGGCGCGTCGTTAGGGTCGCCCTTGGGGCAATCGGCGGAGACCCAATCGGCGAGGGTTTTGATCTCGCCCTCGTTCAGTACCCGCGCCCCGCGAAACGGTCCGCCTTCCTTGGTCGAGGCGTGCCACGGCGGCATTTTGCGATCCTCGATGACCGTCTGCATGTCGCTTGCCCGTTTGCGGGCCTGCTCGTACGTCAGAAGCGCGAAGGGCGCGACCTGGCCGGGTCGATGGCAATCCTGGCAATGTTTCTGGAGCAAGGGCTCGACGTCGCGATGATAGGTCGGGTCCGCGAACGCCCAGGTCTGAGTGCCGGCCAGAAGACCCAACCCCAGGAACGACGCGAGGGCCGCGGACCGAGCCAGCGGACGAATCATGGATGGTTCTCGCATGGGAACTCTTGTTGCCGATCGTCCCCTGGACGCCCCAGGAGCCGGCGCGCCAGCAGAGCCCGCCTCCGCCATCATAGAATCATACTCGAGGCGGCGGTGAAGAGATTCAGCGGATCGGCGGGGAAGCGCGGTTCAGGGGGCCTCGAGGGCTTGCTCGATTTTAGGTCGCGATGCGCTGGGGAAAGTCGCGACGAACAGCGACGAGTCGAGCGAGACGTCGGCCGGCCGGGGCTCGGGAAAGACGATGTCGCGCAGATGATTGGCGAGGACGAGTTTGGGGTCGATACCGAGCGCCCTCGCCGCTCTGCGCATGAGGTCAAACCGCGAGAGCCGCTCGGGCCCACCGACATGGACGAGGCCCGTCAGATCCGAGAGGGCGAGCGCGACGAGGGCCGCGGCGGCCGAGGCGTAATCGAGGGGCGTGCGATATTCGTCGATGAAGAAGGCCTGGGGAATGCCGGCCCTGAGCGTGCCCATCGCCTGGTCGAAAAAGCTGGGGCGCTTGCAAGGCGTGGGTCCATAGAGCAGGCTCAGCCGCGCGGACAGGCAGCCGGGTCGATGGTCCAGGAGTTCTTCCGCCGCGCGCTTGGTGCGCCCGTATTCGAGAATGGGTTGGGCCGGATCCTGCTCGCGGCGCCATGAGGCCCTTCCGTCGAAGACCAGATCGGTCGAGACCAGGATCAGGCGGCGGCCGCGGCCCACACACCAGTCGGCGATCCGCCCCGTCGCCACGACGTTGACCGCGTGCGCCAGACGCGGTTCGCGAAAAGCCCGGTCGGCCGTGCTCACCGCCGCGGCGTGAATCACGACGGCCGGATCGTCGGCCGCGAGCGCGGACTCGACCGCGCCCGAGTCGGTGAGATCCACCGGGCGCATCGCCGGATCGCGAGTGCTCGGCCCGCTCCAGAGCGCGACCTCGTGCGTCGTCATAGCCAAGCGCTCGCGCAAAGCCGCGCCAAGCCGCCCGCTCGCGCCCGTCGCCAGAATCCTCGTCCGTGGCATGTCGCGCCCCCAAACTTCGTTTTTTCGCAAGACCGACTCGAGCCCGACCTCAACCCCGCCGATTGAACACCGACAGAGTCGGACCGATCCATCTTCGGCCCGCGGTCCCGCGCCGGCAACCTGGAGCACCCTTCGATGAAGATTCGCGACATACCCCTCGACGACCTCGTGATCGAACCCACCCTGAATCTTCGCGATCGCCTCGACGATTTCACCGTCGAGCGTTACGCCGACTCGTGGGAACGACTGCCACCCATCACGATCTATGAGGTCGAAAAGAAATACCTGGTCGCCGACGGCTTTCATCGCCACGCCGCCGCCGTCATGCTCGGCAAGCGCACCATCAAGGCCGAGATCATCGCGGGGACGATGACCGACGCGCTCGATTTCGTCGCGAGCGTGAATCTGTTCCACGGCCTGCCGCTGACGCGGGCCGAGCGAAGGCGGGCCGTCGAGGTGAAGCTCAAGCTCCACCACGACTGGTCGGACCGCCGGATGGCCGAGGAGCTTGCCGTCAGTCGCGAGCTGGTGGCCAAGATCCGCCGCCAGCTCATCGAGTCGCGGCAAATCCCCAATCTGCCCGGCCGCGTCGGCGCGGATGGCAAGCTCTACACCTCCGCCGGCCTGCCCAAGGATCCCAACGAGCGCCTGCCCAAGGACCGCGCCGTCGATCCCGACGATCAGACCACGACCGAAGGCAAGCGCGGCATGGGCACGGCAACCGCTCCCTGGGCCGAGACCGCCCCGCCCGCCGCCAAGGCCCCGACCCGCACCGCCGAGTCGGCCACCTTCCCCGAGCTTCCGGTCGAGCCCAAGTCGCTCGGTGAAACCGGCGCGCTCGAGGTTTCGAGCGCCACCATCGACGAGATGCTGGAGCTCATGTCCAAGCAGATCATGCAGCTCATCGCCTGGACGCAGACCGAAGGTTTCGTCGAAGCGTATCGCCAGGCCCGGCCGGGCGCGCGGGGGCTGTTTCACACCGCCGCGATCAAGCTGGCCGCACGGGCGGATCAGCTCCGCCGCGGTTGAGCGGGTCAGAAAGGTCGTCACGATCGAGAACCGCGCCGGCGATCCCTCGTTGCATTGCGAGCGAGGTTGCCGGCGCTCTCTTTTCGCTTCTTCAGACGATCTCGCGCAGCACGAGATCGGCGAGGAACAC